>NZ_JBCPSP010000006.1:0-202903 GCF_051129895.1 Pseudomonas sp. Je.1.5.c
ACAGCAGGCTGTGGGCTGCGTGGGAGCGGGCTTGCCCCGCGATAGCTCTACCTGTCAGGGTTGTTCAGGCGCAGAACCTTGCACTGGCGCTTGCTTGCCCCGCCCAATCTCCTGACGCCACTGCAGGGCGATCAGGATCAAGGTCGGCACCCCCAGCAGCGCAGTGATCAGGAAGAAGTCGTGATAGCCGAACTTCTCCACCATCACCCCAGAGTAACCACCAATCAAGCGCGGCAACAGCAGCATGATCGAGCTGAGCAGGGCGTACTGAGTTGCCGAGAACTTCAAATTGGTCAGGCTGGACAGGTAGGCGACGAACGCTGAAGTGGCCATGCCGGAGCTGAAGTTATCCAGCGAAATAGTCACCACCAGCATTTCCAGGTTCGGCCCCATATCGGCCAGCATCAGGAACAGGATGTTGGTCGCCGCCGATGCCACGCCACCGATGAACAGGATCGGCATGATGCCGAAACGCACGATCAGCAGCCCGCCAGCACCGGCGCCGAGCAGGGTCATGATCAGGCCGAAGATCTTGCTGACGCTGGCGATCTGGTCCTTGGTGAAGCCCATGTCGATGTAGAACACGTTGGCCATTACGCCCATCACCGTATCGGACATGCGATAGGTGGCAATCAGACCCAACAGCAGCAACGCCTGCCAGCGATAACGCGCGATGAAGTCATTGACCGGCGTCAGCACCGGCGCCAGGCCGCGGCGGCCCAGGGAAGACAGGCAAGCCCAGGTCAGCAATACATACAACAGCAGACGCAGGAAGGCGCGGTCTTCGAGAAACAGGTCGAGTACGGTCGAGTCGCCGAACACCACGCTGGCCCAGTCGGTATTGAACAGCTGGGTGAAGCTGGCTGGGACCGATACCAGCAGGATGATCAGCACGAACACCGAAGCCAGCTGGTGGCCCAGGCCATAACGTGCGGCAGACAGTTGAGTGCGCAGCGGAACCGGTGGCTCACGCATCACCAGGGTAGTGAATACCGCAGGCAGCATGATCACGCCAAACAGCACGTAGGTGCCGGTCCAGGCCTGATGCAGGTAACTGAAGCCGGTGGAGCCAAACCACTCGGCGAAGAACAGCGCACCCGCCGTGGCCAACAGCGCGGCGACCCGGTAACCGGCCATGTAGCTGGCGGCGAGGGCGGCTTGGCGCTGGTCGTCGGCGATTTCCAGGCGATAGGCATCGACGGCGATGTCCTGGGTCGCTGAAGCGAAGGCCACCAGCACCGCCAAGGCAATCAGCCACGACAGATGCTTTTGCGGGTCGCACAAGCCCATGCCGACCAGGCCGATCACCACCAGCACCTGCGACAGCAGCAGCCACGAGCGACGCCGGCCAAGGCCGCCGAGCAGTGGCAGGCGCCATTGGTCGAGCAGTGGCGACCAGACCCATTTGAAGGCGTAGGCAAGGCCGATCAGGCTGGCATAGCCGATGGTTTCGCGCGCCACACCGGCTTCGCGCAACCACACCGAAAGCGTTGAGAACACCAGCATGTACGGCAGGCCGGCGGCAAAGCCAAGCAGCAAGAGCACCAGGGTTGACGGGCTGGCATAGGCAGCGAGCGCAGCGCGCCAGGTTTTACGGGGCATGGGCCAACATCTGCCTCAAGTTTACGAAAACAAAGCGCGCACTCTAACCGCTGTGCTCCATTGGGCGCCAGCCATGGCGCGTCATATCCACACGATTATTGGTTACATTGACCCCTTCCGCGCGCAGCCGGGCACGCTGTTCGTCGCCTGACGGGGTACCCAGTGCCAAGCTCAGGCGCCCTCCGGCGCCGAGCACCCGGTGCCAGGGCAAACGGGTATCCGCAGGCAGTTGCCCAAGGGTACGCCCGACCCAGCGCGCTGCTCGCCCAAGCCCTGCCAGCTCGGCCAGCTGGCCATAGCTGACGACCTTGCCCGAAGGAATCTGGCCCAGCACGGAATACAGTGCCATTCGTCGGGCATCAGCATCTTCTGCCGAAAGGCGCGAAACCCCTGACATCAGGCGAGCGCCGGGTGTGGCAGGCCGAACGGCGTGCCAACTTGGTAAATGAGAGTTGAACTCAACGGCATGGGCTGGGTCTGTCCTTGCTCTAGTCGTGTGTATCTGGATAATGCCCGGCTTTTTTCGTCAAACCGAGCCCGTAGTCAGCTTATGTATTCTAGAACCTTGCTCTGCCTTATCGCCGCATCCCTGTGTACCCCTGTGTTGGCCGACACCGTCTGGATGAAGAACGGTGACAAGCTCAGTGGCAAGATCAAGGTCTTCGACGGCGGCAAGCTGCTGCTCGAGACGCCGTATGGCGGCTCCATCGCCCTGGACTGGAAACAGGTGCAGACCCTGGAGAGCGATCAGGAGATGCTGGTCAAGCAGGACGCCTACACGGGCGAGAAAGCCAAGTCGCTCAAGGCCGCCGAGCCAGGCAAGGTCACCCTGGCCAACGGCGATGCGCCCAAGACCGTCGATCTGGCCAGCATCGAGCAGATCATGAAGCCGCGACCTTTGGTCGAAGACTTCCTGTGGAAGGGCAATGTCGACCTGGCCATGGACTACAAGCGCGCCGAGAACGACACCGACGACTACGACGTCAGCTTCAAGACTACCGCCCGCCACGGCCGCTGGCGCCACAATGCCGAAGGCGAGTACAACCGCGAAACCAAGGACGACGTCACCACCACCAACAACTGGAGCGCCGAGTACGCGCTGGACCGTTTCCTCACTGAGAAATGGTTCTGGCAGGGCCGTCTGGAATACAAGCGTGACCACATCGAAGACCTGGCTCGCCAGCGCACCGTGGGTACCGGCCCGGGTTACCAGTTCTGGGATGACGAACTGGGCGCGTTCTCGCTCGGCTCGCTGATCAACCGCACTGACTACCAGTACCGCGATGGCGGCAAGGACAACTTCTATTCGGCGGCAGTCAAGTGGGACTACACCCGCTACCTGATCGGCAAGAACGTCCAGCTGTTCACCAATGGCGAGCTGGGCAAGCCACTGGGTGGGGTCGCCGACTACTCGCTGGATGCCGAGATCGGCCTGCGCTACAAGGTTACCGAGTGGGCCTCGCTGAACCTCAAGGCCGAGAAGGACATGATCCAGGGCACCCGCGACAGCGATCTGGACAAGACCCGCTATACCGCAGGCTTTGGCGTTACCTGGTAAAAGCAGTTGCTAGCGGTAAGCTACAAGCGCCAAGCAAGAGCGGACGTACGGACCTCTAACCGGCGTCGCTGGCTTGCTTTTTCTTGCCGCTTGTAGCTATAGCTTGCAGCTGATTTTCTTCAGGAGCCTCTTTCGTGAGTACCAACGCCCTTCGCCCCGCCCGGGAACTGCTGCTCAAGGAATACCGCGGCGTGCTCTCGACCCATTCCAAGTCCATGCCCGGCTACCCGTTCGGCTCCGTCGTGCCGTACTGCCTGGACGCCGAAGGCCATCCGCTGATCCTCATCAGCCGCATCGCCCAACACACCCACAACCTGCACAAAGACCCCAAGTGCTCGCTGCTGGTCGGTGAGCGCGACGCCGAAGATGTGCAGGCCGTCGGCCGCCTGACGGTCATGGCCGAGGCGCACAAGCTCACCGATGAAGCGGCCATCGAAGCGGCCGCCGAGCGTTACTACCGCTACTTCCCGGAAGCCGCCAACTACCACAAGGCCCATGACTTCGATTTCTGGGTGCTGCAGCCGGTGCGCCACCGCTACATCGGCGGCTTCGGTGCGATCCACTGGCTCGACCAGGTCACCCTGGCCAACACCTTCGCCGGCAAGGCCGAAGCGAGCATGATCGAGCACATGAACAGCGACCATGCCAACGCCATCGCCCACTACGTCGAACTGAGCGACTTGCCACGCACGCCAGCGGCGCACATGGTCGGTATCGACAGCGAGGGGATGCACCTGCGCATCGGCCAGGCGGTTTACTGGCTGCCATTTCCAAGCACCTGCAATACGCCGACACAAGTTCGCGAAGCCCTGGTTTTGCTGGCGCGCGCCGACAACTGGCCATCTGCGACACACGTCGAGGGTTGAAAAAGCGAGCACACGCATCCATTTGAGGTCTTACTGGAAGGTTGTCTTCCGTCGAGGAACCCTTGATGCGTGTTTTCCTACTGCTGTTTCTGATTTTTCCGGTGCTGGAGCTGTTCGTCTTCGTCAAAGTCAGCGCCGCCATCGGTTTCTTCCCGGCGCTGCTGCTGATCATCGCCGGTTCCGCCCTGGGTGTGCTGGTGATGCGTGTGGCCGGCTTGGCCACCGCCCTGCGTGCCCGTGAGAGCCTGCAGCGCGGCGAGCTGCCCGCCGAGGACATGTTCCAGGGCATGATGCTGGCGGTCGGTGGTGGCCTGTTGCTCATCCCAGGTTTCATCAGCGACGTGCTCGGCCTGATCTGCCTGCTGCCGTTCACCCGTCACCTGGCGGCGCGCAAGCTGCGTCAGCGGGCCGAGGCCCAGGCCATGCGCCAGCGAGCGTTCCAGGACGATCCGTTCAATGCCCGTCCGCCAGAAGGCGCCCACCGTCCTAACGTCATCGAAGGCGAGTACGAGCGGCGCGACAAGTAATTGTTGCAAGCCTTTACCCAACGGCCCCGAGAGGGGCCGTTGTGCGTTTTGCGATAAGCCTATGAAATATTTTCCAGGGCAAGCCTTGTAATTGTTTCCAGCGACCTCATGTATGTGGTCACCGCAAGGTTTCTGGTGGAAACGCCAGACAAGACTCAGGGGTTTGCCTGATGCAGGCCCCTCCCGGCAACGCCGGAATGCCTCAACCCGCCGGTGTCGATACCGGCCGATGAAAACCACAATTTGGGAGAGATCGACAATGAAGCTTCGTCCTCTGCATGACCGCGTAGTCATCCGTCGCAGCGAAGAAGAATCGAAAACCGCTGGCGGTATCGTCCTGCCGGGTTCGGCCGCTGAAAAACCAAACCGCGGTGAAGTTGTTGCCGTCGGCACCGGTCGCATCCTGGACAACGGCGAAGTTCGCGCGCTGGCCGTGAAAGTGGGTGACAAAGTGGTTTTCGGCCCTTACTCGGGCAGCAACACCGTGAAAGTCGATGGCGAAGACCTGCTGGTAATGGCTGAGAACGAGATTCTCGCCGTTATCGAAGGCTGATTTCCCCGATTTCCCGTTACTCCAAAGAATTCCAAGGATTAAACGATCATGGCTGCTAAAGACGTAAAATTCGGCGATTCCGCCCGTAAGAAAATGCTCGTTGGTGTCAACGTTCTGGCTGACGCTGTTAAAGCGACCCTCGGCCCGAAAGGCCGTAACGTTGTTCTGGCCAAGAGCTTCGGCGCGCCAACCATCACCAAAGACGGTGTTTCGGTTGCCAAGGAAATCGAACTGAAAGACGCCTTTGAAAACATGGGCGCCCAGCTGGTCAAGGAAGTTGCTTCCAAGGCCAACGATGCTGCCGGTGACGGCACCACCACCGCTACCGTTCTGGCTCAGGCCATCGTCAACGAAGGCCTCAAGGCCGTCGCTGCCGGCATGAACCCGATGGATCTGAAGCGCGGTATCGACAAGGCCACCGCCGCTGTTGTCGCCGAGCTGAAAAACCTGTCCAAGCCATGCGCCGACTCCAAGGCCATCGCTCAGGTAGGCACCATCTCCGCCAACTCCGACACCTCCATCGGTGAAATCATCGCCGAAGCCATGGAAAAAGTCGGTAAAGAAGGCGTGATCACCGTTGAAGAAGGCTCGGGCCTGGAAAACGAACTGTCTGTCGTAGAAGGCATGCAGTTCGACCGCGGCTACCTGTCGCCTTACTTCGTCAACAAGCCAGACACCATGGTTGCCGAGCTCGAAGGCCCGCTGCTGCTGCTGGTCGACAAGAAGATCTCCAACATCCGTGAGCTGCTGCCAGTTCTGGAAGCCGTTGCCAAGGCCGGCCGTCCGCTGCTGATCGTTGCTGAAGACGTTGAAGGCGAAGCGCTGGCTACCCTGGTCGTCAACAACATGCGCGGCATCGTCAAGGTTGCTGCGGTCAAGGCGCCAGGCTTCGGCGATCGCCGCAAGGCTATGCTGCAAGACATTGCCGTCCTGACTGGCGGTACCGTCATCTCCGAAGAGATCGGTCTGTCCCTGGAGTCGGCTACCCTGGAGCACCTGGGTAACGCCAAGCGCGTCATCCTGTCCAAGGAAAACACCACCATCATCGACGGCGCTGGTGTCGACGCTGACATCGAAGCACGCGTCAAGCAGATCCGTGCCCAGATCGAAGAGACTTCGTCGGACTACGACCGTGAGAAGCTGCAAGAGCGTCTGGCCAAGCTGGCTGGCGGTGTTGCCGTGATCAAGGTCGGTGCTGGCACCGAAGTTGAAATGAAAGAGAAGAAAGCCCGCGTTGAAGACGCCCTGCACGCTACCCGTGCAGCCGTTGAAGAAGGCGTGGTGCCTGGCGGTGGTGTTGCCCTGGTACGTGCCCTGGCAGCCATTGTCGACCTCAAAGGCGACAACGAAGACCAGAACGTCGGTATCGCCCTGCTGCGCCGCGCTGTTGAATCGCCGCTGCGCCAGATCACTGCCAACGCCGGCGACGAGCCAAGCGTTGTCGCTGACAAGGTCAAGCAAGGTTCGGGTAACTTCGGTTACAACGCCGCTACCGGCGAATACGGCGACATGATCGAGATGGGCATCCTTGACCCAGCCAAGGTCACTCGCTCGGCGCTGCAAGCTGCAGCTTCGATCGGCGGTCTGATGATCACCACCGAGGCGATGATTGCCGATGCTCCTCAGGAAGCTGCTGCTGGCGGCATGCCTGACATGGGCGGCATGGGTGGTATGGGCGGCATGGGCGGCATGATGTAAGCCAGCCTTACCCCCTCGCTGTAACGAGAAGCCCCGCCTAGTGCGGGGCTTTTTGTTTTTTGTGTCGAGATGCAGGTTCGGTGAACAAAGCGTCGGCATCGACGATATCCCCGCAAGGCTGGCGCCCGGCCATTGATGGCCGTAAGCTGCGCCTGCCGCGCACTGCGAAAGCGCCGCACAGGAGACCCCGATGCGCATTCTTTTGGTTGAAGACAACCGCGATATCCTTGCCAACCTGGCCGATTACCTCGGCATGAAGGGCTACACCGTCGATTGTGCCCAGGATGGTTTGTCTGGCCTGCACCTGGCCGCGACCGAGCACTACGACCTGATAGTGCTCGACATCATGCTGCCTGGCATCGATGGCTACACCCTGTGCAAGCGCCTGCGCGAGGATGCCCGTCGCGATACGCCGGTGATCATGCTCACCGCTCGCGATCAACTGGATGACCGCCTGCAGGGCTTTCGCTCCGGTGCCGACGACTACCTGCTCAAGCCGTTCGCGCTGTCGGAGCTGGCCGCGCGCATCGAAGCGGTGCTGCGCCGCAGCCAAGGGGGAGGGCGTCGCACGTTGCAGGTCGCCGACCTCAGCTATGACCTGGACACCCTCGAAGTCACCCGCCAGGGCCGCTTGCTCAAGCTCAATCCGGTGGGCCTCAAGCTGCTCGCGGTACTGATGCAGAAGAGCCCGCACGTGCTGCGCCGCGAAGTGCTGGAAGAAGCCCTGTGGGGCGATGACTGCCCCGACAGTGACAGCCTGCGCAGCCACGTCCACCAGCTGCGCCAAGTGATCGACAAACCTTTCGACAAACCTTTGCTGCATACCGTCCACGGCGTCGGCTATCGCCTCGCCGAGGGTCGCGATGGAGTTTAAGCAAAGCCTTGCCCAGCGCATCATCATCGCCTTTGCCTTGATGAGCGCCCTGGTGGCCGGGGCCTTCGCCTTCGGTATCGTCGCCACCGTGCACCTGGTCGAAGAACGGCTGATCTCTGCCGTGCTCGGCGGTGACCTGCAGCGCCTGCTGCGCATGGACAGCGTCAGTGACTGGAGCCACCGGCCACGCCCGGACCAGCTGTTCTACTTCAGTGGCGGGCGCGACGATTTCGAGTTGCCCAAGGACTTGCGCCACCTCAACGCCGGTTTCCATGAGGTGTTCCGCGATCAGTTGTCTTACCACGCCATGGTCGAGGTAGTGGACGGTCGGCACTACGTGCTGCTGCAGGACCAGAGTGATTTCGAAGAGCGCGAGCGGGTGTTGTTCGCAGTGGTGGTGGTTGGTTTCGTGCTCAGCCTGGTGCTGGCGGTGTTCCTCGGCTGGCTGCTGGCCCGGCGGGTGATGGCCCCGGTAATCCGCCTGGCGCGCCAGGTTCGCCATCGCGATCAGTTGCTCGGCCTGGCGCCGCCCTTGGCCCCGGACTATGCGGCGGACGAGGTTGGCCAGTTGGCGGTGGCCTTCGATGACACCCTGGGCCGGTTGCGCGATGCGTTGACCCGCGAGCGGCTGTTCACCAGTGACGTCAGCCATGAGTTGCGCACGCCACTGATGGTACTGGCCACTTCTTGCGAGCTGCTGATGGAAAACCCCGGTCTGGACAGCCGCGCGCGTAACCAGGTGGAGCGCATCGCCCGCGCCACCGAGGAAATGCGTGAGCTGGTGAAGACCTTCCTGATGCTCGCCCGCGCCCAGCGCGATGAGGGCGCGGTCGCCTCCAAGGCGACTTTGCGTGAGGTGGCCGACGATCTGATCGGCGTCTGGCGCGATACCGTCGAGCAAAAGGGCCTGACCCTGTACTACGACGGTCGGGTCAGCGCCAGCCCGGTGCTGTACAACGCCACCTTCCTGCAATCGGTGATGGGCAACCTGCTGCGCAACGCGGCGCACTACACCGACAGTGGCTACATCCGCCTGAGCCTGGAGGCTAACGGTTTCAGTGTCGAGGACAGTGGTGTGGGTATCCCGGAAGAGCAGCGCGAAGCGATGTTCCGCCCCTTCGTGCGTGGCGACGAGCGCCGCGGTGAGGGCCTGGGCCTGGGCCTGTCGCTGGTGCAGCGGATCTGTGACGACCAGGGCTGGCGGGTCACCCTGAGCGCGACCTTGCCACACGGGTGTCGCTTCCAGGTCGACCTCAGTCAGGGCGCGCCAGCGCCGGAAGCGGGCACGCTGATCGGCCAAGAGCCCTCTACCAAGTAATTAGTAACTTCTTGCAAAACTTGTGGAAAAGTCCGACAGATTTTTCACATCGGCATGACCTGATTCCAACGTGCGCTTACCTAAGGTGAGCGCACTGGAGTCTGGAGATGCCCAATGCGTAGCCCCATCAAACTCGAATTTTCCGAGAAGTACGACCAGCAACACGCGCGTGACTACTTCCTCAAGCACCAAGATGGCTTGGCTCGTCGCCTGTCGCACCAGCGTGATGAGCAACTGGCACGGCGCGCCCTGGCGCTGGCGGGTGACCCTGGCCTGGTGCTCGACCTGCCCTGCGGCGCTGGCCGCTTCTGGCCGCTGCTGGCGGAAAAGACCAATCGGGTAATCATTGGCGCCGACAACTCCGAAGCGATGATCGAGACAGCCTGTGCCGCGCAACCGCCAGAAGTGGTGGCGCGGGTACAGCCCTTGCAGACTTCAGCCTTTGCCATCGATCTTCCGGACAACGCCGTGGACAGCATCTTCTGCATGCGCCTGTTCCACCATATTGGCGAAGCGGCCCATCGCCAGACCATTCTCTCGGAGTTTCATCGGGTTAGCCGCGACAGCGTAATCCTGTCGCTGTGGGTTGATGGCAATTTCAAAGCCTGGCGGCGCAAAAAGCTTGAGCAGCGTCGTAGCGCCAAAGCGGAGCAGGGCAGTTACCAAAACCGCTTCGTGTTACCCGCTGACACAGTCGAGCAAGAATTTTTGGCTGCCGGCTTTCGCATTCAGGAACGTCTGGACTTCCTGCCGTTCTACGCCATGTGGCGAGTTTACGTATTACGCAAGGGGTAGGCATTCATGGCAGTAGCCCAGAGTCGCGGTTCGCAGTTCGATTACTATTGGCAACAGCAGGGTGAGTGGGTCGAGGAACCCAATCAGCGGCGCGGCGGCGAAAGCGGCGTGCAGCGGCTGAACGACGCGAGCGGGCAGCTGCTGTATGCCAAGCGTCAGGTCGGGCATCTCTATCGCAGCCTGCTGCATCCGTTTGGCCGGCCAACGGTGCTGCGCGAGCAGGACGCCTTGCACAGCTTCGAACAACTGGGTGTGCGCGTGCCGCGCATCGTCTACTGCGGTGCTCAACGCGATGGCGATCACCAGTGGCGCGCGCTGTTGGTCAGCGAAGCGCTGGATGGCTTCGTCGATCTGGATACCTGGCATGCCGAAGGTGCGCGGGAGCGCTATCCGCAGGTGCTGCACGAACGCATGCTCAAGGATTTGGCCGACAATCTGGCGCGCATGCACCTGGGTCATTGGCAGCATGGCTGCCTTTACGGCAAGCATGTATTCATCAAGATCAGTGGCGAGGGCGAGCAAGCCCGCGCTGAAGTCGCGTTGCTCGATTTGGAGAAGTGCCGGCGGCGCATCAGTCGCCAGCGTGCAGCGCTGAACGACTTGGGTCAGCTACGCCGCCATTCGTCACTCAACGAGGCAGAGTGGCAAACACTGCTCTATTTTTACCAGATGGCGTTTGGCAGCGCTGTCAAAGGGTTAGAGCAATGAAACTAGAAATAGCTCGAGCTTTGTTTCTGGTGGGTGCATTGGTGGTGACGACGGCGGCTGCTGCTGCCTGGGACGAACCGGGCCCAACAGTATTCAGCAAAGCTGGTCAGGCAGGGCAGTGCGCTCTGCCGCGTGTGGCAAAACAGCAAGCCGTGGCGCAGCCAGACAATGATCTGCTGTTGTTCCTGTTCGGCTTGCGTCAAGGGTTGCGGCCGTTCGGCTGACAATATCCGAGTCATTCATTCCCTGTAATAGCCGGCGAAGCCTGCGACGGGCTGCATAGCAGGCCCAATCCGCTAGCGAGGGCTTCGCCAGTTCCCACGACTACCTCTCGATCACCGTCTGCTGTTCCCCTGCAATCGTCTTGTGCGCCAGCAAGGTATAGATGCAGGGCAGCACGAACAGGGTAAACAGTGTCCCGATCGACATCCCGGTGGCGATCACCATGCCGATATCGAAGCGGCTCACCGCCCCGGCGCCTGTCGCCAGGATCAACGGCACCATGCCGAACACCATCGCGGCGGTGGTCATCAGCACCGGGCGCAAGCGAATCGCTGCCGCTTCTTCAATCGCCTCGCGCCTGCCCAGGCCCTTTTCTTCACGCAACTGATTGGCGAATTCGACGATCAGAATGCCGTGCTTGGTGATCAACCCGATGAGTGTCACCAAACCCACCTGGGTGTAGATGTTCATGCTCGACACCCCCAGAAACAACGGCAGCAACGCCCCGCAAATCGACAGCGGCACGGTCACCAGAATCACCAGCGGATCGCGGAAACTCTCGAACTGCGCCGCCAGTACCAGGAAAATGATCGCCAGCGCCAGGCCAAAGGTCACCCACAGCGCGCTGCCTTCCTGGACGAACTGCCGCGCGACTCCGGCATAGTCGAAAGAAAAGCCTTCCGGCGCCTCTTCACGGGCGATCTGCTGCACGGTTGCCAGTGCCTCTCCCATGCTGACCATCGGCACGCCCTGGATCATCGCCGAGTTCAGCTGCTGGAACTGGTTGAGCTGGCGCGGGCGGGCGCGGTCGCTGAGGGTGATCAGGGTCGACAGCGGCAGTAGTTGGCCCTGGTCGTTCTTCACGTAGTAGTTGTTCAGCCAGCCTGGGTTGTCGCGGTACGGCCGCTCGACCTGGGCGATGACCTTGTAGCTGCGCCCTTCCAGGGTAAAGCGGTTGATCTCGGCTTCGCCCAGCAAAGTCGCCAGGGTACCGCCGAGCACGTCCATCGACACGCCCATCTGCGCCGCTTTGGCCCGATCAATGTCGACCACCACTTCAGGCTTGTCGAACGCCAGGTCGATGTCGAGGAAGGCGAACTTGCCTGAGGCCTGGGCACGTTCCTTGACCCGCTGGGCGACGTCTAACAGGGCGGGGTAATCGCCAGCGCTGTTGATCACGAACTGGAACGGCAGACCCTCGCCGGTGCCCGGCAGCGAGGGCAGGTTGAAGCCAAAGATCTGCAGGCCGCCGATCTCTTCGAGCTTGGCTTGGACCAGCGGCAGCAACTCCATCTGGCTGCGTTCGCGCTCATTCCACGGCTTGAGCAAAAAGCCGCCGATGCCGCTCTGTACCCCATTGAAACCGTTGATCTGGAACGAGGAGTAATACTCGGGGAAGCTCTTGAAGATCGTGGTGAATTCGTCGGTGTAGGCGTTCAGGTAATCCAGGTTGGCCGGCTGCGGCGAGCTGCTCATCATGAAGATAACCCCCTGGTCTTCGTTGGGCGCCAGTTCACTCTGGGTGAATTTCAGCAGGACCGGGATCAAGCACAGGATGATCACGGCGAACACCAGCACCACTGGCCGGCTGTTGAGGGTGGCGTGCAGCAGACGCTGGTAGCGAACCTTGAGCCCTTCGAACAGCACATCCAGGCGATGGGCCAGGCCGCTGGGGTTCTGCTCGTGACGCAGCAACAGTGCGCACATCATCGGCGACAGGGTCAGGGCGACAACGCCGGAGATGATCACCGCACCCGCCAGGGTCAGGGCGAATTCCTTGAACAGGGCGCCGGTCAGGCCTTGCAGAAAGCCGATCGGCGCATACACGGCGGCCAGGGTGATGGTCATCGACACCACCGGCATGGCGATTTCGCGGGCGCCCTCCAGGGCTGCATCGAAGGGTGACTTGCCCTCTTCGATATGGCGGTGGATGTTTTCCACCACGACGATGGCATCGTCCACCACCAGGCCGATGGCCAGCACCATCGCCAGCAGCGTGAGCAAATTCAGCGAATAGCCCATCATCTGCATGAAAAACAACACGCCGATCATCGACAGCGGGATGGTGATGACCGGGATCAACACCGAACGCAGCGCGCCGAGGAACAGGAACACCACGACGATGACGATCAACACCGCCTCGCCGAGGGTCTTGATCACCTCATCGATCGAGGCCTGGATGAACAGCGTGGCGTCGTAGGCGATGGACACCTTCAGGCTTGCCGGCAACTGGCTCTCCAGCTCTGGCATGATCCGCCGCACTTCCTTGATCACCTCCAGCGGGTTGGCCGCAGGCGTCGCCTTGATGCCGATGTACACCGATGGCGTGCCGTCGAACGAGCTGACCGTGTCGTAGTTCTCCGCGCCCATTTCGACGCGCGCGACGTCGCCCAGCAGCACCCGGGTATCGCCCTCGGTCTTGAGCGGCAGGGCGGCGAAGGCTTCCGGCGATTTCAGTTCGGTGGTGGCGTTGATGCTGGTCACCACGTACTCGCCTTTGACCTCGCCGGCAGCGGAAAGGAAGTTGTAGCGGCGCACCGCTGCGGTGACATCGTTGGCCGAAAGGCCGAAGCCTGCCAGCTTGACCGGGTCGATCCAGATGCGCATGGCGAACACCTGGTTGCCGAGGATCTCGGCTTCAGCCATGCCTGGCAGAGTGGCCAGCTTGGGCTGGATCACCCGCGACAGATAATCGGTGATCTGCGGGTTGCTCATCTGCTCGCTGTAGAAGCTGATGTACATCAGCGCCGAAGCGTCGGCGGCTTCTTTGCTCAGCACCGGGTCTTCGGATTCTTGCGGCAGCTTGTTGCGCACTTCGTTGGCCTTGGCCAACAGCTCGGTGAACAGCCGGTCGCTGTTGGCGCCGATACGCGCGTAGATGGAGATGATCGAGAAGTTCTGGCGGCTCACCGAGGTCATGTAGTCGATGCCTTCGGCGCTGGCCAGGCTCTGCTGTAGCGGCTGGGTGATGTAGCCCTGGATGGTTTCGGCGTTGGCTCCGGGGTAGGCGGTGGTCACCGTGATCAGGGCGTTTTCCATCTGTGGGTATTGGCGGATCTGCAGCTTGCTCCAGGCCTGGAAACCCAGCAGCAGGATCAGCAGGCTGACCACGCTGGCCAACACCGGGCGGCGGATGAACGGGTCGGTGAACGCCATGCCAGCCTCCTCAGTCCGCGCGCTGCGCGTTGGGTGCGTTTTGCCGCTGCAGGGCGTGGTCGGGGGCAATCCGGATCGGCGCGCCCGAGGTCAGCTTCAATTGCCCGGCGCTGACCACCTGATCGCCCGCCTTGAGCCCTTCGCTGATCACCACCACGCCATCGCGGCGTTCGCCGGTTTGTACCGTGCGCTGCTCGGCGATCAGCACGGGTTGGCCTTCTGCGTTGGTTTCGGGCTGGCCGCCCTTGTCCTTTTTGGCGCTGACGACGTACACCGAATTGCCATACAGCGTGTAGGTAATCGCGCTTTCCGGCACCACCACTTGCGGGCGTGGATCAGGCAGCAGGATCAGCAGATTGGCGAACATCCCCGGCAGCAGCTTGCGCTCGGGGTTGGCCAGGGTGGCGCGCACCAGCAGGTTGCGCGTGCTTTCCTCGACCTTGGGGTTGATCGCGCTGAGGCTGGCTGGGAAGGTCTGTTCGGGGTAGGCGCCCACCTGTACCAGTACCTGTTGGCCGAGGCTCAGCTGCGGCAGGGCTTGTTCGGGCACGTTGAAATCGACGTAGAGGCTGGACACATCTTGCAGGGTGGCGATCACCGTGCCGCTGGCGAGGAAGTCGCCGACATCCACCTGGCGAATGCCGATGGTGCCGCTGAACGGCGCCTTGATGCTCTTTTTCGCCAGCGATGCCTTGAGCTGGTCGACCACGGCCTGGTTGCGCCGATATTGCGCAGTCAAACGGTCGAACTCACCGCGGGAGATGGCTTGGTCGCCGACCAGTTGGCTGCCGCGGCCGAAGTCCACCTTGGCCAGCCCCAGGTCAGCCTGGGCGGTGCCCAGCAGTGCGGTTTCGGCGTCGCTGTCCAGTTGCAGCAGCAATTGCCCGGCCTTGACCTGTTGGCCGGAGTCGAAGTGCAGCGACTTGACCGTGCCGGCCACTTCCAGGCTCAGGTCGACGCCCTGCAAGGCCTTGAGACTGCCGACAGCGGGCAGTCGCTGTTGCCACGGGCGCTGCTCGGCGGTCGCGGCGGCCACGCTGATCGGTGGCTTGGGCGCGGTGAATACCTGGATCTGGTTGTAGATCGAGAAGGCCTTGATGCCCCCCAGGATCAATACAATCAGCAGCACGACGGCCAACATGATCAGCATGCGGCGGCGCAGCATAAGTCCGGTTCCTTGGATGCGTGGTTGTTATAGGTATGGCACGACCACGGGCGATCCTGCCCACGTGCGGATGGGAAGAGTATTGCCTGTTTTCAGGAAAACGTGGAGAGCAGGGGCCGACTGGCCTCATCGCGGGGCAAGCCAGATGCAGGTGGTTATCCCAGAACCCCGAAGGCAGTTCCATCGGCTGGCCGATCAAGTCTTGCTTGCGACAGTCATAGAAGCGGCAGCGCCCCTGCCCGGAGGTGACGACAAAACCATCTTTTACCGCCCCCACCCCAGCGCAATCGGGCATCGGTGCATCAAGCCTGACCTGGGCACTGTCCAGATCCCAGATAAACAAGCGGTTGGCACGCGGCGCAGTCAGCGCCACCAGGCGTAAATCATTGTGGATGGCCACGCTGGCGGTGTACTGGGCCATGGCCTGCAACTGCCGCTCGGGCACCGGGAATGCCCTGAACGGCTCGCCCGGGCGCTTGATCGCAAGCAGTTCGGCAGTTTCATCGGCATCGCCCATGAACTGCTGGCAGGCGACCACCGTGCCATCGTCGGCAATGGCCAGGTGACGCACGCTGTTCATCTGCTGGGTAAGGGTTTCCTTGCTCAGCAGGGTGCCGTCGCGCTGCATCAGGACCAGGCTCGGCTCCATCGCATTGAGGTTCATTTCTACCCGGCTTTCGGCCTCGGTGCGGATACCGCCATTGGCCACCACCAGGGTTTCGCCGTCGGGTAGCCAGGCCAGCTCATGTGGACCGATTCCGTGAGTGGGGATCTCGCCCGCATGCACCAGCCGTTCACCTTCGAAGCGGTAGACGCCAAGCACGCCACGTCCTGGGTCGGTGGTGTCGTTCTCGGTGGTATACAACCACTCGCCGCTGTTATGGATCACCGCGTGGCCATAGAAGTGGCGGTTGGGTTGCGAGCGGATGGTTTGCAGCAGGCGCCCGTCACGCAGGTCGACCAGGTAGCTTTCGGTACCTGGGCGGCGGGCGACGAACAGGGCGATCGGTAGCTCGGGGTGGTTGATGATGGCGTGGCAACGCTGGCCCACTTCGGTGGCGAACACGTGGCTGCCGTCCAGCCGGTAGCCCACTGCGTAGTGCTTGCCGTCGGCGTCGTCACGCGCCGACAGCAGCAGCGGTTCGCTGCCTTTGTTGCGCAACAGGCTCCAACCGCCCAGGGTCAGGGCGCTGAGCAGGAGGCTACCGAGTTTGAGGGCCTGGCGTCGCAGCATGATCAGTCACCGTCGTTGGCATTGAAGCCCAGCTGGATGTTCAACGCCTTGGCCAGCTCGCCTTCATGCAGGCGGTGCACCACGTTGAGGCTGTCGTAGATCTGGTTGAGCGTCTGTTTGCCGGCATCGTCGGCCAGCAGCTCGCCCAGGGTCTTGTGGTTGTCGGCCAGCAGTTTGACCGAGCTTGCGTAAGCGTCGTCGATCTTCTGCGCGAGGGCGCTCTGGTCTTTGCCAAGCAGGCCGCGCAGGCCTTGATTGTCGACCCCGACCCATACCGCTTGGGCGGCTTTGAGGCTGGCTTCCAGGCTTTTCAGCGAAGAGTGGCTACGCCAGGCTTCGGCTTGCAGCGGCTGGGCGATGCCCTTGCTCTGGCGGCCCATGGGTGCGCCGAGCTTCTTCTTCAGGGTATCCAGGGCGGTGACCTGGGCGCGCAGCAGATCGGCGATCGCTTCGTGCGAGTCAGCGTAGCGCTGATTAGGGAACTTGGTCATCTGCGAGAGCATGCCGTCGGTGCTGTTCCAGCCCTTGAGGATCTCTTCGGCCAGGGCCTTCTGGTGATCGCCAATGGCCACCAGCAGCGGGCAGTAGCGGGCCTTCTGCTCAGGCGTGGCGACGTCTGGCTTGCTGTCGAAGAGGATGTACTCGTAGGCCGACAGACCGCGTACCACTACGCTGGCCTTGCCCAGGCTCTGGGCGTCGATTGGCTTGTCGGCGTTGACCAACTGCTCGACCTGACGGCCGACCAGGTTTTTCTTGTCGGGCCAGAACTGCACCTGCCAGGGGCGATTGCCCTCGGCCAGTGGGCCGACCAGCAGCGGTTGCAGCTCGGCCCAGGCTTTCTGCGCGTTGAGGAAGTCGGCGCGGGCGGCGTCCAGCGAGGTTTTGCCTTCGCAGTAGGCCAGGGCACTGGCGGCCAACTGGCGGTCGGCTTCGACCCAGCGGCTGTAGGTCGGCAGGATCACCTGCTTGGCGATGGCGGCGGAGGTCACCGCTTGTGGGTCTTGCGGCGAGCAAGCACCCAGGGCGAGTGCGGCGAGGCTGGTGAACAACAGTTTGGGTCGGAACATGCCCGGCTCCTTGCGCGTTTTAAAGTGAGTTCAGGAACGCCAGCAGCGCGGCGCGCTGCTCGGCATTGAAGGTCAGAACCTGGTCGCGCGCCGCCTGCGCTTCGCCGCCGTGCCAGAGCACCGCTTCGAGCAGGTTGCGGGCGCGGCCATCGTGCAGCAATTGGCTGTGGCCGCTGACCGCTTCGGTCAGGCCAACGCCCCACAGCGGTGGGGTGCGCCAGTCTTGGCCGCCAGCGGCAAATTCGCTGCGGTGGTCGGCCAGCCCCGGGCCCATGTCGTGCAGCAACAGGTCGCTGTAGGGGCGGATGAGCTGGTTGGCCAGTTCAGGCTCGGCGGCATCGGCGGCGGTGGTGAACTGCGGTGTGTGGCAGCTTTGGCAGCCCGCCTGGAAGAACAGGTTCTTGCCGGCCAGCACCTGCGGCGCAGCCACGTCGCGCCGCGCTGGCACGCCGAGGTTGCGGGTATAGAAGGTGACCAGGCGCAGGATGTTGTCGCTGACTTCCTTCTCGCCGTCGGCGCCATCGCCGTTGGGCGCGGCCAGGCAGTCGAGTTGGGCGGGTGTGCAGTCATCGTGCGGCAGCAAGGTAGTGGTCAGGCCCATGTCACCGGCAAAGGCGTGGACGTTCTGCTGGTTGACGTTGGGCTGGCCGGCCTTCCAGCCGAATCGGCCGAGCACGGTCTTGCCTTGGGCATCATCCCAGACTTGATTGGCCCGCCCGCGAATGCCGTCGCCATTGCGATCGTCCGGGTCGGCGTTAGCCAGGATCGCCGCCTCTGGAATGGCTTCGAGCAGGCCCAGGCCGATCATCGGCGGTGCTACGCGGGCGGAGAAGCGGGTATCGGCATGCATCGGCCCATAGCCGAGTTGGCTGATTTGCAGCTGCGGCCGGCGTAGCTCGACGCTGTAGCCATCGGCGAAGCGGACCGTCTCGCTGCTGTAGGTCACGCGCACCTTGCCTTCCGGGGTCACGCCGGGGATGGCCATGTCTTGCAGTTGGGTGCCGTAGGTAGGTTCCGGTACCACGCCCAGGCGCTGGATTTCCTGGGCGTAGGCAGGTTGGTCAGGAATCGACAAACGCACCAGCATCGACACCGCATTGCTGGCACCCGGCTCGGGAGGATGTCCGCGTCCGTCACGCACATGGCAGTTCTGGCAGGCGTTGGTATTGAACAGCGGGCCGAGGCCATCACGCGCGGTGGTGGTGGCGGGGGCGATCACCCAGGGGTTACGGAAAAAACTGTTGCCAACGGCAAAGTCCAGCCGACGCTCCGGCGAGAGGTTGGCCGAAGGCAGGGAAAAGGCATTGCGGTCGCTGCGCAGGACCGTCGCCTTGCCGCCAGACAGGGCCTCGCCGGGCTCGGCCTGGGTGAAACGCGGGGCGTCGTCACAGGCGGCCAGGGCAGTAGCCAGTAGCAGGGGGCTTAGGCGGAGCAAGGACATCAACGATCCTGGGCTTGGGCAAAAAACCGGCGTGCAAGCTTAGCAGGCTAGGGGTGTTTGAATAAGAGCAATTTGCAACTACTGGATGAAATCGTTGTCAGTTACCGCGCCGGTTTGTGGGACGGTTCTTAAATTCGCGAAGGACTTGCGCGGCGATCCGGGCCGAGATCGACATGGGCTCCAAGGCGATCGATGCCTTGGAAAGCCAATTGCCGGAAGGCGCGGCCAGCAAGATCCTGCGCGGCTACACCTTCATTGGCGGCGACAACCTCAGTGACTGGACCTTGGCCGGCCAGCTGCACCTTGACTACATCGCCCAGCTCTACCAATCGAACGATCCACGCTGGATGAGCGAAGCCAGCAAATACACCGAGCAAACCGGCTTCAGTCCCTTTGGCTTGAATCCGCTGGCGCTCGGCGGCATGGGTAAAGGCCTGGCCACCGCGGGCTCCGTTGGCAAGGCTGGGAGTGTTGAGCCAGGCAGCGTTTCACCAGGCTCGACGCCAGCCAAATGGGACAACGCCGTGTCGCGTGCCGAAGGCGACTTTGGCGCGCTCAATCAGCCGTCGAAAACGGGCCAGACGCCTGCGTTCTTCAATCCGCAACGGTCGGCCAGTGAGGCGCTGAACAACGGTCGAATTCACATCGATGATCTGCGCAAGCTGGTACCTCCGGGCACACCTGACGGATTCAAACCTTCGGTGACGATTACCGACGGGAGTAAGTTCAACTACGTCATTGGTGGGCAGAAGGTCGAGGTCAAATGGCATGCGCCGGATAGCAATGCTGCGGCTAAGTTCCCCGGCTCCAACTCTGGCGCCGGCTGGACTGCGCAAATCAGGATTGGTGGCAAGCTGCTGGGCCAGGATGGCAAGCTCTACAGAAAGGCCGGTAATCAAACTCACATTCCCGTAGATTTCTAGCGATGAAAACGCCTGACTATTATCAGTCCCTGCCCGACGGCATGCCGCCGCAGAGTATTCGTGATGAGTTCGAAGCCATCCTGCTGGCGCCGGATGACATGGCCACACTGCCACTGACCGAGGCGCTATACGAGCTGGCTGATCGGCAATGGCATACCTACAGCTTGCTCGATGAGGCGCTGAAGGGGCGGCTGGAACAGTTGCTCATCAGTCGCTGGCGGGATGATTTTGAGATCACCGAGAACCTGTTGTCGATAGTGTCTCGACTGGGCTTGGTGGGGGTGTGGGAATTTCTTCTGGGGCTCGATAAGCAGCGGATTTCAGCTGCAACCCGCGAGGCGATCGACGATGCCGTGGCGGAGATGGCTGACAGCATTGCCGATCCCTACAGCGGGATGCGCTAGGGCCACCAAACGACAACGCCCGGTATATACGAATTGGGGCCGCTTTGCGGCCCTTCGCGGGCAAGCCCGCTCCCACAGGGATTGCGTCGACCTTCAGGTAAACGCTTCCTCTGTGGGAGCGGGCTTGCCCCCGAAGGGCTGCAAAGCAGCCCCGATTCTTGATTGACTGGCCGGCCCGAAGGCCGCCATTTGATTGATCCAGTATCAGCCGATCAGAATTCGTGATCAGCGGTATCCGGGTTCAGGTTGGCAATGCCCAGCTTGCCGGCAGCCTGCTCGATCGCGCCGGTCTGCTTGACCAGCGAGGCGATGGCGTCACGCACGATCTGGTTGCCGGCAGCGTTGTCGGCGGCGATCAGTTGATCGTAGTGCTCGCCCTTGAGCGCGTGGTCAACGATGACCTGGATCTTGGCCTCGGTGGCCTCCAGGTCAGCCTTGAGGGTGGCGTCAGCGGCCGGGTCGACCTTGGCCACCAGCGACGACAGGCTCGGGCCGGTCAGCTTGCTGCCATCGACTCGGGTGTACTCGCCCAGGTAGACGTTGCGGATACCCTTGGCGTCGTAGAAGTGCGAGTAGTGGGTGTTGTCGCTGAAGCAGTCGTGCTCGTCTTCAGGCGAGTTGGCTTCCAGGGAGACCTTCATGCGCTCGCCGGCCAGTTCACCCAGCGACAGGCTGCCCATGCCGAACAGCATCTTGCGCACGCCGTCGTTGACAGGCTCGGCTTCAAGCTTGGCGCGGTAGTTGTCGGCGACGTTCGGTGCCCAGTTGCCAACCATCTCTTCGAGGTCTTTGACCAGCAGGTCGGTGACCGCTTTGAGGTAGGCACGGCGACGCTCGTTGTGACCGCCAGTGGCGCCTTTGCCTTCCAGGTAGTCGGTCGCTGGGCGGTTGCCCGCGCCTGGGCCGGTGCCGTTGAGATCCTGGCCCCAGAGCAGGAATTCGATCGCGTGGTAGCCGGTGGCGACGTTGGCTTCCGAACCGCCCAGCTCATTGAGGCTGGCGAGCTTCTCGGGGGTGATGTCCTTGACGTCGATCTTGTCTTCGCCGACCTGGATCTCGGTGTTGGCGATGATGTTGGCGCTGGCGGCTGGGTTACCCAAGGCGTGCTCGTAGCTCTTGTCGACGTAGTCGATCAGGCCTTCGTCCAGCGGCCAGGCGTTAACTTGGCCTTCCCAGTCGTCGATGATGGTGTTGCCAAAGCGGAATGCCTCGCTCTGCAGGTAAGGCACGCGCGAGGCGGCCCAGGCGTCTTTGGCCGCTTTCAGGGTTTCATCGTTAGGCTTGGCCAGGAACGCGTCGATGGCGCTCTGCAGGGTCTTGGCGGTGCTCAACGAGTCGCTGTACACGGCATGGACCAGCTCGGCGTAGTGCTTGACCACGGCCTTGCCGGCGGCTTCGTCGATCGCCCCAGGCGCCGCAGCAGCGGTGCTGGCGGCAGCAGGTGCCTGGGCTTGCGGTGCGGCAGCCTTGTCGTCCTTGCCTTCGCCGCAACCGGCGAGAGCGATGGCGATGGCCAGCAGACTGGCGGAGGCCAGAGGCATTCGAATCATTATTGGTTTCCCTGCGTCGTGTGGTTGGACTGCGCGGCGTGGCACGCGAAACCGCAACATCATGCGAAAGATTTGCATTTGCTGTAAAGGGGTGGGCACGCAATTCATGCAAATGCCGGTTACCAGGGCATTCTCAGCAGTGGCAAGGGTTACAGCGCCGACACCTGATTGCGTTGCGCCTGGCGCAGGAAGGCGGTGAGCTCCCGGGCCGACAACGGTTTGCTGTAGTGATAGCCCTGACCTTCATGACAACCCTGGGCAATGATGTAGGTCTCTTGTTCGGCGGTCTCCACGCCTTCGGCGATCACCTGCATGCCCAGGCTCTTGCCCAGCTGGATGATGGCGCGAACGATGGTCGCGTCGTCATCGTCATCGAGCAGGTCCTGGACGAAGCTCTTGTCGATCTTGATCTTGTCCAGCGGCAGCGATTTCAAATAGCTGAGCGAGGAATACCCCGTACCGAAGTCGTCGATGGCGATCAGCGCGCCGGAGCGGCGCAGGCTCAGCAGGTGCTGGGCGGCGGTGCTGATGTCTTCCATCAGGCCGGTCTCGGTGACTTCCAGCTCCAGGCTGCGCGGCGGCAGGCGGTAGGCCTGCAGCAGGTTGTTGACCACCCGCGGCAGCTCATTGTGGTGCAGCTGCACGGTCGACAGGTTGACCGCCATGCGCAACTCGCTGAAGCCCAGGTCGTGCCATTCACGCAGCTGCCGGCAGGCCTGGTCGAGCACCCATTCGCCGATGCTGATGATGTTGCCGTTTTGCTCGGCCAGCGGGATGAACTGATCCGGCGGGACCATGCCCAGTTCCGGGTGCTGCCAGCGCAGCAGCGCTTCAACGCCGACCACGCGATGATCGCGATAGCTGATCTGCGGCTGGTAGACCAGGTACAGCTGGTTGCGCGGCAGCGCTTCACGCAGGTCTTTTTCCAGCTCGCGGCGCCGACGCATCTCGCTGTCGACGCTGGCGATGTAGAACTGGTAGCGGTTGCGCGAGCGGGCCTTGGCCAGGGTCATGGTCTGCTCGGCCTTTTGCAGCAGCTTCTCGGTGCTGTCACCGTCTTCCGGGAACAGGGTGATACCGATGGTCGCGCGCAGGCGGATTTCCTGCAGGTCGACGGCGAACGGCGCTTCCAGATCATCGAGGATGCTCTGGGCCAGCTCGGCCGCTTCATAGGGCTGCTCGATATTGGCCTGGACCAGGGCGAACTGATCGCCGCCCAAGCGCGCCAGGGCGCCAAGGCGGCCGCTGTGGGCGCGCAGGCGGTCGGCCAGGGCCAGCAGCAACTGGTCGCCGACCTGGTAGTTGAATTGCTCGTTGATGCTCTTGAAGTCGTCCAGCCCCACGCACAGTACCGCCACGCGCCGTTGCAGGCGGCCACCATCGACGAGGATCTGGTCGAGCTGCTGTTGCAACTGCTGGCGGTTGGGCAGACCGGTGAGGAAGTCGTACTGGGCCATGCGTTGCAGGCTGTTTTCGGCTTCGTGGCGCAGATGCGTGTTGCGTTCGATCGACGCCAGCAGCTGGTTGGCCGTATTGACCCACAGCCCCAGTTCGTTGCGTTCATGACCCTTGATCAGTGGAATCTGATGCTGGCTAGGGCGGTCGGGGTTGATCTGGGTGAGGTGCTCGATGATTTTCGACAGCGGCTTGGTCAGCAGCCAGTGATAGACCAGGTACAGCACCAGGCCCATGGCCAGCGCGCGCAGCACGCCGGAGATGAAGATGATCACTGCGTTGATCAGAAAATCTTCGCCATAGGCGGCGGTGTCGAGGGTGATGCTCAGGTCGCCGTAGTATTCGCTATAGGGCCCGCGGCCGACCAGTTGAGTGGTGTAGGTGCGTTCCTGGCCGAGAAACAGGTCGGTCAGCCAGCGCATGGACATATCCTGCAGCGGCCGGGATTTTTCCGCCAGCATGGTTTCGTTGGGGTGGCCGATAGAGGCCATGCGCACCGACTCGTCCTGGAACAGGCCTTCCATGACCTGCATGCCCATTTCCCGGTCGAGGCTATACACAGCCTGGGTCGACGGGTCGCGGAACATGTCGAGGATGCGCTGGGCATCATTGTTCACGGCCTGGCGGGTCTTGTAGGTGTCGTAGACGATCTGCGCACAGCTCAGAACCACGCCGACCGCCAGTGCGCAAAGCAGCACAACCCTGAGCAACTTGACCGATAAGCTGTTGCGAAATTCCAGCTTCAATGGGGTTTCCTTAATCCATGCGCATGCCACTATTTTGCCATTAGCTTCGGCAATAGACTATCGACCTTGCTGCCTTCGGTACTGTATCGGTTGCGCGCCCCTGCGACTTGAGTGCGTTGCGTCAACTTTCCAGACGTTTGATGTTAGCGCGCTATGCCAGGGGAGCAAGAGGGGGAAGGCCGCCAGACGGTGAAAAATTGTAGGGGCTGGCACTGATCGGGGCTGCCCTTGGCCTCGCTGTGCATGCCCCAGGCTTCTCTAGCGCCATGCCATAGCGCTGCCACAAAAAAACCCGGCAAGTGCCGGGTTTTTTCTACAAGCCAGAAGCCACTCAGGCAGTGAAGGTCTTGCCTTCGAACTGCTCGGCAACGAACTTCCAGTTGACCAGGTTCCAGAACGCCTCGACGTACTTCGGACGGACGTTGCGGTAGTCGATGTAGTAGGCGTGCTCCCAGACGTCGCAGGTCAGCAGCGGAGTGTCGCCGTTGGTCAGCGGGTTGCCAGCGCCGATGGTGCTGGCCAGGGCCAGGGAACCGTCAGCCTTCTTCACCAGCCAGCCCCAGCCGGAACCGAAGGTGCCAACCGAAGTCTTGGTGAACTCTTCCTTGAACTTGTCGAAGGAACCGAAAGCGCTGTTGATGGCGTCGGCCAGAGCACCGGTCGGCTGACCGCCAGCGTTTGGCGCCAGGCAGTTCCAGTAGAAGGTGTGGTTCCAGACCTGAGCGGCGTTGTTGAAGATGCCGCCCGAAGAGGTCTTGACGATCTCTTCCAGGGTCTTGCCTTCGAATTCAGTGCCTGGGACCAGGTTGTTCAGGTTCACGACGTAGGTGTTGTGGTGCTTGTCGTGGTGATACTCCAGGGTTTCCTTGGAGATGTGCGGCTGCAGGGCATCGTGGGCGTAGGGCAGCGGCGGCAATTCAAAAGCCATGGTGGATCTCCTGATTCAGGTCTAGTTCGCGGTTTGCGCAAGGCCGATCACGGGCGGCCCGGTAAACGTCGGCGAGTTTGTACTCTTTGCGACGCAAGCTCTGGATCATATCACCAGCCCCGGCGCATAACCACGCAACAACTATAGGGAATAGAGGTTCCAGAGCGGTTACATGGCCGCTGACCTATGGCCGTCAATTGAAGATCAACTGCGCAGCCACGGCGAACATCATCACTGCCACCATCAGGTCGAGCAGGCGCCAGGTGGTGGGGCGCGCCAGCCATGGGGCCAGCCAAGCGGCGCCCAGGGCGAGGGTGAAGAACCACACCAGCGAGGCGCTGGCAGCCCCGGCCACATAGGCTCCGGGTACGCTTTGCTGGGCGCCCAGCGAGCCGATCAGCAGCACCGTATCGAGATACACGTGCGGGTTGAGCAAGGTCACGGCCAAGGCGCTGAGCAGTACCGCGCGACGTGAGCGCATGCCCTGGCCTTCCTGTTGTTGCAGGCTCTGCTTGGAGCACGCCCGTTGCAGCGCCTTGGCGCCATACCAGATGAGAAACACCGCGCCGCCCCAGCGCGCTGCCGCCAGCAGCATCGGGTTATGCGCCAGTACCGTGGCCAGGCCAAACACCCCGGCAGCGACCAGAATGGCGTCACACACGATGCACAACAAGGCCACCGGCAGGTGGTGCTCGCGGCGCAGGCTCTGGGCCAGGACAAAGGCGTTCTGCGTGCCGATGGCCATGATCAGACCAAAGGCGACCAACATGCCGTTTAGATAGCTTTGCCACATAGCGCGAACACTCCACTGACGCCAACCGCTGGGTCGACGCTGTTTTGCTGATTGAATGCTGTCATTGTGGATAATCCCGCTGTATAAGAAAAACAAATAAAGCTGATCAGTCATTAGGAAAATCGATGTTCGATTACAAACTGCTTGCCGCCCTCGCTGCGGTGATCGAACAGGGCGGTTTCGAGCGTGCGGCGCAGGTCCTGGGGCTGTCGCAGTCGGCGATCTCTCAGCGCATCAAGTTGCTTGAGGCGCGGGTCGGCCAGCCGGTGCTGGTGCGGGCTACCCCGCCCAGCCCTACCGAAGTCGGCCGGCAGTTGCTCAACCATGTGCAGCAGGTGCGTTTACTTGAGCGCGACTTGCAGCGCCAAGTGCCGGCGCTGGACGAGGAGGGCATGCCCGAGCGTCTGCGGATTGCCCTCAACGCCGATAGCCTGGCGACCTGGTGGGCAGGCGCCGTGGGCACCTTCTGCGCCGAGCAGCAAGTGTTGCTGGACTTGGTGGTGGAGGATCAGGAAGTCGGCCTTAAACGCATGCGCGCCGGCGAAGTGGCGGCGTGCCTGTGTGGCAGCGAACGGCCGGTGGCCGGGGCGCGCAGCCTGCTGCTGGGGGCGATGCGCTATCGAGCCCTGGCAAGCCCGGCGTTCATGGCTCGCTACTTCCCCCATGGCTTTGACCCCAAGCGGCTGGCGCGCACCCCGGCGATCGTGTTCGGCCCGGATGATTTTCTCCAGCATCGTTACCTGGCTTCACTGGGCATCCAGGAAGGCTTCCTGCATCACCTGTGCCCGTCTTCCGAAGGTTTTTTGCGCCTGACCGAAGCAGGCTTGGGTTGGGGGTTGGTGCCGGAGCGCCAGGTCGCCGCCCAGTTGCAGGGAGGTGAATTAGTGGAAATCTGCGCCGATACCCCTATCGATGTGCCGCTGTACTGGCATCATTGGCGCAACGGCGGGCAACTGCTCGCGCAATTGACCGAGCACCTGCGCCAGATGGCGCCGGGCTGGCTGGTGCCCTTGTAGGGGCTGGCGACGTCAACTGCATCTGAAATCTGGCAAGGCGGAGTGTTACATGCGAATTCTGGTCACCGGCGCGAGCGGCTTCATTGGCGGGCGCTTTGCGCGTTTTGCCCTGGAGCAGGGCCTGGACGTGCGCGTCAATGGCCGGCGTGCCGAAGGCGTGGAGCACCTGGTCAAGCGCGGCGCGCAGTTCATCCCCGGTGATCTGGGCGATGCCGAACTGGCCCGGCGCCTGTGCCAGGGCGTCGATGCCGTGGTGCACTGTGCAGGGGCGGTGGGTAACTGGGGCCGCTACCAGGATTTCCACCAGGCCAATGTGGTGGTCACCGAGAACGTGGTCGAAGGCTGCATCAAGGAGCATGTGCGGCGCTTGGTGCACCTGTCGTCGCCGTCGATCTACTTCAATGGCCGCTCGCGCCTGGATATCCGTGAAGACCAGGTGCCGCGGCGCTTGCATGATCATTACGCGACCACCAAGTATCTGGCCGAGCAGAAGGTCTTTGGTGCCCAGGAGTTTGGTCTTGAGGTGCTGGCATTGCGGCCGCGCTTCGTCACCGGCGCAGGCGACGCGAGCATTTTCCCTCGGCTGATGCAGATGCAGCGCAAACGCCGTCTGGCGATCATCGGCAACGGCCTGAACAAGGTCGACTTCACCAGTGTGCACAACCTCAACGAGGCGCTGCTCAGCGCGCTGTTCGCCGATGACCAGGCCTTGGGCCAGGCCTACAACATCAGCAATGGCCAGCCGTTGCCGCTGTGGGATGTGGTCAACTACGTGATGCGCCAGATGCATCTGCCGCAGGTCACCCGCTACCGCTCCTACGGCCTGGCCTACAGCATGGCGGCCCTGAACGAAGCCGCCTGCATGCTCTGGCCCGGTCGCCCGCAGCCGACCTTGTCGCGCTTAGGCATGCAGGTGATGAGCAAGGACTTCACCCTCGACATCAGCCGCGCGCGCCAGTATCTGGACTACCGCCCGCAGGTCAGCTTGTGGAGCGCGCTGGATGAATTCTGCGCGTGGTGGAAGAACGTCCCAGGCAACCAGTGAACCTGGCGCAGGTATGAAGGTCATCAGTGCGCCGCCGTTTGCGCGGTTTATACTAATGCCTCTTTGCTACCACTGCGGTTGAATCCACCCATGCGTAACGATGCTCGAGACGATTTCGACGACGTGCCCACCCTGCGCGCCGGCACCCCCGATGATGATGAACTGCTCCCTGCGCATGTCGCGCGCACGCGGCAGAAGGCCGCGCGGCCGGCCAGCAATGGCCCGCTGTGGGCACTGCTGGGCGCGTCGTTCATCGCCTTGGCCGGGTTGGGCTGGTGGAGTTTTCAGCAGATCTCGCTGATGGAGCAGCAACTGGTGGCCACCCAGGAAAGCTTCGCCCGCATCAGCGAAGAAGCTGCCGGTCGCTTGCAGGCGATCAGCGGCAAGGTCGATGCCAGCGATGCCAGCGTCAGCACCGGGAGCGAGGCGTTGAAGTTGCAGATTCGCCAGTTGCAGGCAAGCTTGGCCGAACAGGGCAAGCAGCAGCAGGGGGTGGCGGGGCAAGCCGGGGATTTGGGCAAGCGCCTGGAGCAGGTGCTGGCCGATACCCGCGAGCAGCAAAAAGCGGTGACTGAGTTGCAGAGCCAGTTGCAGGCGCAACTGAAAGCGGTCAACGCTGAGCTGGCGGCGCTCAAGTCGGGGCAGTTGGACGGTGGCAAGCTGGACAGCGAGCTCAAGAGCTTGAGCAGTGAAGTTGCAGCGTTGAAGAAGCAGGGCAATCCGAGCGCGGCGATCGAGAGCCTGGAGCAGGATGTGCTGGTACTCAAGAGCCAGGTCGACAACAAGCCAGCGGCCACGGCTGGTGGGGCTTCGGTACAGGAGTTCGATGCGTTCCGCGGGCAGACTACCCGCAGCATCAACACCCTGCAGAGCCAGATTCAAAACCTGCAGCAGCAGATCAACGCCCGGCCCTAGAGATCGTGAGGCCGCTTTGCGGCCTTTCGCGGGCAAGCCCGCTCCTACAAGGTCAGCGCGGATCTGTAGGAGCGGGCTTGCCCGCGAAGGGGCGCACAGCGGCCCCGGGATGTCACTTACAAGCGCGGATAATCGATATACCCCACCGCCCCCTTGCCATAGAAGGTCTCCGGCCGCGGCTCATTGAGCGGCGCATCGCCAGCCAAGCGCGCCGGCAAATCAGGATTGGCAATAAATGGAATGCCAAACGCCACTGCATCCGCCTTGCCACTGGCCAACGCCGCATTGGCACTGGCCTTGTCGAACCGCTCATTGACGATATACGGCCCGCCAAAGGCTTGTTTGATCAGCGGCCCAATGCTGTCATCGGCCTGTTTTTCCCGCGAGCAGATAAACGCGATACCCCGCTTGCCCAATTCGCGGGCAACGTAGGTAAAGGTCTCGACCCGATCGGCATCGCCCATATCATGCGCATCGGCCCGCGGCGCCAGGTGCACGCCAACGCGGCCCGCACCCCACACCTCGATCACCGCATCGGTCACTTCCAGCAGCAGTCGTGCGCGGTTCTCCAGCGAACCACCGTAGTTGTCGTTGCGCTGGTTGGTGCTGCTTTGCAAAAACTGATCGAGCAGGTAACCGTTGGCGCCATGAATCTCCACGCCATCGAAACCCGCCGCCTTGGCGTTCTCCGCACCCACCCGATAGGCATCGACGATATCGGCGATCTCTTCGCTTTCCAGGGCCCGTGGTGTGGGGTATTCGGCCAGCGGCCGGACCAGGCTGACATGGCCTTTGGGCTGGATCGCACTCGGTGCGACCGGCAATTCGCCATTGAGGTAGCTGGGATGGGAGATGCGCCCAACATGCCACAGCTGCAGGACGATTCGCCCGCCAGCCCCATGCACCGCCTTGGTCACGTTGTTCCAGCCGCGCACCTGGTCGTTGGACCAGATCCCTGGGGTGTCCGGATAACCGACGCCCATTGGCGTGACAGATGTCGCCTCGCTGATGATCAGCCCGGCGCTGGCGCGCTGCACGTAGTACTCGGCCATCAGTGCGTTGGGCACCCGGCCTGCGTCGGCGCGGCAACGGGTCAGCGGCGCCATGATGATGCGGTTGGGCAGTTGCAGCTCGCCCAAGGCCAGCGGATCGAACAGCGTGGTCATCGGTGTTACCTCGCAAGGATCAATGGGAAGCAGCGGCCAGTTCGGCGTCGCCACCGCGCTGGCTGAAAGCGATCAGGGTGACGATCAACGCCAACAGCGCCAGGGCGGCTGCGGCCAGCGGCACGCGGGTCAGGCCCAGGCCATGGGCGATGACGCTGCCACCGACCCAGGCGCCCAAGGCATTGCCCAGGTTGAACGCGCCGATATTCAGGGTCGAGACCAGATTCGGTGCGGCCTTGCCGTAGCTGACCACGTTGACCTGCAAGGCCGGCACTGCGGCAAACGCGGCGGTAGCCCAGAGGAACAGGGTGATCTCGGCCGGCACCAGGGCGCTGCTGGTCCAGCTCAGCGCGGTGGACACCACGGCCATGGCGGCGAACACACCGACCAGGGTGGCGCCCAGGCGCCGGTCAGCCAGCTTGCCACCGAGGATGTTGCCCAGGGTCAGGCCCAGGCCGATCAGCAGCAGGGTCCAGGTCACCCCGCGTGGCGAAACGCCGGTGACATCACCGAGCAGCGGCGCGACATAGGTGAACAGGGCGAACATCGAGGCGGCGAACAGCACGGTCATGCTCAGCGACAGCCAGATGCCGATACCCTTGAGGGCGGCAAGCTCAGCGCGCATGTCCACCGCTTCTTGCTGACGTTGCAGCGGCAGGAAGCGCACCAGGCCGATCAGCGCGATCACGCCGATACCGGTGACTGCCCAGAAGGTCGAACGCCACCCCGCCACCTGCCCCAGCGCCGTGCCCAGCGGCACACCAAGCACGTTGGCCAAGGTCAGGCCGGTGAACATCAACGCCACTGCCGAGGCGCGGCGATTGGCTGGCACCAGGCTGGCGGCGACCACCGAGCCGATACCGAAGAATGCGCCGTGACACAGCGCGGTGACCACGCGGGCGAACATCAGCAGGTTGTAGTCGCTGGCCACGGCACACAGCAGGTTGCCGACGATGAACACGCCCATCAGCGTCACCAGTGCGGCTTTACGCGGCAGGCGGGCGGTGGCCAGGGCCATGAACGGCGCGCCGATGGCCACGCCCAGGGCGTAGCCGGTCACCAGCCAGCCGGCACCAGGGATCGACACACCCAAATCCAGCGCCACCTCGGGCAGCAGGCCCATGATGACGAATTCGGTGGTGCCGATGGCGAAGGCGCTGAGCGCCAGGATCAAGAGGGGAAGCGGCATTGCAAGGTCCTTTTCAGAGCTCTTGGCTCATCTGCTTGAGAAACGCCTGGATGGTGTCCTCGTTGCGTTTGAAGAAGTGCCACTGACCGATCTTCTGGCTGCTGATCAGGCCGGCACGCTGCAGCGTCGCCAGGTGCGCAGAGACGGTCGACTGCGACAGGCCGCAGCGTTGGTCGATCTGCCCGGCACAGACACCGTGTTCGGTGCTGTGGTGCTGGTCGGGGAATTGCGCCGCCGGGTCTTTCAGCCAGGTGAGGATTTCTCGCCGTACCGGGTGGGACAGGGCTTTTATTATTTCGTCGAGATCGAGAGGCATGAGAGGGGCTCGTGATGTGTAGCGGTATATCGCGATGGGGCGAAATATAAATCGGTATTTCGCGATATACAAATATGAAAAGATGCTGAGCTCAGCGCCAATCGCTATATCGGGTTATAACGATATGCCTGCGGCCAGTGCTAGACTTGGCGCCATGAACTACCTCGCACACTTGCACCTGGGCGGCCAGCAGCCGCAGCAATTGCTCGGCAGCTTGTATGGCGATTTCGTCAAAGGCGGCTTGCAAGGGCGCTTTCCACCGATGCTGGAGGCGGCGATTCGGCTGCACCGGCACATCGACAGTTTTACCGACAGCCACCCGCTGGTGCTGGCGTCGCTGGCGCGTTTTCCGCGTGAGCGGCGGCGTTATGCCGGGATCGTCCTGGATGTATTTTTCGATCATTGCCTGGCGCGGCACTGGCAGGACTATGCCGAGCAGCCATTGGCGCAGTTCACCCACGGGTTCTATCAGGTGTTGCTGGCCGAGCCTGAGCTGCCGGGGCGCTTAGCGCAGATTGCGCCGTTGATGGCGGCGGATGACTGGCTGGGGGCGTATGGAGATTTCGCGACGCTGGAGCAGGTGTTCAAGGGTATCGCCCGGCGCTTGTCGCGGCCTGAGGGGATGGCGGGGGTGATGGGCGAGTTGGACGAGTTGTATGAGCCGTTACTGGCGGACTTTCGTGAGTTTTATCCGCAGTTGCAGGCATTTGCGGCTGGCCGTTGATGATGTGTCAGCAGACCCCGCCTCTTCGCGGCGGTTCGGCGCGAAGAGGCCGGTACTGATTTCAGCAAGCCATCAGGCCGCACGTGCCTGTCGGCGAGGCGCCATCTCGATGTCTTCAGCACCGAACAGCGCCATATGAATGGCCTGCTGGGCCTGTAAGGCCAGGACCGCACGTTCTTTTTCCAGGCTGTCGATCGGTGGCAACAGGTGAATCTGCACCTGCCCACGCGGCTGAGCAAACAAACGCATCAAGTGCGACAGCAGGTCATCATCGCCAATGAACGGCGCGATCGAGTCGACCTCACCTTCACGCAAGTACTGAATCGCCACCGGCTGCACCGGCGTCCCCTGGTCAATCGCACCCGCCAGCAGTCGGCCATGGAAGGTGCGCAAGCTGCGCCCATTGGTGGTGGTGCCTTCGGGAAAAATCAGTAAAGGCCGCTGCTGAGCCAATTGCGCGCTGATCTGCTCACGCAGGCGTTGGCCATCACCACCGCCGCGGCGAATGAACAACGTCCCGGCTTTCTCTGCCAGCCAGCCCGCCAATGGCCAGTGACGCACCTCGGCCTTGGACAGAAATGACAGCGGAGTGAGCATGCCCAGCAGCGGAATGTCAGTCCAGGACACGTGGTTGCCGATCCACAACATGGGGCGCTGCGGTAACTCACCGATCACCTGCACCTCAAAGGGCAGGGCGGCGACCAGCCGTTGCATGAAAAACCGGCTCCAGCGCTGGCGTCGCTCGATCGACATCTCCAGCCCCAGGCGTTCGCGTACAGCCACCACGCTAGCCATGCCAGCGCCGAGCAACAGCACCATCAGCAACCGGGCCAGGCGGGCGATCACCCGCAGCCGCAGCATCAGACCGCTGCCTTGAAGTGGCGGGCGTAGCGCGGGCAGAGATCGTCGCGCTTGAGCAGGATGAACACGTCGGCGACTTGGAAGTCTTCGTCCCAGCAGGGCTCGCCGCAGATCTTCGCGCCCAGGCGCATGTAGGCCTTGAGCAATGGCGGCATTTCGGCGATGACATTGTTCGGCAGGGCAAGGCTTGGCAGCGGCTTTTTCGGCTCGGCGCGCAAGTGCTCGGTGCACAGGTAGCGCTCACGCAGGCGCTGCATGATGGCGTGGGCCTGCACGCCGCCGTCCTGCATAGGGATGCTGGCGCAGCCCATCAGGTAGCTGTAATGGCCTTCGTTGAGCACTTCGGCCAGCTCGCCCCAGAGTACCGCGATGGTGCCGCCGTTGCGGTACTCGGCGGCGACGCAGGTGCGGCCCAGTTCGAGGATCGGGCCTTGCAGCTGCAGCAGGCCATGCAGGCTGAATTCTTCTTCGCTGTAGAAGCGACCCAGGCTACTGGCGGCCTGGTGGTCGAGCAGGCGGGTGGTGGCGACCAATTCGCCAGTGGTCAGGTCGCGTACGCCAATATGGCGGCAGTGGATATCGTAGTCATCCATGTCCAGGCCCTGTTCGGCGCCTTTGAGCTTGGCCTTGAATTCGGCGCTGAACACCTTGAAACGCAGGGCCTGTGCTTCCTGCAGGGCCGCAGCGCCGACCAGGCGTTCGGCTTGCAGACGGCGTTCAGTGCTGTTGTCGCCAGAGCGAGCGATCCGAGTCATTACGAGTCTCCATAAGCCAGCCATTAAGGGTTGCGGCCGGTCGGCTTTGTTGTGCAAAGTCAGCCTAGGTACGCCTGGTGTCACCTCGGTGAATCTTTGGTGATGCTTGCGTGACAGCCTTTTAAGGAGCGTCTGATGGCCTGGTTGCAACGACTCAACGACCCATTACGCCAACCCCTGGCCGCCAGCCTTGGGCAAACCTATGCCGCGCAGCTCGAACGCCTGGGCACCGCTGCGCCGTTCGAATTGGCGGTACTTGGCGGGCGGGCCATGGCCACCCCGGGGCTGGCGTTCCTGATCGGCTATCAGGCGGCCTTGCGCGTGCTCTGGCCCAGCGCCCCGGCCGCGCTCGGCGCGTTGTGCGCCACTGAGCGGCGCAGCGTGCGTCCGGCAGATATGCACAGCCGCCTGGAGGGCTTGCGTGTGACCGGGCGCAAGGACTTCGTCACCGCCGGGCTCGAAGCTGAATGGTTGCTGGTGGCGGCGCGTTGCGAAGCTGCGGGCGAGTCTGCTCAGTTGAAGCTGGCGGTGGTCTACCCAGGTGAGCCGGGGGTAACCCTGGAGGCGTTGCCGACCCTGCCGCTGATGCCCGAAGTCGGCCATGCTCGCCTGACATTGCAGCAAGCCGCCTGCGAGCTGCTGGCAGGCGATGGCTGGGACGCCTACGTCAAGCCGTTCCGTTCTCTGGAAGATCTGTATGTACTTGCCGCCCTGGTGGCCTGGTTGTACGGCGTCGGCCAGGAAAGTGCCTGGCCCCAGGCGTTGCAGCTGCGTCTGCTGGGCCTGCTCGGCGGCTGCGCTGAAGGTAGCCGGCAGTGCGCCGACAGTGTGGGCTGCCATCTGTTGTTAGGCGGCCTATTCGCCCAGTTCCACGCCTTGCGTGGCGAGCTCGACCAAGCCTTGGCCGCAGGGCCTGAGCAGTGGGCTCAGTTGTGGCAGCGCGACCAGGGCGTGCTGGCCCTGGCCACTGCCGCACGGGATAAGCGCTTGGCCAAGGCCTGGGCCGCTGTCGGACTGTCATGAAACGGTGCCAGGCTCGCCTGATCGTAGATGAGAGGGCGGGGCATGCGCGTGTTTCGCGGTGGGCTGTGGCTGCTGTCGCTGCTGGCCTGTGCGGCGCCAGCGGAGGACTGGCCTGTACCTGACTGGCAAAGCCAACCTGCTGCTATCGACTGGCGGCCCGTCGACGACTATGCCTTCCCCGAACGCAACGAGACCGAGCGCAGTGGCGTGCGTAGCGATGCACTGCTGATCATTCGCGATGGCCGCATCCTGTATGAGCGCTACCACGCGCCGACTGCAGCCAATACCTCGCACTTGACCTGGTCGGTGAGCAAAAGCGTGCTGGCCACGCTGCTCGGCGTTGCTTATGGCGAACAGCGATTCCGGCTAGAAGATCAGGCGGCGCGCTTCTACCCACCTTTGGCCAAGCACCCTGAGCTGCGCCTGATCGATCTTTTACACTGGGCCAGCGGTCTGGCCTGGCAGGAGGATTACGAATACGCCCCGCTGAAGTCGTCGGTGGTGGCCATGCTCTATACCCGTGGTCGTCAGGATATGGCGGCCTACGCGGCGGCAATGGCTGCTGACCAGGCGCCGGGCCAGCGCAGTCGCTATTCCAGCGGCGACAGCAACCTGCTGGCCGCTGCCTTGCGCGGGATGCTCGACCCGCAGCAGTACGCCAGCTACCCCTGGCAAGCGCTGTTCATCCCGCTGGGTATCGACAGTGCCGTGTGGGAACGCGATGGCGCCGGGACCTTTGTCGGCTCCTCCTATCTGTACCTGAGCGCCCGCGACCTGGGACGCATCGGTTTGCTGATGCTCAGGGAAGGTCGGTGGCAAGATCGGCAATTGCTACCCGTCGATTGGGTCGCCTTCAATCGAGCACTGTTTGCTCATGCGCAAGCTATCGAGGGTGAGGCCAATCCTGGCGGCCACTGGTGGCTCAACCGACCAGTGCCGGGCCATCCGCCACCCTGGCCAGACGCCCCGCAAGATGTGTACGCCGCGCTCGGCCACTGGGGGCAGGCGCTGTATGTACTGCCGAGCCAGAAACTGGTGGTGGTGCGCTATGGCGATGATCGCGATGGCAGCTACAGCCACAACGCGCTGCTCGAGCGGGTACTGGCGGCGGTGGCTGGGGAGGGTAGATGAAGCGCGTGCTATTGCTGTTAGTTGCACTGCTGCTGGCGTGGGCCTGGCATGAGCGGCAAGCGCTGGCGGACTTCCCGGGGATTCTCTCAGCCTACTCGGCCAAGGAGTACTGCTCGTGCCGCTTCGTCATGGGCTTGGACGAGCACTACTGCCGAGGTTATGTGCAGCAGTACCTGCCGCTCACTCGCCTGCAAGAGCACAGCGCCACCCGTGTGGTTATCGCCGAGGGCCTTGGCCGCAGCAATCAAGCCGCTTGGCAGGGCCCGCGTGAGGGCTGCCGCTTGCTGCCGTGAAGGCGGGCGAGTAAGGTTGAACGCTTTGTTTCACAGGATTTTCCATGTTCAAGTTTGCCCGCCTCCTGCCTGCCCTGCTGCTGGCTTTGTGCCTGCCCGCTCACGCCAACTGGCACCTCGACGGCGAGTCGTCGCGCTTGTCATTTGTCACAGGCAAGAATGGCGACACCATCGAGGTGCATCGCTTCCTGGTGCTGCATGGCAAGGTCGACCGCAAGGGCACGGCAGGGCTGAGCATCGAGATGGATTCGGTGAGCAGCGGCATTCCACTGCGCGACGAGCGTATGCGCGATGGCTTGTTCGAGTTCGAGCGCTTCCCCGAGGCCACGGTCAAGGCGCAGATCGATCTACGCCCGATCAACGACCTGGCTGACGGTGCGCAGATCGAGTTGCGCTTGCCGGTCACCGTCACCCTGCACGGCCAGTCGCACAGCTACAACGCCCTGCTGCTGGCCACCCGTCTGGATGAGCGGCGTTTCCAGGTGGTCACCCTCGAACCGCTGATTCTGCGCGCCAGTGATTATGGTCTGCTGCCGGGCCTTGAGAGCCTGCGCAAATTTGCCAAGCTCAACTCGATCAACCCGTCGGTGCCGGTCAATGCGGTGCTGATCTTCACCGCCCGCTGACATGCCGGGGCCGGTCTTTCCCTGGCGCGATGGCAACCAGTTCGAACTGCTGATCGACGGCCCCGAGTTTTTTCCGCGCATGCTCACGGCGATCGTGCGCGCCCAGCACCAGGTTGACCTGGAGCTGTACCTGGTGGAGGCCGGTGCCTGTGCCGAGGCGGTGGTCGACGCGCTGGAGCAGGCAGCGCGGCGAGGCGTGCGGGTGCGCTGCCTGTTCGATGACTATGGCTCATTGGCGTTTACCTCGGCATTGCGCGAGCGCTTGCTCAGCGCTGGGGTGCTGCTGCGCTGGTACAACCGGCTGAACTGGCGTCGCGGTTTTCGCAACCTTTATCGGGACCACCGCAAGATACTGCTGGTCGATGAACGCTGGGCGGTGGTGGGCGGGACCGGCGTCACCGATGAGTTCTGGACCCCGGACGCCGATGCCAGCGAATGGCATGAAGTGATGGTGCAGATGCAGGGGCCGATCGTCAGCGACTGGCAACTGCTGTTCGATCGCCAATGGCACGCCAACAACCGCCGCACGGCCTGGCGCCCGCCTGAGGGCTTCGGTCTGCCGCGCTTGCCGAAAGTGCCGGCGCAGGGTCAGGGCATGGGCCGGGTGGCCTACGCCGATGCCCGCCAGCACCGCGACATCCTCCATTCGCTGGTACGCGCGCTGAACAGCGGCCAGCGCCGGATCTGGCTGGCGACGCCGTATTTCCTGCCGACCTGGAGCGTGCGCCGCTCCCTGCGCCGGGCGGCGTCACGCGGGATCGATGTGCGTCTGCTGCTGACCGGCCCGCGTACCGATCACCCGTCGGTGCGCTATGCCGGTCATCGCTACTACCCGCGCTTGCTGCGCTCGGGGGTGCGCATCTTTGAGTATCAGCCGTGCTTTTTGCATCTGAAGATGGTCCTGATCGACGATTGGGTCAGCGTCGGCTCGTGCAACTTTGACCATTGGAACCTGCGCTTCAATCTGGAGGCCAATGTCGAGGCGCTCGACCCGCCCTTGACTGCGGCGGTGGCGGCCAGCTTCGAGCGGGATTTCCTCCTGAGCCAGGAGGTCGACCTGGATCACTGGAATGCGCGCCCGCTCTGGCGCCGGGTCAAGCAACGAGTGTGGGGATGGCTGGATCGGTTGGTGGTGTTGTTGCTCGATCGGCGCAGCTGAGCGCGCTTTTCCCAGCTATCGTTGGCGTTCCTGCTGGCTTATTTAATGTGTCTGTACCGGGGGTCCCGTGGGAGCGGGCTTGCCCCGCGATGAGGCCGGCACAGACACCCCAAACAGAGAGGTGCTTGCAATGACGGCAAAGAAAATTCTCATGCTGGTGGGCGACTACGTCGAGGATTACGAGGTAATGGTGCCGTTCCAGGCCCTGACCATGGTCGGCCATACCGTGCACGCAGTCTGCCCGGAAAAAATCGCCGGGCAGACCGTACGCACGGCCATCCACGACTTTGAAGGTGAGCAGACCTACAGCGAAAAACCTGGGCACAACTTTGCCCTGAACTACGATTTCGTTCAGGTGCGTGCAGAAAGCTACGATGCCTTGGTGATCCCCGGTGGGCGAGCGCCTGAGTACTTGCGTCTGAATGAGCAGGTGCTGGCCTTGGTCAAGGCGTTCGATCAGGCCAGCAAACCGATTGCAGCGGTCTGTCACGGTGCCCAGCTTCTAGCTGCTGCCGGTGTGCTGGAGGGCCGGGAGTGCAGTGCCTATCCTGCCTGCGCGCCTGAGGTGAAGTTGGCTGGCGGCACGTTCATCGATATCGCGGTGGATCAGGCCCATGTCGAGGGCAATCTGGTTACGGCGCCCGCCTGGCCTGCACATCCTGCTTGGTTAGCGGCGTTTCTCAAGGTGCTTGGGACCAGGATTTCCTGACTGGCCGGCAGTTCGCGATCAAAAAAAACCGCCCATGTAGGGCGGTTCTTCTATACCCAGCGAAAGTAAAGTTACTTAACTTCTACCGCCAGGCTTTCAGCGATCTTGCCCTGCCACAGCGCGGGACCGGTGATGTGCACCGACTCACCGTTGCTGTCCACCGCGACGGTGACCGGCATGTCCTTGACCTCGAACTCGTAGATCGCTTCCATGCCCAGTTCGGCAAAGGCCAGCACCTGCGATTTACGGATCGCTTGAGCTACCAGGTAGGCAGCGCCGCCAACGGCCATCAGGTACACGGCCTTGTTGTCCTTGATCGCTTCGATCGCGGTCGGGCCGCGCTCGGACTTGCCGATCATGCCCAGCAGGCCAGTTTGCTCAAGGATCTGGCGAGTGAACTTGTCCATCCGCGTTGCGGTCGTCGGGCCGGCTGGGCCAACCACTTCGTCACCGACCGGATCGACTGGGCCGACGTAGTAGATGAAGCGGCCTTTCAGATCGACCGGCAGCTCTTCGCCACGGTTGAGCATTTCGACCATGCGCTTGTGCGCCGCATCGCGGCCAGTGAGCATCTTGCCGTTGAGCAGGATGGTCTCGCCCGGCTTCCAGCTGGCGACTTCTTCTGGAGTGATGTTGTCCAGGTTGACCCGGCGGGCGCTTGGACCGGCTTCCCAGACGATCTCTGGGTAGGCGTCCAGCGACGGCGCTTCCAGCTCGGCTGGGCCAGAACCGTCGAGCACGAAGTGAGCGTGACGGGTGGCAGCGCAGTTAGGGATCATGCACACCGGCAACGAGGCGGCGTGGGTTGGGTAGTCCATGATCTTGACGTCGAGCACGGTGGTCAGGCCGCCCAGGCCCTGGGCGCCGATGCCCAGTTGGTTGACCTTGTCGAACAGCTCCAGGCGGATCTCTTCGATGCGGTTCTGCGGGCCACGGGCCTTGAGCTCATGGATGTCGATGGATTCCATCAACACTTCCTTGGCCATGACCGCGGCTTTCTCGGCGGTGCCGCCGATGCCGATGCCGAGCATGCCAGGCGGGCACCAGCCAGCGCCCATGGTCGGCACGGTCTTCAGGACCCAGTCGACGATCGAGTCGGACGGGTTGAGCATGGCCATTTTCGACTTGTTTTCCGAGCCGCCGCCTTTGGCTGCGACATCGACTTCGACCTTGTCGCCTGGGACGATCGAGTAGTGGATGACGGCCGGGGTGTTGTCCTTGGTGTTCTTGCGAGCACCGGCCGGGTCGGCCAGGATCGAGGCGCGCAGGACGTTTTCAGGCAGGTTGTAGGCGCGACGCACACCTTCGTTGATCATGTCGTCGACGCTCAGGGTGGCGCCGTCCCAACGCACGTCCATGCCGACGCGCACGAACACGGTAACGATACCGGTGTCCTGGCAGATCGGGCGGTGGCCTGTGGCGCACATGCGCGAGTTGATCAGGATCTGGGCGATCGAATCGCGCGCAGCAGGCGACTCTTCACGCAGGTAGGCCTCGTGCATCGCCTGGATGAAGTCGACGGGGTGGTAGTACGAGATGAATTGCAGGGCGTCGGCAACGCTCTGAATCAGGTCGTCTTGCTTGATCACGGTCATGCAGCGCGCTCCTCTTAAAGACGGGAACATTCGTAAAGGCTTTCCGACGCTGCACACCTGCGCGTCGAAACGCCTGGCAAGGCGTCGGCAGGTCAGGCCGACGCAAAAAAGGCGCGGCAGTATAGCGCGCATCGGTGGCCGAAACACCTGCGGGTGGTCTGGACCATGGTCGGCAAGCGACGGGCACCCTTTTTGCTGCCGCTGCCCGCTTGCCTTAGAGTGGCGCTGTAGACCCGGAGAAATGATGACCATGCCTGAACTCAGTGTCGGCGAGCGCCGCTGGACGGTGCCCACTGGCAGCAACCTGCTCGATGCCTTGAACGAGGCGGGGTTGAATGTGCCCTACAGCTGCCGCGCCGGCAGTTGTCACGCTTGCCTGGTGCATTGTCTGGAGGGGCAACCGGCGGATGCCTTGCCCGAAGCCCTGGCACTGGAAAAACATGCACAGGGTTGGCGCCTGGCCTGCCAGTGCCGGGTAGTGGGCGACTTGCGCGTGGCGGTGTTCGACCCGCTGCAGGATGGTATTCCCGCGCAGGTCTGCGCGATGGACTGGTTAGGTGATGTGTTGCGCTTGCGCCTGCGGCCCGAGCGGGTGCTGCGTTACCAGGCCGGCCAGCATGTGGTGCTGTGGAACGGTTCGGTCGCGCGGCCTTATTCGCTGGCAAGCCTGCCGGGTGAAGATGATTTTCTCGAGTTTCATATCGACTGCCAGCGGCCAGGGGCTTTTTGCGACAAGGCCCGTGGGCTGCAAGTGGGTAATGTGTTGCGCCTGGGCGAGCTCAGAGGCGGGGCGCTGCATTACGACCCCGATTGGCAGGCGCGTCCGCTCTGGTTGCTGGCGGCGGGTACAGGGCTTGCGCCATTGTGGGGCATCCTGCGTGAGGCTCTGCGGCAGGGGCATCGGGGTGAAATCAGGGTGATGCATGTGGCGCGTGACCACGCAGGGCATTACCTGGCCGAGACGCTGGAGGCTATTGAAGGGGTGGCTGTCGAGCGGGTGCTGGCGGCGCAGCTGGATGAAGCACTGGCGGCATTGCGGCCGTCGTCACGGCAGACCGTGGCGCTGGTGTGCGGCTCGCCGGGGAGTGTGGAGCGGTTTGCGCGGCGGCTGTTTATTGCGGGGGTGCCGAGGAATCAGGTGTTTGCCGATGTGTTTGTCGAGCATGCCTGATTTTTTGCGGTGTTCATGCTGGCCTCTTCGCGGGGCAAGCCCGCTCCCACAGAAAACCTGCTGCCGTTGAGTTCAGTGGGTTGCCTGTGGGAGCGGGCTTGTCCCGCGAAAGGGCCGCAGAGCGGCCCCTTCGCAGGCTATCAGCCGACCAGCGGATCACCGACATGCAGGATCTTCATGCCGTTGGTGCCACCAATGGTGTGGTAGCTGTCGCCTTTGGTCAGGATGACCCAGTCACCTTGCTCGACCAGGCCGCGCTTGAGCAGCTCATCGACCGCCGCTTGGCTGACCTTGTCGGCCGGCAGCGAAGCCGGGTCGAACGCGATCGGGTAGACGCCGCGGAACATCGAGGCGCGCGCTTGGGTAGCGCGGTGCGGCGACAGGGCGAAGATCGGCACGTGCGAACGCAGGCGCGACATGATCAGCGGGGTGTAGCCACTTTCGGTGAGGGCAATGATCGCCTTGACGCCGGGGAAGTGGTTGGCGGTGTACATCGCGGCCAGCGCGATGCTTTCGTCGCAGCGCTCGAAGGTGGTGTGCAGGCGGTGGCTGGATTTCTGGTTGGTCGGGTGCTTCTCGGCACCCTGGCAGATCCGCGCCATGGCCTGGACCGCTTCGATCGGGTAAGCACCGGCGGCGCTTTCGGCCGAGAGCATGACCGCGTCGGTGTTGTCGAGCACGGCGTTGGCCACGTCGGACACTTCTGCGCGGGTCGGCATCGGGTTCTGGATCATCGACTCCATCATCTGGGTCGCGACGATCACTGCTTTGTTGTTGCGGCGGGCGTGCTGGATGATCTTCTTCTGGATACCGATCAGTTCGGCGTCGCCGATTTCCACACCCAGGTCACCACGGGCGACCATGACGGCGTCGGAGGCGGCGATCAGGGCGTCGAGGGTCTCGTCGTCTGCCACGGCTTCGGCGCGCTCGATCTTGGCCACCAGCCAGGCGCTGCCGCCGGCTTCGTCACGCAGCTTGCGGGCGTATTCCATGTCCTTGGCATCGCGCGGGAAGGACACGGCCAGGTAGTCCAGGTCCATTTCTGCGGCCAGCTTGATGTCGGCCTTGTCTTTTTCGGTCAGGGCCGGTGCGGTCAGGCCGCCGCCTTTGCGGTTGATGCCTTTGTGGTCCGACAGCGGGCCACCGACGATCACCACGCAGTGCAGGGCATCGGCAGTGGCGGTCTCGACGCGCATGACCACGCGGCCGTCATCGAGCAGCAGTTCGTCACCGACGCCGCAGTCCTTGACCAGGTCGGGATAGTCGATACCGACGATGTCCTGGTTGCCTTCGGTCAGCGGGTGGACGGTGGAGAAGGTGAAGGTGTCACCGATCTTCAGTTCAATGCGCTTGTTGCTGAACTTGGCGATGCGGATCTTCGGACCCTGCAGGTCGCCCAGCAGTGCGACATGGCGACCATTCTTGGCAGCGATCTCGCGGATCAGGCGAGCGCGGGCCTTGTGCTCGTCCGGAGTGCCGTGGGAGAAGTTCAGGCGTGCCACGTCCAGGCCGGCCAGGATCAATTGCTCGATCACTTCCGGCGAGTTGCTGGCGGGGCCAAGGGTGGCGACGATTTTGGTACGGCGGATGGTCATGCACAGACTCCTATAGTGAAGCGCAGCGAAAGGCTACTCCTCAATTGCGCTGTAGTCATTGTTCCGTTGCACTACCTTGCATCCTGCACGGGTGGCATTTGAACGGTGGGGGTATCCTTGCAAATGCCTGTGAAGATTTGCCGTATCTGGCCGATACACTGCCTAGCAAAGGAGATTCCCCATGCGAGCCCTGATCGTTTTAGCTGTCGCGGCCAGTGTCGTCGGCTGCACCCGGTGGTCGATGGACCATCATCTGAACAATGCCTACCGTGCCTATGATCGCGGCGACTGCCAGCGGGTCATGCTGGAGCTGTCCCAGGTCGATCGTACCAGTCGCGCCCGGCCGTTCATCCACCCGGAAGTATCGCTGCTGCGGGGCCAGTGCCTTGAGCGGCAGAAGCTCTACGTCGATGCTGCCCAGACCTATGAATACCTGATCCAGCGTTACCCGCAAAACGAGTACGCCTACCGTGCCCGTGCGCGCTTGCAGACCCTTGAAAAGCTCGGGCATTACCGCATTGGCGAAGCGGCGGCGGCCAACCCGGTCAGGACTACCCCTTGGCGTTAACACCAATGTGTCCTTGATTTCACGAGATTTGCACTGCGTGCTGGGCTAATCTGTCTCTTAGATGTAACAGCAACCGCCAGTACCTCGTATTCCTGGCCCGGGTACGGACAACCATTGCGATCATGTTCATTCAGCGCCACATCCAACGTCACCAGCTGCCTTGTGTGCTCAAGGTGTACAACCGCTTTACCGATCAAGAGATCGGCTACCTGGGCAATGCCTCGGAAGACGGACTGATGTTGATCAGCACTTTACCGATCTTGGTCGGGCCGGACTTCGAATTGCAGCTGCGGGTGCCGTTGGCGGGCGGTGGGCATCAGTTCATCAATCTCACCGCCAGTTGCCTGTGGTGCCGCGAAGACCAGACGCCAGGGCATTACGACTCGGGCTTCATGCTGTTGCAGGCGCCGCGCGAGTACGACGACTTCGTGCATTCTCTTCGTGACTTCTTCAGTTTTCGCCCTGCCAACGCCTCGGCCTGAGGCATGTGGACACATCGTGCCAGGATTGGGGATTCGATTTAGCGGCGCAGGCCGCTAGACTCACGGTCGACCTAGCTACAGGAAGACCCCGTGACCTCCAGCATCTTCTGGCACGACTACGAAACCACCGGAATCAATCCGCGCTGCGACCGCCCGTTGCAGATGGCGGGTGTGCGCACTGATTTTGAACTCAACGAAATCGACGCGCCGGTCAACCTCTATTGCCGCCCCTCGGACGATATCCTGCCGCACCCGGCGGCGTGCCTGGTCACCGGTATCACCCCGGCGGAACTGGCCAGCAAAGGGCTGTGCGAAGCTGAGTTCATGACCCGCGTGCATGAGCAGCTGGTGCGCCCCGGCACCTGCGGCGCGGGCTACAACACCTTGCGTTTCGATGACGAGGTCACCCGCTATAGCCTCTACCGCAACTTTTTCGACCCCTATGCCCGTGAATGGCAGGGCGGCAACAGCCGCTGGGATCTGATCGACATCGTGCGCACCGCCTATGCCCTGCGCCCTGAAGGGATTGTCTGGCCGCAGCAGGACGGTCGCACCAGCTTGCGCCTGGAATTGCTCAGCAAGGCCAATGGCATCGATCACGGCCATGCGCACGAGGCGCTTTCCGACGTGCGGGCAACCATTGCGTTGGCGCGACTGATCCGTGACAAACAGCCCAAGCTGTATGACTGGCTGTTTGAGTTGCGCAGCAAGCACAAAGTCATGGAGCACATTCGCCTGTTGCAGCCGTTGGTGCATATCTCGGGGCGCTTTTCCGCCGAGCGAAATTATATTGGCGTGGTCTTGCCATTGGCCTGGCACCCGCGCAACCGCAATGCACTGATTGTGTGCGACCTGCACTTGGAAACCTTACCTTTAATACGGGAAAGCGCCGAAACATTACGTGAGCGGTTATACACTCGGCGCGATGATCTCAGCGCAGGGCAATTACCGGTGCCCCTGAAGTTGGTGCATATCAATCGCTGCCCAGTACTGGCGCCATTGAAGGTGTTGCGACCGGCCGATCAAGCGCGGCTGGGTATTGACCTGGCAATGTTGCAATCGCGTGGCGAGGCCTTGGCCAGTCAACAGAGCAGTTGGCAAGATAAGCTCGAACACATTTACAGCGGGGAAGAGTTCCCGCCGTGCGAAGATCCCGAACAACAATTGTATGACGGTTTTATCGGAGATCGCGATCGGCGCCTGTGCGAACAGGTGCGGGTGGTCGACCCAGCGCAACTGGGTCATTCGCAGTGGATGTTCGATGACCCGCGGCTACCTGAGTTGTTGTTCCGCTACCGCGCGCGAAATTTCTTTGAAACATTGAATGAACAGGAGCAGCAACGCTGGCTGCTATTTTGCCAGCAACGGTTGAGCGATCCGCGCTGGGGCGCGCCCAACACCCTGGGTGACTTCGAGCAGGCTTGCCAGAGCAGTTGGGCCACGGCCGACGAGGCGGGGCGCCGCGTGCTGGAGGCCTGGCAGGTGCATGTCCAACAATTGAAGACGCAGTTGCAGCTGTAATGTGATTGAGCAAATAAAAACGCCGGCATCAGCCGGCGTTTTTTGCAAAGCGGGTCACGGACATATTAGTCCAGCAGGGTCGCCCAGCTTTCAACCACATCGCCACCCCATTTGGCTTTCCACTCTTTCAGGGTTTTGTGGTTGCCGCCTTTGGTTTCGATCACTTCACCGTTGTGCGGGTTTTTGTATTGCTTGACCTTACGCGCACGCTTGGTGCTGGTGGTCTTGGCGGCGCCACGTGGGGCTTTGCTCAGTTTGGCTTCTGGGTCGAGCAGGGCAATTACGTCACGCAGCGACTTGGAGTATTCGCCCATCAGGGTGCGCAGCTTGCCTTCGAATTCCAGCTCTTTTTTCAGCTTGTCATCTTGCGACAGGTTGGCCAGACGCGCTTGCAGTTCTTTGATGGCTTCTTCGGTAGCGCGGTATTCGTTGATCAGGGACATGGCGTGTTCCTTAATGCATGTTCAGAGAGACAGTGTGGGCCAATAATAGACAGGCGATTCTCGCAAGTAAACAATTAATCAGGTAATAAACTGTAATCGACTCGGCAATAACAAGATTCTTTGGTTAAGAAAAATTTACATATGACTTGCCGGTCTCATCAGAACCGATGTGCTTAAGGTCTAATTGTCGCGGCTGCGGGCGGAGGGCTGGTCCGGTCCGGGCAGGCGCCGATGATTACTGCGTTTTTCCTGGCAGCTCGTTAGAATATGCGCCTTTGCGAAGTTCTTGGAGTCTCCCTCATGCGCACCTATCGACTGGTGATTGCCTGCCCCGACCGTGTCGGCATCGTGGCGAAAGTCAGTAATTTCCTGGCCTTGTACAATGGCTGGATCAACGAAGCCAGCCACCACTCCGACGAGCAGAGCGGTTGGTTCTTCATGCGTCATGAGATCCGTGCCGAGTCGCTGCCGTTTGGCATCGAGGCGTTCCGTGAAGCCTTCGCGCCAATCGCCGAAGAGTTCTCGATGATCTGGCGCGTGACTGACTCTGCGCAGAAAAAACGCGTGGTGCTGATGGCCAGCCGCGAGTCGCACTGCCTGGCGGACTTGTTGCACCGCTGGCACACCGATGAGTTGGATTGCGATATCCCCTGCGTGATTTCCAACCACAATGACCTGCGCAGCATGGTCGAGTGGCACGGTATTCCGTTCTTCCACGTTCCGGTCGATCCAAAGGATAAACAGCCGGCGTTCGCCGAAGTGTCGCGCCTGGTCGAAGAGCATGGCGCCGATGTGGTGGTGCTGGCGCGTTACATGCAAATCCTGCCACCGCAGTTGTGCGAGCAGTTTGCTGAGCGGGTGATCAACATCCACCACAGCTTCCTGCCGTCCTTCGTCGGCGCTAAGCCTTACCACCAGGCGGCACTGCGTGGGGTCAAGCTGATCGGCGCGACCTGCCACTACGTTACCGAAGAACTGGATGCCGGCCCGATCATCGAGCAGGACGTGGTTCGCGTTAACCATGCCGACAGCATCGAAGACATGGTCCGCTTTGGGCGTGACGTCGAGAAAATGGTATTGGCGCGCGGCCTGCGTTATCACCTGGAAGACCGCGTCCTGGTGCATGGCAACAAGACCGTGGTGTTCGATTAAGCAAGAGGGCGGGCCCATGGCTGATCCACGCGACAAGGCCGGCGCCAAGGCGCCACCCACCTTGGGCGAAGGCTGCCTGGCCCGCTTCGACCCCGAGGCGCTAAGCGCCGAGGATGGCACCGAATTCCCCGGCGCCGCCGCCCTGTGGCGCCAGCTCAACCCGCCTGATGGCGCCGCCAGCGCTCCAGCAGCGGACGCGCCAGCAGGCAAACGAACACAGGGCCGCCCGCCAGCAGATAAAAGTAGTAGGTAACCGCGCGCCAGATCAGGATCGCGGCGGCCGCGGTCGAGCTGCCCACCAACGGCGTCAACAGGCTCGCCGAGGTCAGCTCGGCGGCACCTGCGCCACCTGGCAGCAGGCTGAACTGGCCGGCGCTGAGCGAGAGCATCTGCACCAGAAAGCTCGGTATCCACGACAGCTCCACGCCCAATCCGCGCAATACCAGGTACAGCACGCTGTAGCGCAGGCTCCAATGCACGCAGGTCAGGCTGAACACCAGCGCCAAGGTCCGTTTGGGTAGCCGCCAGGTCTCAGCCAAGGCCTGCACGAAATGCAGCAACTTGCGCGCCCAGCGTCGGCGCCGATGCACGGCCATGCCCAGTCGCCGCAAAAGCCGGCCATTGAAACGCATCACGGCGCGCCGATAGCGCAGCAAGCCCAACACGCACGCCAAGGCGATACACAGCATCAGCGCGCTGCCCAGCAGCATGCTCTCTTGACTGTGTCCCAGGCTGTGGAACAGCGCATAACCGGCGATGGCCAGCATGGCGCAGAAGAAGAACAGCAGATCGTTCAACTGATCCATGGCGAACACCGCGCCACTGCGCGCTGGGCCGATCCGTTCACGTGCCAGCAGGGCCATCAAGGTCAAGGGGCCGCCGCTGCCTGCGGGGGTGGTGCAGATGGCGAACTCGGTGGCCATGATTACCCCAAGGCTGCGCACCCGGCCTAATTGGGCGCCTTGCTGGCCGAGTAGCAGGCGCAGGCGCAGGGCATTGATGATCCAGCACAGCAGGATCATCCCCAGCAGCGTCAGCATCAGCCCAGGGGCGAAGGTTTTCAGTCTTGGCAGCAACTCACTGCCCCCCAGCAGGGCTGGCACCAGCACGGCGAACAGCAGTGCCAGGGCCAACCAGCCAAGGCGATTCATGCTGCGATCTGGCGTTCGAGCCAGGCCGACTTGGTCAAGGGTTGGCGACCTTGCGCCATCAGCGTTTGCAGTGCGTTTAGCCAATAGTTTCGAGAGCTGGGGTGGCGCATGTCGACAGGGTGCAGGCCCAGGCGCACGGTCGGCGCTTCATGCCAGCGTCGGCGCTGCCAGTCGCAAACCACCCGTGACAGACCCCGGCGCCAGGCGCTGCGGGCGCTCCAGACCAAGCCAGGGGCTTCGATCGCGGTGAACTCAGGCAAGCGGTACAGGTGCTGGGGTGTGCTGGTGTAGCGCAACGGCAACTGGCGCAACGCCTGGCGCGTGCCTTCGCTCATCAACCAGGCCGGGGCAACGAAGCCTGCCACCGGCCAGCCCTGGTTATTGAACAGCTCAAGCCCTGCTTGCAGGCGTTGCATCGCCTGGGCTTGGTCGAGCCCATAGAACTCGCCTTCGTGGGTGTAGATCCGGCGCATGAAATAGTCGCGGCTGCTGCGTGGCGGCGGGCCGTCGTCGGCATGGTAATAGCCATGCAGGGCCAGCTCGTCACCCCGGCGCAGGCGTCGTTCGAGCAGCTGGCAGAAGCTGGGTGAACGGCTCAGGGCGTTGCGATGGTGAAAGTCCGGGACCACCAGCCACGTCATAGGCACATCGCCCAGTTGGTCGACGGCCTCGACGAAGGGCTGGTAGTCGGGCCAGGTCTCGGGGGCAACATCGTGCAACACCAGCATCAGGCTGCGTGGGCTCGGATTGGCCGGTTCAGGCATGGGCGCGGACCTGTGGCTGGTGGCCGAGAACCGCCTGGTAGTGCTGCAGCAGGCCGTTGACCACGTTGTCCCAGGAATAATGCTGCTCGACATGCCGGCGCGCCTGCAGGCCCAGTTTGCGCACGCCGTCTTCGAAGACCTCGCGCACCGTCGCCGCCATCGCCAGGCTGTCGTTGGGCGCGCACAGGCGGCCGCACTGCTCGTTGACGATCTCGCCAAACGCGCCGGCACGCACCGCCACCACTGGGGTGGCGCTGGCCATGGCTTCGAGGATGACCAGACCGAAGGTTTCCTGGTCGCCGGCGTGCACCAGCAGGTCGGCGCTGGCGATGAGCCGGGCGACTTCCTGCGGGGCGCAGAACTGATTGATCACACTGACGTTGTCCGGCACGTTGGCCGGCATCCCCGAGCCCACCAGCAGCAGGTGATAGTGGCGGCCCAGCTGGCGCATGCAGTCGAGCAGGACCGGCAGGTTCTTCTCGCGCGAACCGCGCCCGGCGAACACCAGCAGGCGGGTGGTGTCGGCGATGCCCAGTTCAGCACGCAGACGGCTGTCGCGATGTTCGGGGTTGAAGGTTGCGAGGTCGACGCCCAGCCGCTGTACGTGCACTTCCTTGACGCCGAGCCTGCGCAGTTTGTCGGCCATCACCTGGCTTGGCGCCAGGACCCGGTCGAAGTTGCCGTAGAGCTTGCTGACGTAGGCTTCGACATTGGGCGTGAACCAGTTGCCCATGCGGTTGCCGACCAGCAGCGGCAGGTCGGAGTGGTAGAAGCCGATCACCGGCACCTCAAGCTTGCGCCGCGCCTCCAGTGCCGCCCAAGCGGTCAAATAGGGGTCGCCCACTTCAATCAAGTCGGGTTGCAGTTCGCGCAGTACGTTGCACCAAGGCGCCAGGCGAACCGGGAAACGGTAGCCTTTGCCAAACGGCAGGGGCGGGGCGGGGACTTGGTACACGCCATCGGTATGGCTGGCGCTGGCGCCGGGGATCAACAGGCTGTGGCGTACGCCAGGCATGGCATCGAGGCGGCGGTGTTTGGCATCAAGATAGGTACGTACGCCGCCGCTGGCCGGGGCGTAGAACATGGTGATGTCAGCAATGTGCACGATCAGCATCCCTCCGGGATCGTCTTCGGGTCTGTCATCCGGCTGAAGCAGCCGGCGATGACGCGCCTAAAGGTTGACCTCTCAGAAGAATAGTTTGTTCGATCGAGGTTTGGAGGGAGGTACTGCAAACAGAGTCGCCCGTTTCTCGGGCAAGCCCGCTTACATAGACCGCTCAGGCCGTGAAGCCGGTGCGGTCCCTGTAGGAGCGGGCTCGCCCGCGAAACGGGCGACGCGCTAGCTCAATTTAGATGCGGAAACTGCCCACCAGCTGCTTCAGTCGACCCGCCTGCTGCTCCAGGTCCGAACATGCCCGCAGGGTAGCCTGCAAGTTCTCCACGCCCTCCTGGTTAAGCATGTTGATCTCGCTGATGTCCATGTTGATCGACTCGACCACCGCCGTCTGCTCCTCGGTCGCCGTCGCCACCGACTGGTTCATGCCGTCGATTTCGCCAATGCGCACGGTGACGCTTTCCAAGCGCTCGCCGGCTTGGTTGGCGATCTGCATGCTGTCCTGGCTGTGCCGCTGGCTCTGGCCCATGGTCTCGACCGATTCCCGCGCGCCGACTTGCAGCTCCTCGATCATGGTCTGTACCTGTTGCGCCGATTCCTGGGTGCGGTGGGCCAGGTTACGGACCTCATCGGCCACCACCGCGAAACCACGACCGGCCTCGCCAGCGCGCGCCGCTTCGATCGCGGCGTTCAACGCCAGCAGGTTGGTCTGTTGCGAAATGCTGGTGATCACTTCCAGAATCTGGCCGATGTTGACCGTCTTGCTGTTGAGCGTCTCGATATGGCCGCTGGAGGTAACGATCAGGTCCGACAGGCGATTCATCGCCTCGATGTTGCGATCCACGACCTGCTGCCCTTCTTCGGCGAGCAAGCGCGCGGAGCTGGCGTGTTGCGAGGCCTGGGCGGCGTTACCGGCAATCTCCTGAGCGGCGGCGCCGAGCTCGTTGATGGCCGCAGCGACGCTGTTGGTGCGGTTGGATTGCTCGTCGGAGTTGCTCATCGACGAGTTGGAGGCGCTGATCACCCGCAACGCCACCTCGTTGACTTGCTCGGTGGCCGAGGACACTTCGCGGATCGAGCCGTGGATACGCTCGACGAACCGGTTGAAGGCGCTGCCGAGGATGCCGAATTCATCCTGGCTATGGATGGTCAGGCGCTTGGTCAGGTCGCCTTCGCCCTGGGCGATGTCTTCCATGGCGCGGGTCATGGTCAGCAACGGTTGCATCAAGACCCGGATCAGCAGGCCAAGCAGGCCGATGATGATCACCACCGCCACTACAGTGGCGATCACCGCCGAGGTGCGGAAGGTACTGAGCATCGAGAAGGCTTTGTCTTTGTCTACCGACAGGCCGATGTACCAGTTGGCCGAAGGCAGGCCCTTGATCGGGGTGAAGGTCAATAGGCGCGTCTGGCCGTCGGCTTGCACTTCGGTCAGCTCACCGGAGAGTTTCGGCGTATTGTGCGGGAACTGGTCGGCCAGCGATTTCATCACCAGGTCTTTGTCCGGGTGGACCAGGATCTTGCCTTGGTCATTGACCAGGAAGGCGTAGCCCATGCCGCCAAAGTTCAGCGAGTTGATGATTTCGACCAAGCCGTCGAGGGCCAGGTCGCCACCGACCACGCCAACCGAGCTGGACACCTTGCTGAGAATGCCGATGACCATCTTGTTGGTGGTCAGGTCGATGTAGGGTTCGGTAAGAATCGCACCGCTGGCATTCATGCCGTCCTTGTACCAGGGGCGGGTGCGCGGGTCGTAGCCGTCGGGCATCTGCGAGTCCGGACGGACGCTGAAGCCACCGTCGACCTTACCCAGATAAACAGTGAGGAAGCTTGAGATCAGCGCGTTCTGGCCCATCAGTGTTTCGGCGTTGCTCGGCTGCTGGGCGATGTTCTGCGCCAGGTTCTCGACCAACTTGATGCGACCATCGAACAGGTTGCGGATGTTGGTCGAAGTGGACTTACCCATTTCAGCCAGATAATTCTCCAGGTCCTGGCGAATCGCATTACGCTGGAGGTAATCGTTGTAGAGAGTGAAGAGGCTGAAGGCGAGCATCACGATCAGTGAGGCGGCCAAGAGGATCTTATGGCTGAAACGTAGGCTTTTGTTCATGGCGTAATCGGTTCCGCTAAGGTATTTATCGGGTCGTTCGCACAAAGAGCTGGTAAACAGTGCAACAAGTCCCGCTAGTCCTTTTTTGGGATGTTCCTGTCTTAAGGGTGAATATCACCCAGAGATATCGGCCGTTATCGGGCAAAGCTTGAGCAGAGGATGAAACAAGATGTCGGATTCTTCGCAAATAGTTGTAGGAGCAGGCCCTGATGGCCAGCCTGTCAGCCAAGCCATGCGCCTGGCCAACCGACATGGCTTGGTGGCAGGCGCGACGGGGACCGGCAAGACCGTGACCTTGCAGCACCTGGCCGAGGTGTTCAGTGATGCTGGGGTGGCGGTCTTTGCCGCCGATGTAAAGGGCGACTTGTGCGGCCTGGGCGCGGCAGGCGCGCCGCAGGGCAAGGTGGCCGAGCGAATCGCTGGCATGCCGTGGTTGGGCCATACCCCCAAAGCGTATCCGGTGACCTTGTGGGATATCGCCGGACAGTCGGGTCATCCATTGCGCACCACCCTCAGCGAAATGGGGCCGCTGCTGCTGGGCAACTTGCTCGAGCTGACCGACAGCCAGCAGGCGGCACTGTACGCGGCGTTCAAGGTGGCCGACCGCGATGGCCTGTTGCTGCTCGATCTGAAAGACCTCAAGGCCCTGCTCAACCATCTCAAAGACAACCCGCAGGTGCTCGGCGAAGACAGCGCGTTGATGACCAGTGGCTCGACCCAGGCGCTACTGCGGCGTCTGGCGACCCTGGAGCAGCAGGGCGCCGAAGCGCTGTTCGGTGAGCCGGCGCTGCAGCTTGAGGACCTGTTGCAGCCTGATGCTCAAGGGCGCGGGCGCATACATCTGCTCGATGCCAGCCGCTTGGTGCACGAAGCGCCGAAGGTGTACGCGACCTTCCTGCTGTGGTTGCTGGCCGAATTGTTCGAGCAACTGCCAGAACGTGGCGATGCTGACAAACCGGTGCTGGCGCTGTTCTTCGATGAAGCGCACTTGTTGTTCAATGACACGCCCAAGGCCCTGCAGGATCGCTTGGAGCAAGTCGTGCGCTTGATTCGCTCCAAGGGCGTTGGGGTGTACTTCGTTACCCAGTCGCCAGGTGATTTGCCCGATGCGGTACTGGCCCAGTTGGGCTTGCGTATTCAGCATGGGTTGCGGGCGTTCACCGCCAAGGAGCAGAAGTCGCTCAAGGCTGTGGCCGATGGCTTTCGGCCTAACCCTGCCTTCGATTCGCTGGCCGTGCTCACTGAACTTGGGATTGGCGAGGCGTTGGTCGGCACGCTCGAAGACAGAGGTACGCCGGCGATGGTCCAGCGCGTTTTGATCGCGCCACCGCAGTCGCGCATCGGACCGTTGACTGCGGCCGAGCGCAGTGCGCTGGTGGCCTCTTCGTCGTTGATTGGCCGCTATGACAAACCGATCGATCGCGAGTCGGCGTACGAGATGCTCACCCAGCGCAAGGGCGAGCCGGTGGAGCCGGCGCCGCAGCCTAAAGTCGAGCAAGACAGCTTTGCCGACAAGGCTGGCGAGTTCTTGCAGGGCGCGGCGGGGCAGGCGATCAAGTCGGCGGTGCGCCAGGCGGCGAATCAGTTGGGCCGGCAGTTGGTGCGAGGGTTGATGGGCTCGTTGCTGGGTGGCAAGCGGCGCTGACGATGTCTGCGTGCTGCTCGTACTAGCGTGTGGGCTTGCTGAGGCTATCGCGGGGCAAGCCCGCTCCCACGTTTTGTCATGTGTACGAAAAAAGGCGCCCGAAGGCGCCTTTTTCACATTACTGCACAGCGACTCAGCTAATCGCCTTGGTCGCCAGCCAGAACAACCCGGCAGACAGGCCCACGGTGGCCGGCAGGGTCAGTACCCAGGCCAGCAGAATGGTCCTGACGGTGCCGCCTTGCAGGCCGCTCTTGTTCGCCACCATGGTACCGGCGACACCCGACGACAATACGTGGGTAGTCGATACCGGCAGGCTGAACACGTTGGCCATGCCGATGGCGCACGCCGCCGTGATCTGTGCCGACATGCCTTGGGCATAAGTCATGCCTTGCTTGCCGATCTTCTCGCCAACGGTCAGTACCACGCGCTTCCAGCCCACCATGGTACCCAGGCCCAAGGCCAGGGCGACGGCCACGATTACCCAGAACGGTGCATATTCGGTGGTGGCGGTCAGGTCTTTGCGCAGTTTTTCCAGGTCGGCCTTCTCGCGCGGCTCAAGGCCCGGCAGCTTGCCAACCTTCTTCGCCGTGTCGTCCAGGCACAGCAGGTAACGACGCACTTCCACACGCTTCTCGGCGTTCAGGTCGCGGTAGTCGGTGACGCCTTTAAGCGAAGACTGCAATGCGGCAATGGTCGGCTCGGTCTGCTGCGGATTGCAGCTGAACTGCTCTGGCAGGTCGCTGGACTTGGCTTTGCCCAGGGCCAGGTACTCGCCCAGGGTCGCTTCGTTGCGCTGGTAGAACTGGCTCAGGTGCAGGGTAGCGTCGCGGGTGCGCTCGATCTGGTAAGTGGTGCTGTTCAGGTCGAGGACAAACTTGGCCGGAACGATACCGATCAGTACCAGCATGATCAGGCCGATGCCTTTCTGGCCATCGTTGGAGCCGTGCACGAAGCTGACGCCCATGGCCGAGATCACCAGCACCAGACGGTTCCAGAACGGCGGGTGCTTCTTGTCGTCGAGCTTGCGCCGTTGCTCTGGGGTCTTGTGCATCTTCGACAGCGGGCGCCACCACTTCAGGCCCAGCAGGACCAGCGCGGCAACGGCAAAGCCGGCCATTGGCGAGAGCACCAGCGACATGCCGATGTCGATCGCCTTCTGCCAGTTGACGCCATCACCCAGCGGGATGTCGCTGATCAGCGCATTGGCCAGGCCCACACCGAGGATCGAGCCGATCAGGGTGTGCGAGCTGGACGCGGGGATGCCGAAGTACCAGGTGCCCAGGTTCCAGGTGATGGCCGCGGCCAGCAACGAGAAGACCATGGCCAGGCCGTGACCGGTGTTCACATTGATCAGCAGTTCGACCGGCAGCAGGTGGACGATGGCATAGGCCACGCCAACGCCGCCGAGCAAAACCCCGAGGAAATTGAACACGCCGGAGAAGAACACGGCCAGGTGCGGTGGCATGGCTTTGGTATAGATGACAGTGGCTACCGCGTTAGCGGTGTCATGAAAGCCATTGATGAACTCGAATGCGAGCACGAAGGTCAGTGCGAGCACCAAGCTCACCACTACCCAGGCATCCAGTCCGCTGAATAAATCGATCATGAAGGTTTTCTGGCGGTCGTAGGGGGGCCGGATTATGCCAGAAAACCTTGGCAATCGATGCACCCCCGACAGACCGATGGTGTCTTCAGGCGGTTAGCAAACCCGTGGCAATAGCAGGCTTTCGGCAACATTAATGCCGATAAAAATCGCCAATTTCGGCAAAATGGTGCGATTTTTCGAAATTTATCAGGCGCAAGAGGCATTCAAACGGTCGTATGAAATTTGTGTAATTCCATTTCATGCGCGTCATTTGAGTAACGATCTGTCAGCCGCTTGGCCTAGTCACATGCCGGGCCGTAGCGTCAGGATTCGTCGCTGCGCAAATCCTTTTCCATCTTTTCCAGTTCCTGGGCGAATACCTGGTCCTGGACGGTGGCTCGCTTGCGCCACGGTTTGCGTTCCGGCTCCGGTTGCGCCGCATACGTGGTGACTTCACCACCATAAACATCCTTGTAACGTTCAGCCTGGCGCTCGAGTTCTGCGCGCAGTTCATCTTTCGTCACAGTAGTACCTGAATAGTATGAGAGTTGGCTCCGGCTCGGCATGCAAAGTTACGCATGCGGCTACGCAACCAGAGCGAAATCGCTGTCGCAGCAACAGTGGTCCAAAAGGTGCGAAGGCACTTGATCAAACCGTAACAGTTTTAAGCTGTTCACCTGGCGAACTGGCAAACACCCTATGCAAAGAGACAGTTGGGGCTAACGCCTACGTGTTGATCACGGCCAGCAGACTGATTATAGCAATCGGCAACTCATCGATCATCGCTCTTTACGGGTAACTGACACAAGCACTCAAAGTTGTTCATACGACTATCGACTCGGCTAGCGAATCGGTCAGAAGTTTGAGTTGAGCGGGTGCAGAAAGTTCGCTGGAACGCGAGGGGAGGTAAAACGGCCTCGTGGTGACGAGGCCGTGCCTGGGGACTTCTACGGTGGGTACCTGACCAGTCTCTCCAAAGAAGCCACATGTGGCATGAGAAAGGTATAAGCAAAAGTGTCAGCGGTCAATTGCGATTATCGGCCGTTCGTTCGATAATCGCACGAACGACAGATTTTTTTGAGGTCAGCCATGAGCGACGAAAACCTGCCCAAGGACGCCCCGGTACAGGAAAGAGCCAGTTCCCCCGCAATGGCGCCTCCGATCGTGGCGTCGCCCGCCAAGCGCATTCAGGCGTTCACTGGCGATCCGGACTTCATGACCTCTCTGGCCCGGGGACTTGCGGTCATCCAGGCGTTCCAGGAGCGCAAACGCCACCTGACCATCGCCCAGATCAGCCACCGCACCGAGATCCCTCGCGCAGCCGTGCGGCGATGCCTGCATACCTTGATAAAGTTGGGTTATGCCACGACCAACGGTCGTACCTACTCATTGCTGCCCAAGGTTTTGACCCTGGGCCATGCCTACCTGTCGTCGACGCCGTTGGCGGTCTCGGCGCAGCCTTATCTGGATCGCATCAGTGACCAACTGCATGAGGCGGCCAACATGGCCACCCTGGAAGGTGATGACATCCTTTATATAGCGCGTTCGGCCACGGTGGAGCGGCTTATCTCGGTCGATTTGTCGGTCGGTGGTCGGCTGCCGGCCTATTGCACCTCGATGGGGCGCATTCTGCTGGCGGCGTTGGATGACACCAGCCTGCGCGAATACCTCGACCGTGCCGACCTCAAGGCGCGTACCAGCCGTACCCTGCATGATCCGGAGTCGCTGTTTGCCTGCATCCAGCAGGTGCGGGCCCAGGGTTGGTGTGTGGTTGACCAGGAATTGGAACAGGGCCTGCGCTCAATTGCCGTGCCGATCTATGACGCCTCGGGCCAGGTGCTGGCGGCGTTGAACGTCAGTACCCATGTCGGGCGGGTGACTCGCAGTGAGCTGGAGCAGCGGTTTTTGCCGATCCTGTTGGCTTCCAGCCGGGACCTGTGCACCCAGCTGTTCGGATAAGCGCTACGTCGGCGCGGCTGCGGATGTTGGCTACGTGGGAGCGGGCTTGTCCCGCGATAGCGGCTGCGCGATCAATAACGCTATCGCGGGGCAAGCCCGCTCCCACGCTAGCCGACATCTGCGCTCGAACTGCTGCAGTCGACTGCACACACTGATGTTGTTCGATAAACGCACAAACTCGTCTCCACCGAATTGCGCAGCGCCGGCCCGCTGATTAATGTCTTTCGCAACGGTCGGCTTTGCCGACCGAACAAGAACAACATGCGAGAGGCACACCCCATGACCACTGTCCTTTCTGTGCTGCGGCCGCACCCGCACGCAGTACCGTTGTATCCAGGCTGACGCACGGCCATAACTCCCGACCCTCGATACCTGCGCAGCCACTTGCGTCAGGATCCTGCCTGCGCCGCTTTCCTGGATAACAACAATGAACAAACCGCAAACCACTGTCGGCAATTGTCTCGACGTCCAATCGTTCATCAATGATCAGCCGCTGTCGCGCTACCAATGGCGGGTGGTGATCCTGTGTTTTTTGATCGTATTCCTCGATGGCCTGGACACCGCGGCCATGGGCTTCATTGCTCCGGCGCTATCCCAGGAATGGGGTATCGACCGCGCCAGCCTCGGCCCGGTGATGAGTGCCGCGCTGATCGGCATGGTGTTTGGCGCATTGGGTTCCGGCCCATTGGCCGACCGCTTCGGCCGTAAAGGTGTGCTGGTTGGCGCGGTGCTGGTGTTCGGCGGTTTTAGCCTGGCCTCGGCCTATGCCACCAATGTCGACCAACTGCTGGTACTGCGTTTTCTCACTGGACTGGGCCTGGGTGCCGGCATGCCCAATGCCACCACCTTGCTCTCCGAGTACACCCCGGAACGACTCAAGTCGCTGTTGGTGACCAGCATGTTCTGCGGCTTCAACCTCGGCATGGCCGGTGGCGGCTTCATCTCGGCCAAGCTGATCCCGGCCTATGGCTGGCACAGCCTGCTGGTGATTGGCGGTGTGCTGCCGCTGCTGCTGGCGGTGGTGCTGCTGGTGTGGCTGCCGGAATCGGCGCGGTTCTTGGTGGTGCGCAATCGCGGCACCGACAAGGTGCGCAAAACCCTGGCGCCGATCGCCCCTGCCGTGGTCGCCCAGGCTGCCAGTTTCAGTGTGCCTGAGCAGAAGGCGGTGGCAGCGCGCAACGTGTTTGCGGTGATCTTCTCTGGCACATACGGCCTGGGCACGATGTTGCTGTGGCTGACCTACTTCATGGGCCTGGTGATCGTCTATCTGCTGACCAGCTGGCTGCCGACGCTGATGCGCGACAGTGGCGCGAGCATGGAGGAGGCCGCTTTCATCGGCGCACTGTTCCAGTTCGGCGGCGTGCTTAGCGCAGTCGCGGTGGGCTGGGCGATGGACCGCTTCAACCCGCACAAGGTCATCGGCCTGTTCTACCTGCTGGCCGGGGTATTCGCCTACGCCGTGGGGCAGAGCCTGGGCAACATGACCCTGCTTGCCACCCTGGTGCTGGTGGCCGGCATGTGCGTGAACGGTGCGCAGTCGGCCATGCCGTCGCTGGCGGCGCGGTTCTACCCGACCCAGGGACGCGCCACCGGCGTGTCGTGGATGCTCGGCATTGGTCGCTTTGGCGCCATTCTCGGTGCTTGGAGTGGGGCGACCTTGCTCGGGCTGGGTTGGAATTTCGAACAGGTGCTGACTGCGTTGTTGGTGCCGGCGGCGTTGGCGACCGTGGGCGTGATCGTCAAGGGCTTGGTGAGTCACGCTGACGCGACCTGACTCTGCAAACCACAACGACTCTGTAGGCGCGGGGCAAGCCCGCTCCCGCAGGGGTTGAGGGTCTTGGGGTGAATGGATAGCACGATAACAAATGGTTCGATAATCGCACAAGTAATCGATTATCGGATTGTGCGCCACCCTCCAGTCTCCTTAATCTGAGCTCAACGCAGCACCCTGACCAGGAGTCTCCAATGGCAGCAATCCTCTCGCTTCACGAGGCCGTGAAGCAATTCATCCAGGACGGCGACACCGTCGCCCTCGAAGGCTTCACCCACCTGATCCCGACCGCAGCCGGCCACGAGATCATCCGCCAGGGCAAGCGCGACCTGACCCTGGTGCGCATGACCCCGGACCTGATCTACGACCAATTGATCGGCGCCGGCTGCGCCAGCAAGCTGATCTTCTCCTGGGGTGGTAACCCAGGCGTCGGGTCGCTGCACCGCCTGCGCGATGCGGTCGAGAAGCACTGGCCGCATGCGATCGAGATCGAAGAGCACAGCCACGCGGACTTGGCCAACGCCTATGTCGCGGGTGCCTCGGGCCTGCCGTTCGCGGTGCTGCGCGCCTACGCCGGTTCCGACCTGCCCAAGGTCAACCCGCTGATCAAGAGCGTCACTTGCCCGTTCACCGGCGAAGTGCTCGCTGCCGTGCCGTCGGTGCGCCCGGATGTGACCGTGATCCACGCGCAGAAGGCCGACCGCAAAGGCAACGTGCTGCTGTGGGGCATTCTCGGTGTGCAGAAAGAAGCGGCCCTGGCGGCCAAACGGTGCATCGTCACCGTCGAGGAAATCGTCGACGACCTGCAAGCGCCAATGAACGCCTGTGTGCTGCCGACCTGGGCGCTGTCGGCGGTGTGCCTGGTGCCGGGTGGCGCCCACCCGTCCTATGCCCATGGCTACTACGAGCGCGACAACCGCTTCTACCAGGCCTGGGACCCGATTGCCCGTGACCGTGAGTCGTTCACCGCCTGGATCGATAGCTACATCCGCGGCACCGCCGACTTCAATGAATTCAAGGCCAAGCTGGCCAGCACTGCGGAGGCCGCGCAATGAGCTACTCCACTTCCGAAATGATGACTGTCGCCGCTGCCCGTCGCCTGCGCAACGGTGCGGTCTGCTTCGTCGGTATCGGCCTGCCGTCCAAGGCTGCCAACCTGGCGCGCCTGACCTCGTCGCCCGACGTCGTGCTGATCTATGAATCTGGCCCGATTGGCGCCAAGCCGAGCGTGCTGCCGCTGTCGATCGGCGACGGCGAGCTGGCGGAAACCGCCGACACCGTGGTGCCGACCGGCGAAATTTTCCGCTACTGGCTGCAGGGCGGACGCATCGACGTGGGCTTCCTCGGCGCCGCCCAGGTCGACCGCTTCGGCAACATCAATACCACCGTGGTCGGTGACTACCACGCCCCGCGCACCCGTTTGCCGGGTGCCGGTGGTGCGCCGGAAATCGCCGGTTCCGCCAAGCAAGTGCTGATCATCCTCAAGCAATCGCCACGCGCGTTTGTCGACAAGCTGGACTTCATCACCTCGGTCGGCCACGGCGAGGGTGGCGACTCGCGTAAACGCCTGGGCCTGCCTGGTGAAGGCCCGGTCGGCATCATCACCGACCTGTGCATCATGGAGCCGGAAGCCGGCACCCACGAATTCGTGGTCACCTCGATTCACCCTGGTGTGACCCGCGAACAGATCATTGCCGCCACCGGCTGGGCGATCCGCTTTGCCGATGACGTGCAGACCACCGCCGCGCCAAACGAGGTCGAGCTGACCGCGCTGCGTGATCTTGAACAGCGCACCGCTGCCGCCCACGGCCAGAAGCCAGGAGAAGCCTGATGCGTGACGTGTTCATCTGTGATGCCATTCGCACCCCGATCGGCCGCTTCGGCGGCGCCCTGGCCGGCGTGCGCGCCGATGACCTGGCAGCAGTGCCGCTCAAGGCGCTGATCGAGCGTAACCCGTCGGTGCAGTGGGATCAGGTCGACGAAGTGTTCTTCGGCTGCGCCAACCAGGCCGGCGAAGACAACCGCAACGTCGCGCGCATGGCCCTGCTGCTGGCGGGCCTGCCCGAGAGCATTCCTGGGGTGACCCTCAACCGCCTGTGCGCTTCGGGTATGGATGCAATTGGCACGGCGTTTCGCGCCATTGCCAGTGGCGAGATGGAGCTGGCGATTGCCGGTGGTGTCGAGTCGATGTCGCGCGCGCCGTTCGTCATGGGCAAGGCCGAGAGTGGTTACTCGCGCAACATGAAGCTTGAGGACACCACCATCGGTTGGCGTTTCATCAACCCGCTGATGAAGAGCCAGTACGGCGTCGACTCGATGCCCGAGACGGCCGACAACGTCGCTGACGACTATCAGGTTTCCCGCGCGGATCAAGACGCCTTCGCCCTGCGCAGCCAGCAAAAGGCAGCAGCGGCGCAGGCTGCAGGTTTCTTCGCGCAAGAGATCGTGCCAGTGCGCATTGCCCACAAGAAGGGCGAGACCGTGGTCGAGCACGACGAGCACCTGCGCCCGGATACCACCCTCGAAGCACTGAGCAAACTCAAGCCAGTCAACGGCCCGGACAAGACCGTCACTGCGGGCAACGCCTCGGGCGTCAACGACGGCGCCGCCGCGTTGATCCTGGCGTCGGCAGACGCGGTGAAGAAACATGGCTTGACCCCGCGGGCACGGGTTCTGGGCATGGCCAGTGGCGGTGTCGCGCCGCGAGTGATGGGCATCGGCCCGGTGCCGGCAGTGCGCAAACTGACCGAGCGCCTGGGCGTTGCCGTGGCCGACTTCGACGTGATCGAACTCAACGAAGCGTTCGCCAGCCAAGGCTTGGCAGTGCTGCGCGAGTTGGGTGTGGCCGATGACGCACCGCAGGTAAACCCCAATGGTGGCGCGATTGCCCTGGGCCATCCGTTGGGCATGAGCGGCGCACGGCTGGTGCTGACTGCGCTGCATCAGTTGGAGAAAAGCGGTGGGCGTAAGGGCCTGGCGACCATGTGCGTAGGTGTTGGCCAAGGGCTGGCGCTGGCCATAGAGCGGGTTTGAGCAGCTCTGGCCGCATCGCGGGGCAAGCCCGCTGCCACGGGAACCACTATCCCGTGGGAGCGGGCTTGCCCCGCGATGGGGCTTGCAAAACCCGACCATGGCCGGGTAGCGGAACGAGAGTGTAACTGGGTATGTCTAGACTCTCAGTGACCCTCCAGGAGTAAAACCACCATGACCTCAACCTATTACACCGGCGAAGAACGCTCCAAGCGCATCTTCGCTATCGTCGGTGCCTCTTCAGGCAACCTGGTGGAATGGTTCGACTTCTACGTCTACGCCTTCTGCGCCATCTATTTCGCCCCGGCGTTCTTTCCCTCCGACAACCCGACCGTGCAATTGCTCAATACCGCAGGCGTATTCGCCGCGGGCTTCTTGATGCGCCCCATCGGTGGCTGGATCTTCGGTCGCCTGGCTGACCGTCATGGGCGCAAGAATTCGCTGATGGTCTCGGTGCTGATGATGTGCTTCGGCTCGCTGATCATCGCCTGCCTGCCGACCTACTCCAGCATCGGTGCCTGGGCGCCGGCGCTGCTGCTGTTGGCGCGCCTGATCCAGGGTCTGTCGGTGGGTGGCGAATACGGCACCACCGCTACCTACATGAGTGAAGTCGCCTTGCGCGGCCAGCGCGGTTTCTTCGCCTCGTTCCAGTACGTCACCCTGATCGGCGGCCAGTTGCTGGCGGTGTTGGTGGTGGTGATCCTGCAGCAGTTGCTCAGCGAAGAAGAACTGCGTGCCTGGGGCTGGCGCATTCCGTTCGTGGTGGGTGCCGTCGCTGCCCTGATCTCGCTGATGCTGCGCCGTTCGCTGAAAGAAACCAGCAGCGCCGAAACCCGCCAGGACAAAGACGCCGGCAGTGTCAGCGGCTTGTTCCGCAACCACGCTGCGGCGTTCATCACCGTCCTGGGCTACACCGCTGGCGGATCGCTGATCTTCTACACCTTCACCACCTACATGCAGAAATATCTGGTCAACACCGCCGGGATGCCCGCCAAGGACGCCAGTTTCGTCATGACCGGCGCGCTGTTCCTGTTCATGATCCTGCAGCCGTTGTTCGGCATGCTCTCCGACCGCATTGGCCGGCGTAACTCGATGCTCCTGTTCGGCGCTTTGGGCACTGTCTTCACCGTGCCGCTGCTGATGGCGCTGAAGACCGTGACCAGCCCATTCATGGCCTTCGTGCTGATTACCCTGGCCTTGTGTATCGTCAGTTTCTACACCTCCATCAGCGGCCTGGTGAAGGCCGAGATGTTCCCGCCGCAAGTGCGCGCCCTGGGCGTGGGCCTGGCCTATGCCGTGGCGAACGCGGTGTTCGGCGGTTCGGCCGAATATGTCGCATTGGGCTTGAAAACCCTGGGGATGGAGAACACCTTCTACTGGTACGTGACCGCCATGATGGCGGTGGCCTTCCTGTTCAGCCTGCGCCTGCCCAAGCAAGCGGCCTACCTGCACCATGATCACTAAGGACTCGCGATGACCCACCGAGCGGACAACCAGCTGTTCGACGCCTACTTCACTGCACCGGCCATGCGCGAGATTTTCTCCGACCGTGGCCGCCTGCAAGGCATGCTCGACTTCGAGGCCGCCCTGGCGCGGGCCGAAGCCGCTGCAGGGTTGGTGCCGCACACTGCGGTGCCGGCCATCGAGGCGGCATGCAAGGCCGAGCGCTATGACGCCCGCGCCCTGGCCGATGCCATCGCCACGGCAGGTAACTCGGCGATTCCGCTGGTCAAGGCGCTGGGCAGGGTGGTCGCCAGCGGCGTACCAGACGCCGAGCGCTACGTGCACCTAGGCGCGACCAGCCAGGACGCCATGGACAGCGGGCTGGTGCTGCAACTGCGCGATGCGCTCGAGCTGATCGAAGCCGATCTGGCCACGTTGGCCGATACCCTGGCCCGCCAGGCCCTGCAACACGCTGACACGCCACTGGTGGGGCGCACCTGGTTGCAGCACGCAACGCCGGTGACCCTGGGGATGAAATTGGCCGGCGTACTCGGCGCCTTGACCCGCCACCGCCAGCGCCTCAAAGAGCTGAGCCCACGCTTGCTCTGCCTGCAATTCGGCGGTGCCTCCGGCAGCCTCGCGGCGCTGGGCAGCAAGGCGCTGCCAGTGGCCGAGGCGCTGGCCGAGCAGCTCAAGCTGAGCCTGCCTGAGCAACCTTGGCATACCCACCGCGATCGCCTGGTGGAGTTCGCCTCGGTGCTGGGGCTGGTGGCGGGCAGCCTGGGCAAGTTCGGCCGCGACATCAGCTTGCTGATGCAGACCGAAGCGGGGGAGGTGTTCGAGCCTTCCGCGCCGGGCAAGGGCGGCTCTTCGACCATGCCGCACAAGCGCAATCCGGTTGGCGCGGCCGTGTTGATCGGCGCCGCCACGCGGGTGCCGGGCCTGTTGTCGACGCTGTTCGCCGCCATGCCCCAGGAGCACGAGCGCAGCCTTGGCCTGTGGCATGCCGAATGGGAAACCTTGCCGGACATCTGCTGCCTGGTGTCTGGCGCGCTGCGCCAGGCCCAGGTGATTGCCGAGGGGATGCAGGTGGATGCCGAACGCATGCGCCGCAACCTCGACCTGACTCAGGGCCTGGTGTTGGCCGAAGCGGTCAGTATCGTCCTGGCCCAGCGCCTGGGCCGCGACCGCGCCCACCATTTGCTGGAGCAGTGCTGCCAGCGCGCTGTCGCTGAGCAGCGCCACCTGCGCGCTGTGCTCGGTGACGAGGCGCAGGTCACTGCCGAGTTGTCCGCGCAGGAGCTCGACCGCCTGCTCGACCCTGCTCATTACCTCGGCCAGGCCCGCGTCTGGGTGGCGCGCGCCGTGGCTGAACATCAACGTTTGACTGCCTGAAGGAGACCGCTGTGGCGCATTTGCAACTGGCCGATGGCGTACTGAATTACCAAATCGATGGTCCGCAGGAGGCCCCGGTGCTGGTGCTGTCCAACTCGCTGGGGACTGACCTTGGCATGTGGGACACGCAGGTAGCGGCCTGGTCCAAGCACTTTCGCGTGCTGCGTTACGACACCCGTGGCCATGGCGGCTCGCTGGTCACCGCCGGCCCCTACAGCATTGCCCAGCTGGGCGCTGACGTGCTGGCGCTGCTGGATGCACTGGACATCGCCAAGGCGCACTTCGTCGGCCTGTCGATGGGCGGGCTGATCGGCCAGTGGCTGGGTATCAACGCAGGCTCACGCCTGCTCAGCTTGACCCTGTGTAACACCGCCGCCAAGATCGGCAGCGATGAGGTGTGGAATACCCGCATCGACACGGTGCTCAAGGGTGGCCGCCAGGCCATGGTCGATTTGCGCGATGCCTCCATTGCCCGCTGGTTCACCCCGGCATTCGCCGAGGCCCACGCCGCCCAGGCCCAGCGCATCACCCAGATGCTGGCGCAGACCTCGCCCGAAGGCTATGCCGCCAACTGTGCGGCGGTGCGCGATGCCGACTACCGCGAGCAACTGAAAGCTATCCAGGTGCCGACCCTGATCGTCGCCGGTACTGCCGATGTGGTCACCACCCCGGAGCATGGACGCTTCATGCAGAACGCGATTGAGGGCGCGCACTACGTAGAGTTCCACGCCGCGCACTTGTCCAATGTCGAGATCGGTGAGCCGTTCACGGCGCGGGTCGTCGATTTTCTGCAGGCTTGCTGAGGAGAACAAGATGGACGAAAAACAACGCTACGACGCGGGCATGCAGGTGCGTCGCGCCGTGCTCGGTGACGCCCACGTGGACCGCAGCCTGGAAAAACTCAACGACTTCAACGGCGAGTTCCAGGAAATGATCACGCGCCACGCCTGGGGGGATATCTGGACCCGCCCAGGGCTGCCACGGCATACCCGCAGCCTGATCACCATTGCCATGCTGATCGGCATGAACCGCAATGACGAGCTCAAGCTGCACCTGCGCGCGGCGGCCAACAATGGCGTGACACGCGAAGAGATCAAGGAAGTGCTGATGCAGAGCGCGATCTATTGCGGGATTCCGGCGGCCAATGCCACTTTCCACCTGGCAGAATCGGTGTGGGATGAGTTGGGGGTCGAGTCGCGTCAGTTACAAGAATAGTTGTTGAGGGTGCTGGCTTCATCGCGGGGCAAGCCCGCTCCCACGCAGTCATCTCAGTGAGGCTGAGGACGTGGGAGCGGGCTTGCCCCGCGATGAGGGCGCAACTTAAACCGCGGCGTTCTTGTGCCTGATCGCCACCGGCCCAGCATTGGCTTCCACGGCTTTTTTCAACTGCGGGCACAGCCCGAGCATGAACGCCGCCTCCGCCACCACGAACAACGGTCCGATGATCAACCCGCTCAGGTCATCGACGAACGCAGGTTTACGCCCCTCGTAATAATGCCCGACAAACTGGATGATCCAGCCCAGCACAAAGGCGCCCAGCCCGGCGCTCAGCCATAGCCCGGTGCTCTGCAGCGCAAGCATCTGCCCCAGCCACAGGCACAACCCCAGCAACAGCCCCATCACCAAGCCAAAGCGCAGATCCAGACGCAGGTAGAACCACACTGAGGCCGCCGCTGCGATCAACGCCGGTGACAGCCACATCCCGGCGACATCCCAACCCGGACGCGATAGCAGAATGGTCACGGCCACGACGATCAGCGGAATGCCGACGAAGTGGGTGGCGATGTTGCGTGGGTCACGGTGGTAGGCGGCGTACTGGCTCAGGTGTTCGACGAGGCTTTTCATTGTTGTTCCTCCTTGGCTGCACCGCTGACAGTGGATCACTGTGTGCAAGCATAGCCCCCCGGCCACAACGCCGGAACCGCGCGCGGTTGATGCTTCATCATCAGCGTGGCGAATGCCCGGCACGCGGCGCGGTGCGTGGCGGCTGCTCGCGCGGCGAAGTGCGCTGATCGAGGCCAATCAAGGTCTCGATCATCGCCCGCGCGGCCGGGGACAGTCGATAGCCACTGCGGCTGACCACGCCACAGCGCACGCTCAGCACTTCCAGGCCCGGTGGCAAATTACGCCAGTGCAGGCGCACCAGGCGGCCGCTGCTCAAGTCGTCGGCCACCGATTCTTCGCTGGCGGTGCCGATCGCATCACTGGCCAGCACCACGCTGCGCAGCACGGCCAGGTGCTCGGTCTGCAAGTGGGGGGTGAAGTCATTGCGCCCACTGAGGTTGGCCAGGCGCTTGCGCACGCCAGGGGCGAGCAGGGCGCTGGCCAGCGGGTAGGCGAACAAGTCATTGGTCGACAGGCTGTCCTTGGCCAGCAACGGATGGCCCGGCCGGCAGAAGAACAGGCCCGGGCGAGGGTTGAGTGGCTCGGTGTGGAAATTGGGGTCGGCTTCGAACGGGCGGATGTCGTCGACGAAAAATTCGATTTGTTCACGGCGCAGGGCTTGGCCGAGGCGTTCGGCGTTGTCGACCAGCAGCGAGGTGCGGATGCCGGGGTGGGCCTCGATGAAGTGCTGCAGGGCATCGGGGACCAGGCGTACGGCCAGCGCCGGGCCGCTGCCAAAATGCAGCTCGCCAGCATCGAGCTTGGTCATCTGCAATACCTCGGTGCTCAATTGCGCAGCGCCCTGCACCAGGCGCCGGGCGTGTTGCAGCACCACCAGGCCTTCAGGAGTTGGGTGCAGGGCCTTGCTGGCGCGGTCTATCAGCGAACAACCGAAGGTTTGCTCCAGGCCCTGGATGGCCCGGCTGAAGGCCGGTTGGGTGATGCCCATGGCCTCGGCGGCGCGGACGAAACTGCGGTATTCGGTAAGGGCGATGAAGTAGCGCAGTTGGCGAAGGTCCATGTCGAGCTCTGCGGCGGGCGGGAGTATCGTTTTTAGCTTTAGTTACATATTCCGTCAATGATGGTTTTGTTTGTTTTTTATATGCTTATTTTATAAGCATAGGCTTTGCTGAATTGGCCGGCCTCATCGCAGGGCGAGTCGCAGCGATGAGGCCGCAACTCACTACAAGAGATTCAGCGGATAGCTGACGATCACCCGGTTTTCATCGAACGAGTTGGTGCTGTAATCCCGGCGCATGGTCGAGTTGCGCCATTTCAGCGACAAGTCCTTGAAGGTGCCCGACTGCACGACATACGCCAGCTCGGTTTCACGCGCCCATTCCTTGCCGTCGTCGACGGTGCTGGTGTGCACATTGTCACCCTTGATATAGCGGTTCATCAGGGTCAGGCCGGGTACGCCCACCGAGACGAAGTTGAAATCATGGCGCACCTGCCAGGAGCGCTCCTTGGCGTTGTCGAAGCTTGAGTTGTAGCTGTCGTTGGCCAGGGTCCCGCCGCTGGTGCCGTTGACCCGCATCCAGGCGTCATCGCCGCTGACTTTCTGCAAGCCTACGTAAAAGGTGTGGCCTTTGTAGCGTGCCGAGAGCATGGCTGAGGCGGTGCGGTTATCCAACTCGCCTGCGCGTTCGGCGCCGTCTTCCTTGCCGATGAAGTAGCCCAGGTTGGCACCCAGGGTCCATTCGCCGAGCGGCTGGCTGTGGCTGAGGTTCAGATACTGCTGGCGGTAGATGTCCTTGAGGCGGGCATCCCACAGGCCGATCAGGGTGCGTTTGTCGTTGAAGGTGTATTCGCCCCCAGCGAAATTGAAGCGGTCGGAGGTGAACGCACTGCGACCGTTGAGCGACATGTCTTCCATGCTCGCGTCATTACGCGGGCTGTTGGCGCGGAACTGGCCGCCGTACAGGGTCAGGCCGTCAATCTCTTTCGAGGTGATCTGGCCGCCCCGGAAGGTTTGCGGCAGCGAGCGGCCGTCGTCCGAGCGCAGGATCGGCAGCACGGGCATCCACTCACCGACCTTCAGTTCGGTCTGCGACAGCTTGGCCTTGAAGGCCACGCCCAGGCGGCCGAAATCATCGGCCGGACGACCGTCATCGTGCACCGGCAGCAGATGGGTGCCAGCGGTACCTTTGCCGCCGTCGAGCTTCACCGAATACAAACCCAGGATGTCCACGCCAAAGCCAACGGTGCCTTGGGTAAACCCGGAACGCGCGTCGAGGATGAAACTCTGGGTCCATTCTTCGGCCTTGCCCTGGGGGTTGGCCGGGTCGACGAAATTGCGGTTGATGTAGAAGTTGCGCAGGTTGAGAGTGGCCTTGGCGTCGTCCAGGAACCCACCGTCGGCGGCGAAGGCGGGCAGGGCGCAGGACATGGCCAACAGGCCGGGCAGCAGCTGGCGTGCGGGTTGCGAAGTGCTCATCTGTCGTGGATCTCTTGTTTTTATTGGGCGAACCGGTGCGCTGCGGGGTGCGGGCCTGCAGGGGCGACGGGGTCTTGATTGGATGAACTTGTGCAACGTTGCGGGGAGAATGGTGCGCGGCACAGCAGGGGCGGGGCAATTCGTCGCAGGCGGTACTGGGCGATAATCGAACGGAATGTTCCAGTCAGTTACTTTTTATTGTCCAGGGTGGCCTCTTCGCGGGGCAAGCCCGCTCCCACGTTGGTCAGACTGAATCCTTCGGGTAGCGTGGGAGCGGGCTTGCCCACGCTTGCCAAGAGATTCTGCTCAGACCAACGTGGGAGCGGGCTTGCCCCGCGATGACTGGCCTCACAAACAAAAAGCCCACCGCGAAGGTGGGCTTGATGCGTTACCGATCAATCAGCCTTTGGGCGCTTGCAGCGATGCCTGCTGGTTGGCCTGGCCGGTACGCTCATACCAGCCGCCACCCAGGGCCTTGTACAGATTGACCTCGCTGGTCAGCTGCGACAGGCGATCACTGATCAATGACTGTTGCGCGCTGAACAGGTTGCGCTGGGCGTCGAGGAAGGTCAGGTTGCTGTCGATACCGATCCGGTAGCGACGCTCAGCCAGGCGGTAGTAATCCTGGTTGGCCGCGACCAGATCACGCTGCGCCTGCAACTGCTCTTCGAAGGTCTTGCGCGCCGCCAGGCCATCGGAGACTTCCTGGAAGGCGGTCTGGATGGTTTTTTCGTACTTGGCGACGTTGATGTCCTTCTGGATCTTCGAGTAATCCAAGCTCGCGCGCAGGCTGCCGGCGTTGAAGATCGGCAGGTTGATCTGCGGCTGGAACAGCCAGGTCCCCGACCCTCCTTTGAACAGCCCGTCCATGTCCGGGCTCAAGGTGCCGGCATTGGCGGTCAGGCTAATGCTGGGGAAGAACGCTGCGCGGGCCGCGCCGATGTTGGCGTTGGCGGCCTTGAGCAGGTGCTCGGCTTCCTGGATGTCCGGGCGGCGCGTGAGCAGGTCCGACGGCAGACCGGCAGGCACTTCGGCCAGTTGGTCGGCATCAAGCTTGAGCGGTGCTGGCAGGTTGGCCGGCACGCCAGTGCCGAGCAGCACGGTCAGGCTGTTGAGGTCTTGGGCGACCAGGCGTTGGTACTGCGACAGCTTGACCCGCGCGCCTTCGACAGCGGTGCGTGCCTGGCTCAGGTCGAGTGCCGAGGCGACCCCCACTTCGTTGCTACGACGGGTCAGGTTGTAGCTTTCCTCGTAGGTCTTGAGGGTGTCTTCGGTCAGCTTGAGCAGGGCTTGGTCAGCCTGCCAGGTGTAGTAGGCGTTGGCCACGCTGGCGACCAGGGCGATCTGCGTGGAGCGACGCGCCTGTTCGCTGGACAGGTAAGTTTCCAGCGCTTGCTCGCTCAGGCTACGCACACGGCCGAACAGATCCAGCTCGTAGGCGCTGACGCCGAGGGTCGCCGAGTACTGGCTGGTAATACCCGATTCGCCCGTCTGCGACATGTTCGCCGGGGTGCGCTGACGGCTGCCGCTACCGGTGGCCGAGACCGCCGGGAACAGGTCAGCGCGCTGGATGCGGTACTGGGCGCGGTAGGCGTCGATGTTCAACGCAGCCACTCGCAGGTCGCGGTTGTTGACCAGCGAGGTCTGGATCAGCTGCTGCAGCGCCGGGTCCTGGAAGAACTGGCGCCAGCCCTGTTCAGCGGCGGCGACATCGGCCGATTCGGTCGGCGAGTACGCAGGGCCTTGCGGCCACTGCGTTGCCACCGGTGCGTCCGGGGTCTGGTAATCAGGGATCAGCGAGCAGCCGCTGAGGATCAGGGCGGTTACCGCCAGGGACAACAAAGACTTGGTCATTGCCCAGCCTCATAACGTGGAGTTTCAGGGGTGGCGTCGGTTTCAGGCTTTTTGCTGCCGAACAACGACGACACTGCTACGAAGAACAACGGTACCCAGAAGATGGCCAGCACGGTCGCACTGATCATGCCGCCGATCACCCCAGTACCAATGGCATGCTGGCTACCCGAGCCTGCGCCGCTGGCGATGGTCAACGGTACCACGCCGAGGATGAACGCCAGCGAGGTCATGATGATCGGGCGCAGACGCATACGGCACGCTTCGATGGTCGCGTCGTACAGGCTCTTGCCTTGTTCATGCAGTTCCTTGGCGAACTCGACGATCAAGATCGCGTTCTTCGCCGCCAGACCGATGGTGGTCAACAGGCCAACCAGGAAGTACACGTCGTTGGACAGCCCGCGCATGCTGGTGGCAACCAGTGCACCGATGATCCCCAGTGGCACTACCAACACCACCGCGATCGGGATCGACCAGCTTTCGTACAGCGCTGCCAGGCAGAGGAACACGAACAGCAGCGACAGGGCGAACAGTGCCGGCATCTGCGAGCCAGAGAGTTTTTCCTCGTACGACATACCGGTCCAGGACATACCGATGCCGGTTGGCAGTTCGCTGGCGATGCGCTCGACCTCGGCCATGGCCTCACCGGTACTGTAGCCCGGCGCCGGAGCACCCAGCACTTCGACCGCTTCTACACCGTTGTAGCGCGACAGCTTCGGCGAGCCGAACGACCATTCGCCGGTGGCGAAGGAGGAGAACGGCACCATCTCACCCTTGGCGTTGCGTACGTACCACTTCTGCAGGTCTTCAGGGTTCATCCGGGCATTGGCATCGCCCTGGATGTAGACCTTCTTGACCCGACCGCGGTCGATGAAGTCGTTGACGTAGCTACCACCCAAGGCAATCGACAGGGTGTTGTTGATGTCGGCGATGGTCACGCCCAAGGCGCTGGCGCGTTCGTCGTCGACGATCAGCTGATACTGCGGCTCGTCGTTCAGGCCGTTGGGGCGCACTGCAGAGAGGATCTTGCTCTGTGCGGCCTTGGCCAGGAACTGGTTGCGCGCCTCCATCAGTTTCTCGTGACCGAGGCCTGCACGGTCCTGCAGGAACACGTCGAAACCGGTGGCGTTACCCAACTCCAGTACCGCAGGCGGGGCAAAGGCAAACACCATCGCGTCACGGAAGCCGAAGAAGTGCTGCTGGGCACGGGCCGCCAGGTTGAACACGCTGTTCTCCGCCGAACGCTCATCCCAGGGCTTGAGCATGATGAACGCCATACCCGAGCTCTGGCCGCGACCGGCGAAGTTGAAGCCGTTGACGGTGAATACCGACGACACGGTGTCGGCTTCGTCCTTGAGCAGATACTCACGCATCTGGTCGACTACCGCCTGGGTGCGCTCGGCACTGGAACCGGCGGGGGTCTGCACCTGGGCGAACAGGACGCCCTGGTCTTCTTCGGGCAGGAACGCAGTAGGGATGCGCATGAACAGCCAGATCATGCCGACCACGATCAGGGCATAGGCCAGCAGGAACGGCAGCTTGTTGCGCAGGATGCCACCGACACTGCGCTCGTAGCCTTGTACGCTGCGGTCGAAGTTGCGGTTGAACCAGCCGAAGAAACCGCCTTTGGCGACGTGGTGCTCACCCTTTTTCAGTGGCTTGAGCATGGTCGCGCACAGGGCCGGGGTGAAGATCAACGCGACCAGCACCGACAGGCCCATGGCCGACACGATGGTGATCGAGAACTGCCGGTAGATCACACCGGTGGAGCCGCCGAAGAACGCCATCGGCAGCAGTACCGCCGACAACACCAGGGCAATACCGACCAGCGCCCCCTGGATCTGCTCCATCGAGCGCTTGGTGGCTTCTTTTGGGGGCAGGCCCTCCTCGGACATCACCCGCTCGACGTTCTCCACCACAACGATGGCGTCGTCCACCAACAGACCGATGGCCAGGACCATGGCGAACATGGTCAGGGTGTTGATGCTGAAGCCTGCGGCGGCGAGGATACCGAAGGTACCCAGCAACACCACCGGCACCGTCATGGTGGTAATCACCGTGGCGCGGAAGTTCTGCAGGAACAGGTACATCACCAGGAACACCAGCACTACCGCTTCGATCAGGGTGTGGATTACCCCGCTGATCGATTCGGTGACCACGGGCGTGGTGTCATACGGGAACACCGCTTTCATCCCAGGCGGGAAGAATGGCTCCAGGTCGCTGATGGTCTTGCGCAGCGCCGTGGCAGTGTCCAGGGCGTTGGCGCCGGTGGCGAGCTTGACCGCCAGGCCCGAGGCCGGCTTGCCGTTGAACTGCGCGCTGACCGCGTAGTTCTCACCGCCCAGGCCGACCTTGGCAACGTCACCCAGGCGCACCTGCGAGCCATCGCTGTTGACCTTGAGCAGGATCTTCTCGAACTGCTCGGCGGTTTGCAGGCGGGTCTTGCCGATGATGGTGGCGTTGAGCTGGGTACCCGGCAGGGCTGGCAGGCCGCCGAGCTGACCGCTGGACACCTGGACGTTCTGCGCGGTAACCGCAGTGCGCACGTCAACCGGGGTCAGCTGGAACTTGTTCAGCTTGGCCGGATCGAGCCAGATGCGCATGGCGTACTGGGCGCCGAACACCTGGAAGTCACCGACACCTGCGGTACGCGAGACCGGGTCCTGCATGTTCGAGACGATGTAGTTGGCCAAGTCATCCTTGGTCATGCTGCCGTCTTCGGACACCAGGCCGATCACCATCAGGAAGTTTTTCACTGCCTTGGTGACACGGATACCCTGCTGCTGCACTTCTTGCGGCAGCAGTGGGGTGGCCAGGTTCAGCTTGTTCTGCACCTGGACCTGCGCCGTATCAGGGTTGGTGCCCTGCTCGAAGGTCGCGGTAATGGTCATGCTGCCGTCGGAGTTACTTTCCGACTGCACATACCGCAGGTTGTCGATGCCGTTGAGCTGCTGCTCGATGACCTGCACCACGGTGTCCTGCACCGTCTGCGCCGAGGCGCCCGGGTAGGTCACGGCGATGGCGATGGCCGGCGGCGCGATGCTTGGGTACTGGTTGATCGGCAGCTTCAGGATCGACAAGGCGCCGACCAGCATGATCACCAGGGCGATCACCCAGGCGAAGATCGGGCGATCGATAAAGAACTTCGACATGGTTTACTCCGCTTTGCCGTCTGCTTTCGCCGCATTGGCCTGAGGATTGCCCGGCTTCTTGACGTTGGTGGCTTCGCCGACTTTGACCTCGACGCCGGGGCGTACGTATTGCAGGCCTTCGGTGATCAGGCGATCGCCTGGGTTGAGGCCTTCCTCGATCAGCCAGTCGCTGCCCAGGGTGCGGCTGGCCTTGAGTTGACGCAGCTCGACCTTGTTCTCCTGGTTGACCACCATCGCCGTTGGCGTGCCTTTCAGGTCACGGGTTACGCCCTGTTGCGGTGCCAGGATGGCGTTGGCGTTGACCCCGTTCTGCAGGCGAGCGTGGACGAACATGCCCGGCAGCAGGGTGTGTTCTGGGTTAGGGAACACGGCACGCAGGGTCACGGAACCTGTGGTCTCGTCGACCGACACTTCGGAGAATTCCAGGCGGCCTTCTTGGGCGAACTTGCTGCCATCTTCCAGGATCAGCTGAACCTTGGCGGCGTTTTCCCCGGCCTTCTGCAGTTGGCCGCTTTCCAGGTCGCGGCGCAGCTTGAGCAGCTCGGCCGTGGACTGGGTCACGTCGACGTAGATTGGGTCGAGCTGCTGGATAGTGGCCATGGCGTTGGTCTGGCCATTGCTCACCAGCGCGCCTTCGGTCACCGAGGAGCGGCCGATCCGGCCACTGATGGGTGCCAGGACCTTGGTGTAGCGCAGGTCGATCTGGGCGCTCTTGAGCGACGCTTCGGCCTGCAATCGTTTGGCATTGGCGTCGTCGTATTCCTGTTTGGATACGGCCTGCTCGTCGATCAGCTGCTTGTAGCGCTCGGCCAACGAACGGGTAGCCTGCAAGTTGGCCTGGGCGTTGGCCAGGTTGGCTTCGTACACAGAGGGGTCGATCTGGTACAGCTGCTGACCTTCCTTGACCTCGCTGCCTTCTTTGAACAGGCGCTTGAGAATGATGCCATTGACCTGTGGCCGAACTTCGGCGACGCGGAACGCAGTGGTGCGCCCCGGCAGTTCCGAGGTCAGGGTAAAGGCTTGTGGTTGCAGGGTGACGACGCCGACCAGAGGAGCCTGCGGCGCAGGTGCCGCCTCTTCTTTCTTACAGCCACTTAGCAGTGTTGCCAGGGCGACGGCGGAAACCAGGGCGGTGACGGCTGGCTTGAATTGCATGAGGATCCTCGGGTCGCGAGAGCTGGGAGACGCTCAAGAATAATGGAAGAGTCTTGTCAGAAAAAATGCTATCGGCTGGATTAATAGCTTACTAACGAATATACTTACATTCATGGTTGTTTGTAAATACCATACGGTAGTGGTCAGTTGCCACACCGAGCCTTCAATTGCCCCGGGAGTCGCCCATGCAGAGGTGCCCCCGGCCTGATTCCCAGCTGCCGCGTGAGCGGCTGGGCCCTGATGAGGTTGTGCTGCCATGGTCCGTCGAACCAAAGAGGAAGCCCAGGAAACCCGCGCCCAGATCATCGAGGCGGCGGAAAAGGCCTTCTATAAGCGCGGGGTTGCGCGAACTACCCTGGCCGACATCGCGGAGCTTGCGGGGGTCACCCGTGGGGCGATCTACTGGCACTTCAACAACAAGGCGGAGTTGGTCCAGGCGCTGCTTGACAGCCTGCACGAAACCCACGACCACCTGGCTCGCGCCAGCGAGAGCGAAGATGAAGTAGACCCGCTCGGCTGCATGCGCAAGCTGTTGCTGCAGGTCTTTACCGAGTTGGTGCTGGACGCCCGAACCCGGCGTATCAATGAAATCCTGCATCACAAGTGCGAGTTCACCGATGAGATGTGTGAAATTCGTCAGCAGCGCCAAGGCGCGATCCTTGATTGCCATGAGGGCATCACCCTCGCGTTGGCCAATGCAGTACGCCGTGAACAGTTACCTGCGGATCTGGATGTGGAGCGTGCCGCCATCGCCCTGTTCGCCTATGTAGACGGGTTGATTGGCCGCTGGTTGTTGCTGCCGGACAGCTTCGACCTGCTGGCCAACGCCGAGCAATGGGTCGATACCGGGCTGGATATGCTGCGCTTGAGCCCTGGCATGCGCAAATGACACTTTGTTAAGGATTGTGAGGAAGTGTTGCCCGGTTGTATTAAGGGACAGTTAATGGGCCGGCCGAACTGACGCTATCGCGGGGCAAGCCCGCTCCCACGCTGCTGGCCCCTGCTGGGAAGCGTGGGAGCGGGCTTGCCCCGCGATAGTGCCCGTCCAACCACCTCGTCCTGCAATGCCAGCTCAATGCCCGCGCAATTGCCGATCCGGCAAACCGATCGCCGCGAACAAGCCCAACACGGCCACCGCTGCGCTGCCGATCAACAACTGCTTGAACATCTCCAGCAGCCGCGCCTGGGTCGCTGGGTCTGCATCCCCCGCCTGCAAACTGCCCAGTAGCGGATTACCCAGCAACGCAAACCCGCCATCGTGCAGCAGCGCCAGCATCAGGCTGGACATACAGGCAACGCCCATCGCGCCGCCCAGCGAGCGGAACAGATTGGTGGTGCTGGTGGCAACGCCAATGTCCTTGATCTGCACCGAGCTTTGCGTACCCACCAGCGAGGTCGGAAATTGCAAACCGCAGGCAATGCCCACCAGCAGCATGAACACAGCGCTGAGTAACCCCGACTGCGGCGGGGTGAGGGCCATGGCGAAAATCGCCAGCGGCATCAATACCGCGCCGGCAAGAATCTGCGGCTTGTAGCGGCCAGTCAGGCTGGTCAGCCGGCCGCCGCCAAACGCTCCCATCGGCAGCCCCATGGCCAATGGCAGCAGGTGCAGGGCCGCGCTATCGGCGCCCGCGCCGGTAATGCCTTGGTAACGCAGCGGCATCAGCATGGTCAGGGAAATCGACTGGAAGCTGGCGAAGAAGATCACCACCCAGCACAGCACAGCGACCCGATTGCTGAACAGCGAGAGGGGCAGCAGCGGCTCCTGGCAACGGCGCTCATGGCCAATGAACAGCAGCAACCCCAGCAGGGCGCAGCCGAACAGCGCCAACACGGGCGTGGACAGCCAGGCATGTCCCTGACCGACCAGGGTAATGCCAAGCAACAGACTGCCCAGGCCAATAATCAGTAGCACCGCCCCGAGGTAATCCACTTGTGCTTCACGGCGCTTGACTGGCATGCCGCGCAAGGCGCGGTTGATCACCCAGAGCGCCGCCAGGCCCAGCGGCAGGTTGATCCAGAACACCCAGTGCCAGGACAGGTACTCGGTTAGCCAGCCACCAAACACCGGCCCGGCCACGCTGGCCAGCGCGTACATGCTGCTGAAGTAGCCCTGATAGCGGCCACGCTCGCGCGGCGCCACGTAGTCACCGATGATCGCCTGGCTGACCGAGACCATGCCGCCTGCGCCGACCCCTTGCAGCACCCTGGCCAAGACCAGCTGCTCGATGTTCTGCGCCAACGCGCAAAACACCGAGGCGAGGGTGAATAGCGCGGTGCCGGTGAGGATCATCCGCCGACGGCCATACAGATCGCCGAGTTTGCCGTAGATCGGCACGGCCACGGTCATCGCCACCATGTAGCCAGAAATCACCCAGGCCAGCAGTCCGACATCGTTGAACTGGGCCGAGATCGCTGGCAGCGAGACGGCGACGATGGTCTGGTCCAGGGCACCGAGAAAGATCGCCAGCATCAGGGCGCTGAGGACACTGCGCAGGACGGCGGGGGGCAGGGCGGCGGTCACGGTCATACCTTGTAATTGAAAACAGCCGGATCGCGGGCTGCTCACGCTGGCCAAGTGTAACCTGACTTAGGTAGCTTCCTATGTAGTATGTGCATTCCCTATGCAAGATCGGCATTAGCCCTTTCACCCGGATGTGCATGGCTGCGTGATATCGTGGCCGGGCCGCAGAGGCTGAAATCAGGGGTTTGCACCAGCTTGGTGCATCATTTTGCCGCAGATTTTCCGGTCGCTGTATCCCACGCCTTTTATTCCTCTGCCTGCATGTCGAGCATGACCGCCCAGATGGCGACGGTTGGAACAGGTCAGGTAGACCCAATTTCGGGGTCGGTTGTCAGCCAGTTCAATTTCAACGTTATTGCGGAGTGATCATGCCCAAGGCTTCCCACCAAGATCTGCGTTTTGCCTTCCGTAAACTGCTCGCCTCAGGCTCGTGCTATCACACCGCCTCGGTCTTTGACCCGATGTCCGCACGCATCGCCGCCGACCTCGGTTTTGAGGTGGGCATCCTTGGCGGTTCGGTCGCTTCGCTGCAGGTGCTGGCCGCGCCTGACTTCGCCCTGATCACCCTGAGCGAGTTCGTCGAACAGGCCACCCGCATCGGCCGTGTTGCCCAGTTGCCAGTGATGGCTGACGCCGACCATGGCTATGGCAATGCGCTGAACGTGATGCGCACGGTGATCGAGCTCGAGCGCGCCGGTGTGGCCGCGCTGACCATTGAAGACACCCTGTTGCCAGCACAGTTTGGCCGTAAGTCGACTGACCTGATTTCAGTGGAAGAGGGTGTTGGCAAGGTGCGCGCAGCCATCGAGGCACGGGTCGATTCGTCGCTGTCGATCATCGCCCGCACCAACGCCGGGGTGCTCACCACCGAAGAAATCATCGTGCGCACGCAGAGCTACCAGAAGGCCGGCGCCGATGCGATCTGCATGGTCGGGGTGAAGGACTTCGATCACCTGGAGCAGATTGCCGAGCACTTGAGCGTGCCGCTGATGCTGGTCAGCTACGGCAACCCGAATCTGCGTGACGACGAGCGTCTGGCGCGCCTGGGGGTGCGGATCGTGGTCGATGGGCACGCCGCCTACTTTGCCGCGATCAAGGCGACCTATGATTGCCTGCGCTTGCAGCGTGGCCAGCAGAACAAGTCCGAGAACCTCAGCGCTACCGAGCTTTCGCACACCTACACCCAGCCTGAGGACTACATCCGCTGGGCCAAGGAATACATGAGCGTCGAAGAGTAACGGCAGGCTGCCGTCGGCTTATCTGACGGCGCTCAGGGTCGCGGTGTGGGGAACGCAGTGCTCCTGGGCGCAACTGGCCGCCGAGTTGGGCTGGTTGCGTAGCAGTTCGACTCGCCAGCAGGCCGAGCCATAGAGGCCTGCGACCGCGACCAAGGCGAAGGCCACGGCGCATCTTCTTGTTCTTATGCTCATCGAGCTTACCTCCTTCAACAGCGACAGGTGGTAACTACAAGCATAGGTCAGTCTGATCACTTGGTAGGCAGTGGCGGCCTAAATGCCGCTATCCCACTGCGGCTCATCCTTGAAACGCTGAGCAAGAAAATCGAGCATGCTGCGCAAGGTCGCCGGCATGTGCTTGCGCGAGGTATAGACCGCATTCAGGTTCAGCTCCCGGGGCTTGGCCTGCGGCAGCAAGCGCAGCAGTTCGCCCTTTTTGAGGGCGCAAGCTGCCTGGTAAGTCGGCAGCATGGCGATGCCTGCGCCGGCCAGCGCGGCCTTCTGCAAGGTCATGGCTTCGTTGGCGCTGATATTGCCTTGCACCGGCACGGCGAGCTGACGGCCATCCACTTCGAAATGCCACAGGCTATGGCCGAAATAGGCATGGGTCAGGCAATTGTGTTGGCTCAACTCCTCCACCTGTTGCGGTACGCCATGGGTTTGCAGGTAAGCGGGGGCGGCGCAGACCACAGAGCGGCAGACCGTCAGGCGGCGGGCGATCAGGTTGGGATCAAGGTCGTTGCTGGTACGAATCGCCAAGTCGATGCGCTCGTCGACCAGATTGACCGTGCGATCGAGCATCTGCAGCTCGACCTTAACCCCTGGAAACAAGCCCACATACTCCGCTACTGCATCGACCAGTTGCGCTTGGCCAAATGACGTACTGACGCTAATGCGCAGCTCCCCGCGTGGCGCATCGTCCGGCTGGCGCACGGCGCTTTGCAGGTCGCCCGCCAACTCCAGCATTTGCCGGCAGCGCGGCAGCGTCTCCTGGCCAGCGGCGGTCAGGCTGAGTTTGCGCGTGGTGCGCTGCATCAGGCGTGCGCCGACCCAGTCTTCCAGTTCTGCCAGATAGCGCGACACTACTGGCCTGGACATCTGCAGATGATCCGCAGCTGCCGACTGGCTACCCAGGTCGACGACGGTGACAAACACGCGCATGGCGTTAAGACGGTCCATGATCTGCTCGATTTTGGAAACAAACTATGTAGCAGCATCGCATTTTTTGTAATGGATCGGGCAACTAAGCTGTCCTGCATCGACCATTCACAGGATCAGCCAATGTCATTTCTTACCCCCTTGCGCAGCGTGTTGCTGGCGTGCGCAGCACTCGCAGGCCCCGTACTGGCTGCCGAGCCTTTGCAGCTTGAGGTCTATAACCCAGGTCATGAGGCGATCTTTCCAGTCAGTTCGGTGATCGTCAGTGGCGAGCATGAGGCGATTCTGGTCGACGCTCAGTTCGGCAAGGCCCAGGCCGAGCAAGTGGTACAACGCCTGCGGGCCAGCGACAAGCGCTTGACCACGATCTATATCAGCCATGGCGACCCGGACTATTACTTTGGCCTGCAGACCCTGACCGCAGCCTTCCCCAAGGCGCGGGTGGTGGCCTCTGCGGCCACCGTGGCGCATATCCGCAAGACCATGGATGCCAAGCTAGCCTATTGGGGGCCGCAGATGGGCGCTGATCAGCCCACGCGTCTGGTCGTTCCGCAAGTGCTGCAAGGTGACAGCCTTGAGCTGGAAGGGCAGGCGCTGCAGATCATCGGCCTGGACGGCCCGCAGCCTGATCGCAGTTTCGTCTGGATTCCGTCGATCAAGGCGGTGGTCGGTGGCGTGGTGGTGGCCGAGCATATTCACGTGTGGATGGCCGATACCCAGACCACGCAATCCCACGCCGACTGGCTGGCGACGCTGCAACGCATCGAGCAGTTGGCTCCGCGCACGGTGATCCCTGGTCACTATCTGGGCAAAAGCAGCCAATCGCTGGACGCGGTGCGCTTCACTGCCAACTACATTCGTGCCTTCGACAGCGAAACCGCGAAGGCCAAGGATGCCAACGCGCTGATCGCAGCCATGAAAGCGCGTTACCCAGACCTTGCCGACGAAAGCTCGTTGGAGCTCAGCGCCAAGGTCGCCAAGGGCGAGATGAAGTGGTAATCCCTTTCAACCTGATGGAGTGTTTCCCATGAGCAAGATCGCAATTATCGGTGCTACCGGACGGGCTGGCAGCCAGTTGCTGGAAGAGGCCCTGCGCCGTGGTCACAGTGTCGTGGCCATCGCCCGTGATCCGTCCGCGTTGCAAGGGCGCGAGGGCGTTACTGTAAAGGCCCTGGATGCCAAGGACAGTGCAGCGTTGCAGCAGGCTGTGGCTGGGGTCGACGCGGTGCTGAGCGCGGCGCACTTCTCCACCCTCGAACCGCGTGCGATCATCGAGCCGGTCAAGCGTGCCGGGGTCAAGCGGCTGCTGGTGGTGGGTGGGGCAGGTAGCCTGCTGTTGCCGTCGGGGCATCGGGTGATCGATAGCCCGGATTTCCCTGAGGCTTACAAGGCTGAAGCTACGGCTGGGGTGCGTTTTCTTGAAACGCTGCGTCAGGAGCAGAACCTGGATTGGACGTTCCTGTCGCCGTCGGCGGAGTTTGTCGAAGGGCCGCGCAGTGGGCATTACCAATTGGGCAAGGATCATCTGCTGATCGGGGCGGATGGCAAAAGCTGGATCAGCTTCGCCGATTACGCCATTGCCATGCTTGATGAGCTGGAGAAACCGGCGCATTCGCGGCAGCGCTTTACGGTCGGGTACTGAGTGCTGGGGCCGCAAAGCGGCCCCATAACGGGCCATCTAGCAGCGCATCACTGGCTGGCACGTTGTTCCAGCCAATCCAGCAACTCGATCAACCCCGCAGGGGGGCTCTTGGCTGGGCTTGCCAGGTAATACGCCTTCCCCGTCATCACCTTCAAGCCAAACGGCATGCACAACCGGCCGCTGCGTAGGTCATCCCCAATCAGCGCCCAGTCGCCAATCGCCACGCCAGTGCCCTGCGAGGCCATGGCCATCGCCATGTCCAGGGTTTCGAAGTGCTGGCGCGGGCCGTGCAGATCGAACCCTGCTCCCGCCGCCTGCAACCACAGCCGCCAGTCATGCTCGTCGCGCGAAGGGTGCAGGAGCATGTGCCCAGCCAGATCTTCAAGCTGAGCCAACGGCACTGATCCATCTAGCAAGGACGGTGCGCACACCGGGGTCAACTGCTCATCGAACAGCTTGCGCACCCGCAGCCCATGATTGGGCGCATTGCCGTAGACCACCGCCGCATCGAACCCTTCGCGACGAAAATCCACCCCATGCTGCACGGTGGTGGTCAGCTCCACCGGCACATCCGGACGCAGGGCCTGCCACTCCATTAGGCACGGCAGTAGCCAGCGCATCACGCAGGTTGGCGCTTTGAGTTGCAGGGAGGCGCTGCGCCCGCCCACTTCACGCACACCTTGGTCGATCAAGGCAAACACCTGCTGCACCCGCGGCAGCCAGTCCTGGCCTTCGCGGGTCAGGCTCAGGCCGCGCGCCTGGCGCTGGAACAGGGCATAGCCCAAGTGCTCTTCGAGGCTGGCGATCTGCCGACTGACCGCACCTTGAGTGATGTGCAACTGCTGCGCCGCACGGGTGAAGTTGCAGTGCTGGGCAGTGACCAGAAACGTGTGCAGTGCAGGCAGGGGAGGGAGGCGTTTCATCGCAGTCAGCCATGATCTGAGGACATGGCTAGTATGTGTTTTTTTGCATTGTGGCGATACCGGCTGCTTGGTTCCAATGAGCCCTGATTTCAACAACAAAGCTGGGTATCGAACGATGGCAACCTGTGGCGAAGTATTGGTCAAACTGCTCGAAGGCTATGGCGTGGACCATGTCTTCGGCATCCCCGGCGTGCATACCGTGGAGCTCTATCGCGGACTTGCTGGCTCATCCATCCGCCATATCACTCCGCGCCACGAGCAGGGCGCAGGGTTCATGGCCGACGGCTACGCGCGCACCCGCGCCAAGCCTGGGGTGTGCTTCATCATCACCGGCCCTGGCATGACCAACATCACCACCGCCATGGGCCAGGCCTATGCCGATTCGATCCCGATGCTGGTGATCTCCAGCGTGCAGTCGCGCGACTCGCTCGGTGGTGGGCGTGGCAAGTTGCACGAGCTGCCTAATCAGTCTGCGCTGGTTGCCGGGGTGGCGGCGTTCTCTCATACCCTGATGTGTGCAGATGACCTGCCGCACGTGCTGGCGCGGGCTTTCGCGGTGTTCGAGGGGGGGCGGCCGCGTCCGGTGCATATCGAGATCCCGCTGGATGTGCTGGTCGAGCCAGCCGATCACTTGCTACCAGGGCGGCCGGTGCGTACCAGCCGCGCCGCTGCATCACCTTCGACTGTAACGCTGATGGCCGAACGCCTGGCCAAGGCCCGCCGGCCACTGATCCTCGCTGGCGGTGGCGCACTGGCCGCAGGGGTGGAAGTGACCGCTCTCGCCGAACACTTGCAGGCCCCGGTGGCGCTGACCATCAATGCCAAGGGCCTGCTGCCAGCCGCTCACTCGCTGCAGATCGGCTCGACCCAATCGCTGTCCGCCACCCGCGCGTTGGTGGCCGAGGCCGATGTGGTGCTGGCAATCGGCACCGAGTTGGCCGAGACCGATTACGACGTGACCTTCAAGGGTGGCTTCGAGATTCCCGGCAGCTTGCTGCGGATCGACATCGACCCTGACCAGACAGTTCGCAATTACTTGCCTGAGCTGGCGCTGGTGGCCGACGCCCAACAAGCGACAGGGGCGTTGCTCGCTGCGTTGCAGGCGCAGCCGCCAGCGGTGCTTGAGGCGCAGTGGGGGGTGGCCCGGGTGGGTCAGTTGCGCCAGGCGTTGGCGGCTGGTTGGGATCAGCCGACCCTGAGTCAGACGCGCCTGTTGACGGCGGTCCTGCAAACGTTGCCCCGGGCGATCCTGGTCGGCGACTCGACCCAACCGGTGTACACCGGCAATCTGACCCTGGACCTTGATCAGCCGCGCCGCTGGTTCAATGCCTCCACTGGCTACGGGACGCTTGGCTACGCCTTGCCAGCGGCCATGGGCGCCTGGCTCGGTAGCGCCGAGCAGGTCAGCCAGCGCTCGCCCGCAGTGTGCCTGATCGGCGATGGTGGCCTGCAATTCACCCTGCCGGAGCTGGCCAGCGCGGTGGAAGCGCAGGTGCCGCTGATCGTGCTGCTGTGGAATAACCAGGGCTATGAGGAAATCAAGAAGTACATGGTCAATCGGGCGATTGAGCCGGTGGGCGTGGATATTCATACGCCGGATTTTATCGGCGTGGCGCGGGCGTTGGGTGCGGCGGCTGAGGATGTGGCGGATGTGGCGCAATTGCAGGCGGCGTTGGCTAGCGCTGTCGAGCGTAAGGGGCCGACCTTGATCCAGGTGGATCAGGCGCAGTGGCAGCAGGCTGTGCAGGGCTGACGACCGCTGCGAGGGCTGCGCCCTCGTTCGCGGGCAAGCCCGCTCCCACAGGTACAGCGTTGGACCACAGGGCAGCGTTTGCCTGTGGGAGGTGGTCTGGGGAAACATGTACAGCGCTGCGACATAGAGCAGCGCGGTCCTTGTGGGAGCGGGCTTGCCCGCGAAGAGGCCGCCACCGACGCAAGCAGGACAGTGCTACGCAACAGTAGTCAGTTGGCGCTGGCCCTCAGCCTGGCCACATCCCGAATCGGCGGGGCGCCATACAGGCGGCTGTACTCGCGGCTGAACTGCGACGGGCTCTCGTAGCCCACCCGATAGCCCGCCACCGCTGCTTCTATCCCATCATTGAGCATCAGCCGCCGCGCTTCTTGCAGGCGCAGTTGCTTTTGATACTGCAACGGGCTCATTGAGGTCACGGCCTTGAAACGGTGATGCAGGGTCGAGGTACTCAGGTTGACCTCACGCGCCAGGTCCTCGATGCGCAGCGGTTGCTGGTAATGCTGGTTGAGCCAGGCAATGGCCTGGCATACCCGGTGGGTCTGGCTGTTGGCCAAGGCTATTTCATACAGGCGATGACCTTGGGGACCACGCAATACGCGGTACAGCAGCTCGCGACGAACCAATGGCGCAAGCACTGCGATATCTCTTGGCGAGTCGAGTAGCCGCACCAGGCGCAGCAGCGCATCGAGCAAGGTCACGTCGCTGCGTTCGACGAACAGTCCGCGCCCCGACGGCATGCTGGGCACCAGCATCGGGCCGCTTTGGGCGATGAGCTGGCTAATTTCGGCCGGGTCGATGTCCAGGCGCAGGCCCAGGCATGGATTCTCTGGGCAGGCATCAAGCATTGCCCCGGTTATTGGCAAGGTCACCGAGACCACCATGTAGTGCAGGGGGTCGTAGGTGTAGCGTTCATCGCCGAGAAACAGCGTCTTGTTACCCTGGGCAAGGATGCACAGGGCTGGCTGCGCCAGGGCAGGCATACCGCGCACATTCTCCTCATAGCGACTCAGGAACAAGCCGTCGATCACCGATTCAACCCCATTGGTCTCGGCGGTGTGGCGCAGGATCAGCCCGGAAAGCTCCTGGCGCAGGGTCTCCAAAGTCGGTTCGAGGGTCGCTGGCGTGGTCATGGCGTGGATCCTATGTAGTGACCAGCAGGATAGGTTTGGGCAAGCCGCGGCGCTAGTCGATTACTGCACGTCGATTGCCTGATCCTGCAGCGTGGCAGGATCAGGCAATCGGCGTGCAGTAATGGCCTAACGGCGCGCGCGGGCCAGGCCCTACGCTGGCCAGCCTGGTTTTTCCGTCCGCCCCGCTTCAAGGAGATCGTTCATGACCCAACGCCAACCGGTCACTCACTTGGCTTTTATCCGTGCCAGCAACGGTCGTTCGGCGGAACTCGGCGTGCGCCTGCGTGACCTGCTCGAGCCATCGCTGCGCATGCCCGGCTGCCTGAGTTTCAGCGTGCAGCGCTCGCAAGCGGATGACGACCTGTGGCTGCTCAGCGGCAGCTGGCGCGATCAGCAGGCGATGAGTGGCTATTTTGCCTCGCCTAATCTCGATCTGTTTGGTGAGCTGGTGCAGGCGCATGTGGTCGCCAGCCTCGATCTGCATACCTTCAGTGACCAGGGCTCGGGTTAGAATGCGCACTTTTACCCAGACTGGATTGCACGATGGCACGTAGAGAGTTCCCCCACTTCGAAGCGGTTTCGGCGATGGTCCCCGTAGAAGGTGGTGGTTATAACGCGGCGATTGCCGTGAAGGCATTGAACGGCATGGGCACCCCGCGCTTTCACAAGGTGCTCGATGGCCAGGTGTTCAAAGGCGCGATAGCGGCCGATGAGGCCGCCTGCGCCGAGCTTGAACGCCTGCAAGGGGTGAGCGAAGAGGGCGAGCTGATCTGGTGATCAGCCGTTGACCTGGGGCCGGCCCATCTTGAACAGGTTGCCCAGTTCGAAGTAGTCCTGCGGGCCGCCGCCGCGCAGGATCGGCTCGCCGGCAGCGGTGTCGTAGATGCCGTCTTTGAGCAGATGCTCGGCGATGTGCACCGCCACTACTTCACCGAGGATCAGCCAGCTGGGCACCAGCTCCTGGTCAGCGCGTTTGAGCTGGACGATCTGGCTGACCTTGCATTCGAAGGCGACCGGGCTTTCACCCACCCGCGGCACGCCGACCAACCGCGATGCCGTTGGCGTCAGGCCACTCAAGACGAACTCATCGACTTCCGCAGCGACTGCTGCGCAGCTTTGGTTCATCTGCTCGGCCAGTGGCCGAGTGGCCAGGTTCCAGACGAATTCGCCGGTCTGCTCGATATTGTTCAGGCTGTCTTTGCGCCCGACACTGCAGAAACCGATGATCGGTGGAATGTAATTGAAGGCGTTGAAGAAGCTGTATGGCGCCAGGTTCAGGCGGCCTTCGCGGTCTTGCGAAGAGATCCAGCCGATGGGTCGAGGGCCGACGATGGCGTTGAACGGGTCGTGGGGCAGGCCGTGGCCTTTGGCGGGTTCGTAGTAGTACATCTGCTCAGGGCCGGGGCCCTTCCTCTGGGATGGACGAGGCGCCTAGTGTGCCAAGCCTGAGCCTTGCTGGAAATGATTAAGCCCGACCGAAGCCGGGCTGGGTGTGAGCATCAGCAATCAGCTGATGCGGTGGGCGTTGGTGCGATCGAAACCGTCTTCGGCGAAGCGTGCGCCGCCAGTGCGATCGAAGCCATCTTCGGCGAAGCGTGCGCCGCCAGTGCGGTCGAAGCCATCTTCAGCGAAGCGTGCGCCGCCAGTGCGGTCGAAGCCGTCTTCGGCGAAGCGTGCGCCGCCAGTGCGATCGAAGCCATCTTCGGCGAAGCGTGCGCCGCCAGTGCGGTCAAAACCATCTTCTGCATAGGCTGCCGACTGGGTTTGAGCGGTGGCGAAGTTGTGGGCGGTGGTGCGGTCAAAACCGTCTTCGGCGAAGGCGCCAGTAGCCAGTACAGAGAGAGCCAGGGTCAGGATCAGTTTGTTTTTCATGGTCGTTGCTCCGGTGAGTCGTTGGGTTGTTTGTTTCTATGGGTTTAATGTTACGCCGATTAATTTGATTAAAAAGCGCAAATATCTGGGTTTAATAATCGTATTTATCGATGTTTGTTTGAATGCCTGGGAATTCCCGAGGTCATTTACCCGGGGGAGTGATTTCTTGGCAGGTTGGTCAGCAATGTCAGGATGACGGCGGGGGATTAATGAGTAATTAACGCTCAGACCGTTCGTCGAGCTATAGCGGCTTCACAGGTTTGCCACATCGTTTGGACTCTGTGAGAGCGGGTTTACCCCAAAAGCGAACTGCCCAAATGCAAAAGGGGCGCACCGTCTGACGGTGCGCCCCTTTCTGGTTACAGCCCGAGCAGGATCAGTCGGTCGTGATCCGCGAGTGGGTCTTGGTGTCTTTCATGGTCGCGTAGACCAGCAGCGAGCACGCGATGCAGCCGGTGACGTACCAGTAGAAGCCGCTCTCCATGCCGACGCTCTTGAACCACAGCGCCACGTACTCGGCGGTGCCGCCGAAGATCGACACGGTCAGCGCGTACGGCAGGCCCACGCCCAGGGCGCGGATTTCAGTAGGGAACAGCTCGGCTTTGACCACGGCGTTGATCGAGGTGTAGCCGCTGACGATGATCAGCGCCGCCATGATCAGGAAGAACGCGCCCCACCAGGTGGTGATGGTGTGCAGGGTGCTGAGGATCGGTACGGTGAACAGGGTGCCGAGCACGCCGAAGGCGATCAGGATCGGGCGCCGGCCAATCTTGTCGGACAGGCCGCCAATCACCGGTTGCAGGCACATGAACAGGAACAACGTAGCCGCCGAAATGGTGGTCGAGTCACTGATGCTCATGCCCACGGTGTTGACCAGGTACTTCTGCATGTAGGTGGTGTAGGTGTAGAAGGCCAGGGTACCGCCCATGGTCAGGCCGACTACGGTCAGCAGCTCCTTGGGATGGCGCATCAGGGTGCGCATCAGGCTTTCCTTGGACTTCTCTTTCTTGGTGAAGGAGGCAGTCTCTTCCATGCCACGACGCAGGTACAGCGCGACCACTGCGCACAGCGCGCCGATCACGAACGGTACACGCCAGCCCCAGGCGTACAGCTCTTCGGTGGTCAGGGTGTTCTGCAGAATGATCAGCACTGCCAGGGCAATGAGCTGGCCAGAGATCAGCGTCACGTACTGGAAGCTTGAGAAGAAGCCACGACGCTCCTTGCTGGCCATTTCGCTGAGGTAGGTAGCCGAGGTGCCGTATTCACCGCCCACCGACAGGCCTTGCAGCAAGCGCGCAAGTACCAGCAGGATCGGGGCGGCGACGCCGATGGTTTCATAGCCCGGGGTCAGGGCGATGACCAGCGAGCCTGCGCACATCAGCAGGACCGAGGCCATCAATGCCGCTTTGCGGCCCTTGCGGTCGGCGTACAGGCCCATCAGCCAGCCGCCGATTGGGCGCATCAGGAAGCCCACGGCGAAAATTGCGGCGGTGTTGAGCAGTTGTGCGGTGGTGTCGCCAGCGGGGAAGAAGGCCTTGGCGAAGTACAGCGAGAATGCAGCGTAGACGTACCAGTCGTACCACTCGACCATGTTGCCGATCGAGCCGCTGAAAATCGACTTGAGACGGCTGGCGGTGGTTTTTTCCGCGGCAGGCGCTATGGCCGCCCCGGTTGGCAGGGAGGTGGCGTTATCCATCAGAGGTAACCTTCTCGTTGTTTTTGTGGAGCGCGCTGGGGTGCGCTTGCACAGGTGTTTGCAGAAGGTGTGCCAGATGGGTGCAGGGCGATCCATTTGGGGGCGCACCATGGTGTCGTGCGCTCCCGCAAAAAACAGTGAAACCGCGTAACCAAGGCCTTGCACGAGGCGATTGAGGCTGCGGCTTGTTGTCGCACAATGCGTGCCGTGCGCCACCACCGTTCAGGTAAATCGCCTTAAATGAGCGGATATCCGCTTATCTTAAAGATGAAATAGGCAAAAATCCGCCTATTCGCGCTCAATGAAATCTTCTCGAATCAGACCATGGCGCTGCATCTTCTCGTTCAACGTCCGCCGTGGCAGTTGCAGGGTTTCCATCACGCCCTTGATTTCACCCTTATGCTGGCGCAGGGCGGCGCGCAGGCATTGCGCCTCGAAGGCTTCCATCTGTTCGACCAACGATGGCCCGCCGTGGCTCTGCTCGGCACTGGACGCCCCCAGCCCCAAGGCATGGCGTTCTGCGGCATTGGCCAGCTCGCGGACATTGCCCGGCCAATCGTGGGCCAACAATTGCGCCAACTGTGCCCCGGATAGCGCAGGTGCGCTGCGGTTCAAGCGCTCGGCGCTGGTGCGGGCGAAAAACTCGAACAGCAGCGGGATGTCTTCTCGCCGTTCGCGCAGCGGTGCCAGGCGCAGTTCGGCGACGTTCAAGCGATAGGCCAGGTCTTCCCGGAAGCGCCCGGCGCGGGCTTCTTCCAGCAGATCCGGTTTGGTTGCGGCGATAATTCTCAGGTCGACATTGATGCTTTGGTTCGCGCCCAGGCGTTCGAGCTTCTGCTCCTGGATCACCCGCAGCAGCTTGGCCTGTTGGGCCAACGGCATGCTCTCGATTTCGTCGAGAAACACCGTGCCGCCGTTGGCGTATTCCAGCTTGCCGATGCGTTTGCCCTGAGCACCGGTGAAGGCGCCGCTTTCATGGCCAAACAGTTCGGCTTCGAACAACGCTTCCGGGATCGCTGCGCAATTGAGCGCCACGAACGGCTTGTCGGCGCGCGGCCCGAAGTCGTGCAGGCAGCGCGCCACACGCTCCTTGCCGCTGCCGGTTTCCCCTCGAATCAGCACATTGACCGGCAGGCTGGCCAGGTCCAGCACCTGTCGGCGCAGTTGCTGCAGGCCCTGGGACATGCCCAGCAGCGTGCTCTCCAAACGCGCCTTGAGGTCGGCCTGTTCGTGCAGGCGGCGGTTCTCCAGCACCAGTTGGCGCTTTTCCAGGGCGCGGCGCAGGCTGCCCAGCAAGTGCTGGGGCGTGAAGGGCTTTTCCAGAAAGTCATAAGCGCCGTTGCGCATGGCTTCCACCGCCATCGGCACATCACCGTGGCCGGTGAGCAGTATCACTGGCAGGTCGGGGTCTTGTGCGTGTAACTGTTCAAGCAACTGCAAACCGCCCATCCCTGGCATGCGCACATCGCTGATGATCACCCCTGGGAAGTGCGCCGGCAGTTGCGCCAGGCACTCCTCGGCACGGGCGAACAGCTGCACCCTGAAGCCCGACAGGCTCAGCCACTGTTCGACCGCGGTGCGGATACTGGCTTCATCATCGACGACGATCACTGAATTCAACATACCGGCTCCAGATCGCGAGGCAGGGTCAGGCTAAAGCGTGCGCCGCCAGGCAGGTTCTCGACCTGCAACTGGCCGCCGGCATCATGGACGATGCCATAGGAGATCGCCAGGCCCAGGCCGAGGCCTTCGCCCACCGGCTTGGTGGTGAAGAACGGGTCGAAGACCTTGGCCAAGTCGGTTTCATCGATACCGCCACCGGAGTCGAGCACGCTCAGGCGCCACTGGCCGTTGTCAGTTTCGATGCGGATCTCCAGGCGTTTGTAGCGTTTGTCGGCCATGGCGTCGAGGGCATTGCGCAGCAGGTTGATCAGCACCTGCTCCAGGCGGATCGCATCACCGCGCACCCAGGCCGGGCGGGCCAGGTACAGCGCCACTTCGACTTCATCGCTGCGGATGCGGGCGTCCAATAGATGCAGGGCCTGGTCGACCACATTGGCCAGGTCCAGGCGTTCGCGCAGCCCACCAGGGCTATTGCGGGCGAAGGTCTTCAGGTGGCCGGTGAGCGCCGCCATGCGCGCGAGCATTTGCTCCAGCGGCTCCAGGGCTTGGCGCGCTTCATCGAGGCGGCCATGGTCGAGCAGCAGGCGCAGGGTTTCCAGTTGCATGCGTTGGGTGGTCAGCGGCTGGTTGATCTCATGCGCCAGCGCTGCTGACATCTGCCCCAGCGCCGCCAGTTTGGCCGACTGCACCAGCCCCTCCTGGGCGGTGCGCAGTTCACGGGTGCGCTCTTCGACCTGGCGCTTGAGCTCTTCACGGCTGCGCTGGCGCAAGCGCGCCAGGCGCAGGCGCTGGCTGACGAACAGCGCGGCGAACACCAGGGTCAGCCAGATCGCGGCGGCGGCCAGCGCGGCGTTGCGCCCGTCCTCACTGACCTGGGGTTTGCGTAGCAGGTGCAAGGTCCAGCCTTCGCCTTCCAGCGGCAGGCTTTGCCACAGGTATTCAACCGGGCCATCCGGGCGTTGCACACGGCTCAGGTGGCTGTTGCCATCGAAGCGCGTCAACACCTGGTGCTGCAGCGGGACCAGTGGTTGCTTGTCGTACTGACGGGTTTCGGCCAGTTCTGCGCGGTCGGCGCCCGTCAGCGGCGCCAGTTCACGGTAACGCCAGCCGTCCTGGTTAGCGATGAAGATGATCCCGCGGGCATCGCTGACCAACAGTACATCGCTGCCCTGGCGCCATTCGCGCTCAAGTTCGGGGAACTCCAGCTTGACCACCATGGCGCCAAGAAAGCGCCCTTGCTCGTCATTGACCGCGCTTGAGAGGAAATAACCTGGCACGCCACTGGTCACGCCGACCGCGTAGAAGCGGCCACTGCCCTGGGTGCGGGTCTGTTTGAAGTAGGGGCGAAAGCCATAGTTGGAGCCGACATAGGTGGTCGGCAGGCGCCAGTTGCTGGCGGCGACCGCCAGGCCGGTATGGTCGAGCAACTCAAGAGTAGAGGAGTTGGCCGCACCGTTGATGCGTTCGAGCTTGCGGTTGAGGGCATCTTGCACCGGCTCGCTGACCGGGCCACGCAAGGCGGCGATCAGTTCCGGGTCCAGTGCCAATACCGCCGGCAGGGCGCGGTAGCGTTCGATCAGGGTATGCAGAGAATTGGCGTACAAGCCCAATTGCTGGGCGGCACGGCGGGCGTCGGTTTCCATCGACTGGCGCTTGGCCTGATGCATGGCCCAGCCGGCGCTCAGAGCGGTGCCGACCACAATCAGCAACACGATCAGGCCCAGGCGCAGTGCGCGAAACGAAGAAGGCATGGTGCAGATCCTGGGGCTGTTGAGATCTATTGGAGGTGTGCTAGGTGTGCCGGCCTCATCGCGGGGCAAGCCCGCTCCCACGCGTATCCTTCTGTTGAGACTGCGTGGGCGCGGGCTTGCCCCGCGATGAGGCCGGTGAAGGCACCCCGTCGCAGGCGCCTTGCTCCGGCACAGGCTTACAGCAACTCGAAACTCTGCTGCTGCACCGCTTCGGAATCGAGCCCGACCTGCACATTGAACTGGCCCGGCTCAGCCACCCGCTGCAGCTGGCCATTGTAGAACTTCAGGTCTTCTTCGCTGATGCTGAAGGTCAAGGTTCGCGATTCGCCCGCCTTGAGCATCAGTTTCTGGAAGTTCTTCAGTTCCTTGACCGGACGGCTCATCGAAGCGCTGACGTCTTGCAGATACAACTGCACCACAGTCTCGCCATCACGCTTGCCGGTGTTCTTCACGGTCACCTTGGCGTGCAAGGTGTCGCCGCGCTTGAGCTGAGTGCTGGCAAGCTTCAACCCCGACAGCTCGAAGCTGCTGTAGCTCAGGCCATAGCCGAACGGGTACAACGGGCCATTAGGCTCCTCGAAGTACTGCGAGGTGTAGTTGCCAGGCTTTCCAGGGGTGAACGGACGGCCGATGCGCAGGTGGTTGTAGTACATCGGGATCTGCCCGACCGAACGCGGGAAGGTGATGGCCAGCTTGCCGGACGGGTTGTAGTCGCCAAACAGCACATCGGCGATGGCGTTGCCGCCTTCGGTGCCGCTGAACCAGGTTTCGAGCAGGGCATCGGCCTGGTCTCGTTCCCAGGCGATCGACAGCGGGCGGCCGTTCATCAGCACCAGCACCAGGGGCTTGCCGGTGGCCTTCAGTGCCTTGATCAGCTCGCGTTGCACCGCGGGAATTTCCAGGGTGGTGCGGCTTGACGACTCGTGGGACATGCCGCGCGACTCACCGACCACGGCAACAACCACGTCGGATTGCTTGGCGGCCTTGACCGCCTCGTCGATCAGCACGGCGGCAGGGCGCAGGTCGTCGACGATTTCCGGGGCGTCGAAGTTGAGGAAGTTCAGGTAATCAAACATGGCCTTGTCGCCAGTGACATTCGAGCCCTTGGCGTAGATCAGCTTGGCCTTGTCGCCGACTGCGCGGCGCAGCCCTTCGCGCACAGTGACGGAATGCTCGGGACGGCCATCGGCGGCCCAGCTGCCCATCATGTCGATCGGTGCATCGGCCAGGGGGCCGACCAGGGCGATGGTGCCGGTTTTCTTCAGCGGCAAGGTCTGGTTACGGTTTTCCAGCAACACCAGGCTGCGCCGGGCGACATCGCGGGCGGCGTCGCGGTGCAGTCGGTCGTTAGCGTAATAGTCCTTCAGATCGGTCTCGGCCTTGCCGATACGCACGTACGGGTTGTCGAACAGGCCCATCTCGTACTTGGCACCCAGAACCTCGCGCACCGCCTGGTCGAGTTCGGCCTGGGTCACTTCGCCAGACTTGAGCAGGCCGGGCAGTTCTTCACCATACAGGGTGTCGTTCATGCTCATGTCGATGCCGGCCTTGATCGCCAGCTTGGCCGCTTCGCGCCCGTCCTTGGCCACGCCGTGACGGATCAGCTCCTGGATCGCGCCATGGTCGCTGATGGTCACGCCCTTGAAGCCCCACTCCTTGCGCAGCAGGTCGTTCATCAGCCAGGTGTTGGAGGTGGCTGGCACGCCGTTGATCGAGTTGAGCGCGACCATCACGCCACCTGCACCCGCATCAAGCGCGGCGCGGTAGGGCGGCAGGTAGTCGTTGTACATTTTCGGCAGGCTCATATCGACCGTGTTGTAGTCGCGCCCGCCTTCCACTGCGCCGTACAGGGCGAAGTGCTTGACGATGGCCATGATGCTGTCGGGGTTCTTCGCACTCGATCCCTGGAAGCCCTTGACCATCTCCTGGCCAATGCGCGAAGTCAGGTAGGTGTCTTCGCCGAAGCCTTCACTGGTGCGGCCCCAGCGCGGGTCGCGGGCGATGTCGACCATGGGTGCGAAGGTCATGTCCAGGGCATCGGCGGAGGCCTCGATGGCCGAGGTACGGCCGACCTTGGCAATCGCGTCCATGTCCCAGGTCGCGGCCAGGCCCAGGCTAATCGGGAAGATGGTGCGCTCGCCATGGATAGTGTCGTAGGCGAAGAACATCGGGATCTTCAACCGGCTGCGCATGGCGGCGTCCTGCATCGGGCGGTTTTCCGGCGCGGTGCGCGAGTTGAAGGTGCCGCCAATGCGTCCGGCGGCGATTTCCTCGCGGATCTTTTCCTTTGGCATCTCTGGGCCGATGCTGATCAGGCGCAGCTGGCCGATCTTCTCATCGACGGTCATCTGCCCGATCAGGTGGTCGATGAACGCCTGCTTGTCTTGCAGGGGCGGGGCGGAGTTAGCGGCCAGGGCCGCCTGACTGGCAAGGGCCATGGCCAGGCCCAGCGAAGACAGTTTCATCATCAATTCCATTGTCGTGGCCTGGGCCGTATCCACAGGGATACGCGCGCGGCCTAAAGTTGTCGGGCGGCTGTTGTTCTTGGGTGATAGGGCGATCTTTCCGATCATTCCTACAGCAGGATGCAGCGGCAGCGGAGGATTATGCCTGATGTCACGCAGTTGTTGAGATACACTCGCGCCAGCCCCGTGCCGGGACAACAACTATAAGAACGTTAGAGACCGATGGCATGACCGTTTTCAATCAATACGAGCAACGCCAGATTGCCGAGGCCATCGCCCGCGCCGAGCGGCGCACCGACGCGGAACTTGTGACGGTACTGGCGCGCCGCGCCGACGACTATGCCTATCTGCCGCTGTTCTGGGCGGCGCTGCTGGCGCTGGTGATTCCTGCCGTGCTGCATCTACTGATCAATTGGCCGAGCTTGCGCGCGTTGCTGGTGGCCCAGGTGGTGCTGTTCATCGGCCTGTGTCTGCTGCTGCGCAATGCCCGCCTGGCCAGCCTGGTAACCCCGCGTCTGCTGCGCCATCGGCGTGCCTCGGGCCTGGCGCGCCAGCAGTTTCGCGAGTTGAACCTGCAGCGTACCGCTGGCGCTACTGGCGTGCTGATCTTCGTCAGCGAGGCCGAGCACTATGTGGCGATCCTGGCTGACAAAGGCATCGAACAGCATCTGGACGCCCAGGCTAGGGCCGTGCTGGTCGCCCGTTTCACCGAGCAGGTGCGCCAGGGCCGGACCTTGCAGGGCTTCGTCGAATGCATCGATGCTTGCGGTGAGCTGCTCAGCCGCCAGCTGCCGGCCACCCATAGCCGCAACGAATTGCCCAACCGCTTGGTGATCCTCGACTGAGCCACGCCCATCGAGAAAACCTTCGCGCAAGGCTGCCAGCGACGTAGAATGCCCGCCATTGCGCGCAGCGCTCCCGGCAATTCGAGGCACCCCGTTCCCATGTCCGCCAACCCTTACGCTTCCACCGCGCCGGATGCGCGTTGCCAATTCCTGCGCCTGCTGGCCGATGCCCTGGAGCAAGGCAGCCTGAGCAAGCTGGTGCTCGCTCGTCACGTTGGCGCCGACCAGAGCCTGCAACGGATCATCGCCAAGCCGCTGTTGGTCAAGGGCCAGCCAAGCCTGTCGCTGGTCTACCGCCATCAAACCCGCGACATCACCCGCAACGTGCCAGTCGAGCAAGTGCAAGCGCTGGTCGCCGAGCTGTTGCCGGACAGCTTTCGCAATGCGCACCTGTTCACTACTGACGGCGAAGTGCAGCTGGCCTTCAGCAAAAAAGGCAAGCCGATGCTTCAGCGCCATGTGGCGCAGGCTCCGCGCGAAGCCGCGCCTGCGGCTGGGCATGACCGCGAGAAGAAACGCTACCTGGAGCTTTCCAGGCCGTTCCTGCGCGATCTGGGGGTGACCGATGGCCAGGGCGCGCTGATCCCGTCGATGTCGCGCAAGTGGAAGCAGATCAACAAGTTCATCGAAGTCTTCGACCATGCCCTGGCCAGTGCCCCGCTGGCGGCGGCGCAGCCATTGCGGGTTGCCGACTTCGGTTCGGGCAAGGGCTACCTGACCTTCGCCATGCATGATTACCTGCGCAACTCCCTGGGCCGCGAGGCGCAGGTCACTGGCGTCGAATTGCGCCAGGACATGGTCGACTTGTGCAACACCGCCGCCGCGCGTCTTGAGCATCCAGGCCTGGTATTCGAGTGCGGCGATGTGCGCAGCGTGGTGCCCGAGGCCATCGAGGTGATGATCGCCCTGCACGCGTGTGACATCGCCACCGACTACGCCATCCACACCGGTATTCGCTGCAACGCGGCGATCATCATGTGCTCGCCGTGCTGTCACAAACAGGTACGCCCGCAGTTGCAGAGCCCAGGCTTGTTGCAGCCAATGTTGCAGTACGGCCTGCATCTGGGGCAACAGGCCGAGATGCTCACCGACAGCCTGCGCGCCTTGTACCTGGAGGCCTGTGGCTACGAGACCAAGGTGTTCGAGTTCATCTCGCTGGAGCACACCAACAAGAACAAGATGATTCTTGCGGTCAAGCGCAAGCAGCCGGTGGATGCGACTGCCCTTTTGCAGAAGATTGCCCAGCTCAAGGCGTTCTATGGCGTCAGCGAGCATTGCCTGGAGACGTTGTTGCGGGCGGATGGCTTGATCGCTATCTGACTGCGCGTTGGCCTTTTCGCGGGCAAGCCCGCTCCCACAAGTACCGCGATACCTTCGAAAGCAGCGCTATCCCTGTGGGAGTGGGCATCGCGCATACTTCCAAAGCAGCGCTATCCCTGTGGGAGCGGGCTTGCCCGCGAAAAGGGCGCCGCGAAGTGTCAGATGTTTCAGAAGAACCGGGTCACACTGACCTTGGCATTACGCCCGATGGTGTAGGCATTTTCCCCAGACAATTCCGGCCGCACCGACACATTGAACAGGTTGTCCACCGTCAGGTTGACCTCAGTGCCTTTCAGGTAAGGCTGCTGCGGTTTCCAGTTGGCGAACAGGCCGTGGATCTGATAACGCTCGTTGCCGAAGTTGTCGTAGTAGCGGTCGCCCAATGCGCTGGCCGGGCCTTCGAAGTACTTGTCGCTGGGCAGATGGTGAGTCTTGCTAACGAACTCGGCAGTCCAGCCGACGCGGGCATCCCAGGCCGGAATCTTCACGCCCAGGGTGGCGATCCACTTGGGCGCCGGCACGTCCTTGGCCCACACATCCGGCCCCCATGGGTTGGTGTAGGCGCCTTCGTGGCGGCCTTCCATCCAGGCGTACGACAGGGCACCGAACAGGTAGGTGGCGTCGTAGAAGGTCTCCACCTCATAGCCCTGGTACACCGTGTCGCCAATGTTGCGGTAGTTGCTCATCAGCCCGCCGCCGCAGGTCTGGGCGATGGTGCCGCCAGTGACCATCTGCTGCTGGCAACCAATACCCGTGGCTTTGAAAATCTCGTCTTTGACATGGTTGCGGAACAGCGTGGTGCGAATCTGTGCGCTGTCGCCCTGCACGAACACGTTGGAGAAATTGCTGATGCTGCCCAGGCGAATGCCGGTGATGCGCTCGGGGTCGAGGTTACGGCTGGTGGCCGTGCGGCTGCCCACGCCTTGCACTTCGTACTGCTCGTCCAGCACCGGGGCACGCCAGGTCTTGCTGTAGTTGGCGAACAGCGCGTGCTGGTCGTTTAGCTTGTAGAACAGCGCCAGGCGCGGCGACCAGCCGCTGTAGGTCTTGGCGCTGTAGTCGTGACCGGCTGCTGGGCTGTTGTAGTAGGGCGCCTGGTTTGGCTCGCCTTCGTTGGTCACGTGGTCGTAACGCAGCGATGGGGTGATGGTCAGGTCGCCAATGGTGATCGCATCCTGCAGGTAGTAGCCCTGGCTCTCGACCTTGCCACGCGGCATGAAGTACGGCTGGAAATGGCCGTAGTTGTACTTGGGCACGTCGTACATCTTGCCCGGCATCCACATCTGCGTATCCCGCTCATGCTGGCGCACTTGCAACCCTGCGGTCAGCGCATGTTCGAGCGGGCCGGTGGTGAACAGGCTGGTGTTCTTCACATCGAGCATGCGGTCCTTGTACTCGGTGTCCATCTTGCGCCCGCCCGTGGCGGCCTGGAAGAACGCCGTGGCGTTGCGTTCGTCAGTCTGGTCGGTATCTGACTCGGAATATTTGACCTGCAAATCGACCCAGGGATTTTCGATCGGCTGGTAGTTGTAGGTGGCCGACCAGGTGGTGTCGACCGTGTTGCGCAGGGCGAGGAAGCGTTTGATCGCGTTTTCGTAGCCATAGCGATCGATGTTGGCCTGGGTCGGCGGGGTCGGGTAGGCGGTGGACGAGAAGCCCGTCCAGCGCTCGGTCTGCGAGCGCGACCAGGACAGCCCCAGGCTGTGCTCGTCGGTAAAGTGGATGTTGCTCTTGAGCAAAGCGCCTTCCAGGTCCAAGGCGCTGTTGGGCAGGCGCTTGGGGTTGATCGGGTAGCGGTTTTCCGGATCGGGCAGGCGGTCGGCCATTTTCATGTCGCCGCCGTCGCGCTTGGTCAGGTAGACCAAACCGTCGATGCGGCCATCGTCGCTGCGGCCGAACAGCGCCGAGCTGTAGATCTGCTGGTGGTCGTTGCTGGCGTAGCCGTACTTGACCATCGCGCCGCTGTTGCGGCCCTCTTGCAGCAGGTCGCTGGCGTCCTTGGTCTGCATGTTGACGCTGCCACCAAAGCCGCCGTTGCCGGTCTTGACCGAGTGCGGGCCTTTTTCCACCTCGATGAACTTGATCAGTTCTGGCTCGATGAAGATGGTGCCCTGCTGGTAGCGCTCGAAACCGCTCTTGGTAGCGCCGTCGACGGTCATCGGCACATCTTCGGCGTCACCCATGCCCCAGATGTTGATGGTCTGCCCGCCAGGTTTGGCCGAACCGCCCATGTTCACTCCAGGCAGGGTGGCCAAGACGCTGGGGATGTTGCTGGGCTGGTAGCGGTCGATCTGTTCCTGGTCCAGGGTCGAGCGGCCGACGTTGTCGGGTGTGACCTGCTGGCCATCGCCGACGATGCTCAGGGCGCCGAGCTGGATGCTGTTGTCGGCGTTGGGTTGGTCCTCGCGCAGGCGCACCACGTAGGTTTCACCCATGCGCAGTACGCTGAAGCGGCTGCCGGCCAGCAGGCGGGAGATCGCCTCGTGCGCCTCATAGGCGCCGTTGAGCGCAGGGGCCTGGGCATCGCGCAGCACCGCCTCATCGAACAGCAACTGCACCTTGGCCTGCTGTGCCAGTTGGCTGAGCGAGCGGGCCAGCGCTTGGGCCGGCAGGTCGAGCTGTACAGGCGCGGCCTCGGCGGCCAGGCTCACAGCCAGGCACAGCACCAGCAGGGATGGACGAACAGGCAAGGATCGCAACGGACGCAACGCGGACAACATGAATTCCCCCAAACGGCAATAGGCCGGAAAAAGCCTGCCAATTGCGCGACAGGCGGGGAGGAAGACGTGGCGTTGAGAAAAGTCCTCACCTGCGAATGATAAAAATTCTTAAAAAAATCAGCGGCGGTCGATGCGCAGGCGTCCGTCGGCCAGCAAGGTGGTTTTCACCGGCAGCAGAGCGGGCAGGGCGTTGAGCAGGGCGTCCGGGTCGTGTACGTCGAGATTCCCTGAGACTTTGTATTGCCCAAGTGACGGATCGGCCAGCAGCACCGGCTGTTCGCGGTACAGGCGGAGTTCGTCAATCAGGCTGGCCAACTCGCGGTTGCGAAAGCTCACATGACCGTCGCGCCAGTCGGCTACCGGCTGGTCGTTCAATGCCTGTTGGGTGACAGTGCCTCGCGTTGTGTCGTAGGTGGCCTGTTGACCTGCGCCGAGCAGCAGCGGCGGATTAGTTTCGCCTGGTGTGTCGAAGGCTACCTGGCCGTGGGCGACTGTGACCACCAGCTCCTTTTCACCGCGGCGCACATCGAAGCCTGTGCCCACCACCCGTACTTGTCCTCTGCCCGCGTCGATGAGCAGTGGCCGCTCCTTGTCCGGTGCCACGTCGATGTACAGCTGGCCTTGATCGAGGTGGATCAGCCGGCGCTCGGCGCTGAAGTCCAGGCGCAGCCGGGTCTGGGCGTTGATCACCAACTGGCTGCCGTCGGGCAGGCGCAGGCTGCGCAGGTCGTGCTGGGCGCTCAGACGCTGTTGGTAGGCGCTGCTGCCAGCGCCGAGATTGCCGGCCAGCAGCGCACACAGCAGCGCAGCGGCGGCGGCCAGGGCCGGGCGCCAGCGCGGCGCGCGGCGGACCACCAGGGGCACCGGGCGGTTGGCCTGTTTGAGCGCCTCGAGGTCGTCCCATAGTTGCTCGAACTGGCGATAGGCGCGAGCGTTCTGCGGGTCTTGCAACCACTGGGCAAAGGCCTTGCGTGCCTCACGCGAGGGGGCATTGCGGTTGCGGCTGAACCAGCTGGCGGCCTGGGCGTCGATCGAGTTGGCGTCGAGATCGTCAAGAGGGGTCATTCTGCGTGCTCCCTGCCGTTATCGCTGTCCAGGCGTTGCTTGCACTGCAGCAGGGCGGCGGCGATGTGCTTTTCGACCATGCTTACTGAAATATTCATGCGTTGTGCGATCTGCGCCTGGGTCAGTCCTTCGAAGCGATGCAGCATAAGGGCTTCGCGGCGCCGCGGCGAGAGTTGCGCGAGCACCTGGCGCAGATGTTCCAGGCGTTGCTGGCGCTGGGCGTGGTCGAGCGGGTCGTTGGCCGGCTCGCTGTGCAGCACCTCGGCCTGCTCTTCGCCCAGCGCGCTGTGGCGCACCTTCTGCCGGCGCCAATGGTCGCTGAGCAGGTTGCGCGCCATCTGGAACAGAAACGCCCGCGGCTGCTCGACCTTGGCCCGGTCGCGATACCCCAGCCATTGGGTGAACACGTCCTGGGTCATGTCTGCGGCATCGCTGGCATTGTCCATGCGCTTGCGCAGGAAGTGCAGGATGTCGGCATAGAAACCCCGGCAGGATTCCTGGGCGGCTGGGTCGGGTTTGAGGCGCTGCATGCACGCTTTCCGGGCTGGCCTGGAGAAAGGGTGCGGATCTTATCGATAATTATTTACATTTGCCAAGTTTTACTGATTGCTCGTTCAGCGCCGCCGGGAGAAATCAGCGGGGACGTCGATGGCCAGCTGGGTATCGCCCAACGGGTGGGTGCTGGCGTCGAAAAAGTGCAGGGAAATGTGTGGAATATCGGCAAACCGCTGAATGAAATGCTGTTTTTGGTTGATAACCGAAGCCTCGCTCAGCGGCCGAATGGCGATCGCCAGGTGTGCCGGCCGCGCCTGGCGAATGGCCTCGAGCAGGTGTTGGTCGCTGCTATCCAGATGCTGCCCGAACAGGCATAGCCCCTGGGTTTCACCGGCGAGTTGGCCCAGGCACCAAGACAGGTAATCGGAATGACGAATAGCCCGCAGTTTGTGTTCGCTGCGATCCTCGTTGATGAACAACGGCACTTCACCGGGAATGTTCACGGCAAAGCCATCGAGCAACTCGGCGTTATTGGCGCTGCGCTGGCGGGTGCTGCCGTCGGGCAGCTTGAGCAAGTGCAGCCCGCCATGCAGGTGCATCACCCGCGTACCTTCGCTGCGCGTGTTGCGCACATCGAAAAAGCCTTCTTCATCGAACAGCGAGGCAAACCCCTGCGGTGCATGGCGCATCGCCCAGGGCAAGAGCAGGTCGTAGTTGCTGGTATAGACACGGCGATAGCCACGCAGCGCCTGGTTGATCGTGTAGAGGGTGGCGCTTGGCATCAGTGGCCAGGGCATATGCACCGCGCGCACGGCATGGATCAGCGCTTCTTTGAGCGAGTAGTAGCGGTTCAGCGGCGCGGTGGAGTTGATCGCCAGCGCAGCGTTGGCCCGGACCGTGGTGTTCAAGGTGCTCAGCACCGGCTCGAACAACTCTGTGCCCAACGCCTTGAACAACGCCTGGTCGCTGACACCCAAGGCCTTGTGTCGCACGCGCTGGGCCTGTTCGAACAGCGAGAAATAGCCGAACGGTTTCCACAGCGCACGGCTGGCACCATTGCCCAGCAGCAAGGCATCGCAGGGATGGCTGGCGTTGAGCGTTGGCCAGGCGATCAGGTGGGCGTCTAGTGCAGGCATGCGAGGGTCCAGGGGTAGAGGCGGAAATCGCGGGGACTTTAGCATGTCATGCAAGCTGTGCGAGGCTGTCTGGCCATGGATAGAGACGCAGGAGAGCCAAGATGTACACGCAGATCGTACGGGCACTGGGCCTTGCAACACTGTTGTCGGGCGCGGCCCAAGCCAGCGATGGGCGCAGCTTGGCGGCTGCCCAGGGCATTGCACATCCGGTAGTGATCGCCCATCGCGGTGCGTCTTTCGATGCGCCCGAGTCCACCAGGCCGGCTTACCTGCTGGCCCGCGAACTGGGCGCTGACTATCTGGAGCTGGACCTGCAACGCACCCGCGATGGCGTGCTGGTGGTGGTGCACGATGATGTGCTGTCGCGCACCAGTGATGTCGCCGAGCGCTTCCCCACGCGCCGTGACAGCCCGGTCAGCGCTTTCACCTTGGCGGAGCTTAAATCGCTGGACGCGGGCAGCTGGTTCAACCAGGCATATCCGGATCGCGCCCGGGCTTCGTTCAAGCAGCTACCAATCCTGACCCTGGATGAGGTGATCGACATCGCAGAAGACAGCCCGCAGCAGCGGCCTGGGTTGTATATCGAGACCAAGATGCCGGGGCAGTTTCCTGGCATCGAGCGTGATCTGGCCGAGCGACTCAAGGCGCGGGGCTGGCTGGACAAGCCTGGGCGGGTGGTACTGCAGACGTTTGATCGCAACAGCCTGCGACTGCTGCATGAGGCCATGCCACAGGTGCCCAAGGTGCTGTTGCTGTGGGTGGGCAAGGGCAGTATCGAGCCGGCCTCGGGGCAGTCGTTTGTCGAATCGGGTGAGCGCGACAAAGCGGCGTTCTACGCCCGTCAGCGGCCTCGCGATCGGGCTGAGTTCGAACGTTGGCTTGAGTTTGCCAAGGCGGGCGGCGCGATCGCCACAGGGCCATCGGCGCGGCGCAGCCAGTTGGGCGAGCAGAGCTATGCCGATTTGATTGAGCCGTGGATGAACCAGCTCAGCCATCAACAGGGGCTGCTGGTGCATGTGTATACCCTTGATGAGCCGGTGGATTTCGCCAAGGCGATGCAGGCCGGGGTGGATGGGATTTTTACCAATAGGACCGGGGCGCTGATGCGCTTTTATGGACGGGCGGATGCGCTGGAGGAAGGACAGGTATTGCGCAGGCTCGGGTACTGATCGAAGAGCAAGCCCTTAGTGGCCTCACGCAAAGCCTTAATCGTTCGTCGTCTCCTTACGCGCCCGATTGCGCCAAACCCGATAAGCCCGTATCCCCGCCCGCACCGAGCCGAACAGCAGCTTGTCTTCCATCTCTCGCGCCATTCCCGAGCGCACCAGCATGCGCAGGAAGGTGCCGCGGGCGCGGGCGATGGCGAAGTGAATCCCTTGTGCTGCGAGGGTGTCGCGCACCTCGCGCAGGGCGGCGATACCGCTGACGTCGATGCTGGTCACCGCCTCGGCATCGAACAGCACTGCCTGGGGCTTGTCCTCGCCTTGCACGGCGTCGAGCAAGCGCATTTTGAAATAGTCGGCATTGAAGAACAGGATCGCATCATCGAAGCGGTACACCACCAAACCTGGCACCGTGCGCGCGTCGGGGTGATGGCGCACATCGACCTGGCCTTCGATGCCCGGCGCCCAGCCGAGCACTGCATCGGTAGGTTGGTAGATGCTGTAGAGCAGACGCAGGATGGCCAAGGTCACGGCGAACACGATCCCCGGCAATACCCCCAGGCCAAGTACACCGACGGTGGTCAGCAGGCACAGCCAGAACTCGAAGCGGCTCAGGCGATAGATCTTGCCCAGCGACTGCACATCGATCAGCCCCCAGCCAGCCATCAGCAGCACAGCACCGAGCGCAGCCTGGGGAATCCAGGCCATTGGGGCGGTGAAGAAAAGCAGGATCAAGGCAATCACCAGTGCGGCAATGATGCCCACCAGTTGGCTCTTGCCGCCGACCATGTCGTTGACCGCGGTACGTGAGTCGGCGCCACTGATGGCGAAACCTTGCGACAGCCCGGCAGCCAGGTTACTCACCCCCAAGGCGACGAACTCGTGGTTGGCGTTGATCGCATAGCCATGCCGGGCGGCGAAGCTGCGGGCGGTGAGCATGGCGCTGCAAAAACTGACGGTGGCGATACCCAAGGCATCGCGCAGCAGGCTCTTGGTCTCGGCCAGATTGCTTTGCGGCCAAGCCAGCTCGGGCATCCCGCCTGGCACTGGGCCGAGGATGGCGACGCCGAAATGGTCGAGCCCGAATAGTCCGACCAGCAAGGTGAACAGCACAACGGTGACCAACGCCGCTGGCAGGCGCGGATAACGCCGTGGCAGCCAGATCAGCAAGCCGAGGCCGGCCACGCCGATCAGCAGGGTCAGCCAGTGGATCTCGCCCAGGCGTTGAACAAAGTTGATCAGGCTGAGGATGAACCCGTCGCCCTCGATCTTGAAGCCCACCACCTTGCTCAATTGCCCGGCGATCAGGCTCAGGCCGATGCCGTTGAGGTAGCCAATCAGGATCGGCCGCGAGAAGAAGCTGGCAATGAACCCAGCTCGCGCCACACCGGCGGCAATCAGCATCACCCCCACCAGCACCGTGACGATCACCGACAGCTCGGCGATGCGCTGCGGATCACCCATCGCCAACGGCGCCACGGCTCCGGCGATCATCGCGCAGGTCGCCGCATCCGGCCCCACCATCAACTGCCGTGAACTGCCGATCAAGGCATAGACCATCATCGGCAGTACGCAGGCGTACAGCCCGTACTGCGGCGGTAGGCCGACGATCTGGGCGTAGGCGATGGCGATCGGGATCTGAATCGCTGCCACCGACAGGCCCGCCTGCAGGTCAGCGTGGAACCACTCGCGGCGGTAGTGCAGCAGGTTGGCCAGGCCCGGTAGCCAGCGTGAGAGAAACATGCGCAGTCCTTTCGAAATGTTTCACAGTGCAGGTGAGCATATGCGCTCACGGCGCGCTCCGTGCAAGCGGATTTTCGCGCAGGGCATTCAAGCGGATTGGGCAGGTGCAGGCCATGGGCCAGATCAAGCAAAGGGCAGAAACGAAAAAAGGAAGCCTCGGCTTCCTTTTGACAGGCGATGACGTTATGACAACGTCATGCGGAACTACTTGAACCGGTGCAGCAAGAAGTGGAGCGGGTAGAGGGAATCGAACCCTCGTCGGAAGCTTGGGAAGCTACTGTTCTACCATTAAACTATACCCGCTTGACGCCTTTACTAAGCGGCTTGCGCTTTGCAGCTCGACTTTGTACCAGAACCCTCCTGCGATGAAAAGCCCAGGCTTGAAAAAGAACAGTCGGCGGCCCGTAGCCTGCGGGTAGTCAAAGGGCTACAGGACGCCGATGCGCTCAGATGGCCAGTGCATGGTGCCCCTGTACATAGTGGTTGCGTTGACGGGGCTCACGCGTGGTCGGCTTGAGAAAGCCCAGCATGACGTTGCGCAGCGCTTCGCTGGCGGTCTTGTGCTCCATATCGAGGAAGTGCCCGGCGCCATTGATCACGCTGAAGTGGCTCTGGCCCACATGCTTGCCGAACTGGCGGGCATCTTCGGCGGTGGTGTATTCGTCACGATCACCGTTGATGAACATCACCGGGATATTGATGTTCGCCGCGCCTTTTAGCGCCCGCTCCAGATCGTGCTGCAGCACCTGATTGATGTGGAACAGCATCTGCGCGTACTCATGGCTGTCCAGGCTGCTGACATGCCGGTAGTTGAAGCGCTTGAACAGCGACGGCAGGTGCTTGCCAATGGTGTCGTTGACCAGGTTGCCGACCTGATAGCGATCGCAAGCGGCCAGGTATTGGCAACCGCGCTCCAGGTAGTCGCGCATGGGTTCGTTGATCACTGGCGAGAACGAGCTGACGATGGCCTTTTTCACCAACCGTGGCTGGTGCGCCAGCGCCAGCAGGGTGCAGGCACCGCCCCAGGAGAACGACATCACGTGGTCGGCCTGGAAGTGCTCGATCAGCTCAAGGAGGATATGCGCCTCGGTCTCCTTGGTCAGCAGACGCTCCTGGCGGTTGTGGGGCTTGGACTTGCCGGCATACGGCTGGTCGTACAGCACCACATTGAATTGCGGGTGCAGGCTGCGCACCGTCTGGGCAAACGAGGCAGTGGTCGCCAGCGATCCGTTGATCAGAATGATCGTCTTCTCGGCGCCGTGCGCGCGATGGAACTCCGTGTAAACCCGATACTGACCTTGGATATCAAGTACAGCGATTTCTGGCCTCATGTCATCGACTCCTGGCGCAAAAAGGGTATTCGCGTCACCTAGGGTGCACGTTGTTTATGACAGGTAGGCACATGCCTTGAAGAGTTTTACCGGGCCCTGTGTCGATCCTTGGCACATGTGTCGACGGTATTGTTTTTGGCGGGCAATTCGCCGTGCCCCAGGGTATCGAGACCCTGGGTGGCCGGCAAAAGGCGTCTTGGACTGCGGTCGTGACTGGCAAGTCACATGCAGACTGACGATTTCGATTCAAGCAGCAGGTTGGCGATCCCGCAAGTGCCGTTCGGGTAATCGTGTAGGAAAAACCGCTGGGCGGTTGTGGGTGCGCTGGTATGGGGCGTAACTCAGGTCAGGCCCTATCGCGGGGCAAGCCCGCTCCCACGTGAAATCCGAGCATGGGAGCGGGGGAGCGTGGGAGCGGGCTTGCCCCGCGATAGCACTGCTGAGAATGACCGCGTGTCTCAGACCGCCGCGATCTCTTGCTGGGTCAGCTCGCGGAACTCGCCCGGCGCCAGGGCCGGGTCCAGGACAATGCTGCCCATGCTCTCCCGGTGCAGCCCGATCACCTTGTTCTGAAAGTGGCCGAACATCCGCTTGACCTGGTGATAACGCCCCTCGACGATTTCCAGCCGGGCCTGATGCGTACCCAGGATCTGCAGCTGGGCGGGCAGGGTGGTCAGGTCCTCGAAAGCAAAATAGAACCCCTCGCGAAACTTGGCAGGGTAGTGCTCGCCAATTTCATCCTCGGTCTGCACCTGATAGACCTTCGGCAGTTTGGTGCTCGGTTGCGTCAAGCGCCGCGACCACTGGCCATCGTTGGTCAGGATCAGCAACCCGGTGGTGTTGAAGTCCAGCCGCCCGGCAATGTGCAAATCCTCGCGCAGTTCGGCCGGCAACAGCTCAAGCACAGTGCGATGTTGCCGATCGTGAGTGGCACTGACGCAGCCCGTAGGCTTGTGCAGCATCAGGTAGCGCGCAGGCCGGCCAGCCTGGTGCAGCTGCTCATCGACCTCGACGCGGCTGAACTCACGCACTTCATGCAGCGGATCGACAACGATCTCGCCATCCACGCGCACGCGCCGCTGCACCAGCAGCAAGCGCACCTGCTGGCGGTTGTAGCAAGGGAGGTTGGCGAGGAAACGGTCGAGACGCATGAGCGCAGCTGAAAGTGGAAAAAGGGCGCGCAGTCTACCCAATTGCTGGCGGATTCGCTGCTTCTCCGCGATAGCATCAGCAGCCTCAATTGGGGGGGCTGATCTGACGCTATCGCGGGGCAAGCCCGCTCCCACGGGGCGGTGTTTTGAGCTGCTCATCGACCGCCGCGCAACGTGGGCACAGGCAAGCCTGGTTGCGCAGTTCGGCGGGCAGGGCTTGGAGCACCGCCGGGTCGATGGTCACGGCAAAGCACCAGCAACCCTGGGTAGCGCTGCGTGGGTCGGCCAGGCCGCATTGGTTGAGGGCGCCGCAGGCGGGGCAGCGCTGGCTGTCGGTCATGAGGCTGTCTCGCAGCAGACGCGGTTGCGTCCGCCCTGTTTGGCACGATAGAGGGCATGGTCGGCGCGGGTCAGCAGCGTGTGCAGGGTGTCGTCCCGTTGCAGGCTGCTCAGGCCGATGCTGGTGGTCAGGCGTAGCGGCTGGTCGTTGTAACTGAAAGTCAGCTGCTCAGTGCGCCGGCGGATTTTTTCCGCCACATCGAACGCTTGCCGACCATCGGCTTCACGCAACAGCACGATGAACTCCTCACCGCCCCAGCGGCAAAGTATATCCGACTGGCGCAAGCTGCCCTGCAGGACGTTGGCGAACTGGCGCAGCACTTCGTCGCCAGCCAGGTGGCCGTGGGTGTCGTTGAGCACCTTGAAATGATCCAGATCGATCAGCAGCGCCACCAAGGGCGTGCTGTCGCGTTGGGCTTCTTGCAACGCTTGCCCGGCCAGCAGATCGAAGCTGCGCCGGTTAGGCAGACCGGTGAGGCTGTCGAGGGTGGCCAGCGCTTCGATGCTGTCTTGATGGCGCTTGACCATGGCATGCAGCAGCGACAACACCACCAGGGTGATCATTGCGCAGATCGCCAGATTCAAGTACAGCGACTGGCGCACCCGCTCCAGCGCGCCGGTCTCGCGCTTGTCTACCAGCAGGTACCAGTCAAGTTCGGGGATCTGCCGCACATTGAGAAAGTGGCTGTGGCCTTCGCTGTCGAGGTAGTCATGGCTGCCAGTGCCGGGGATGGGCATGCGCGCCAGCAGTTGTTCGAACTCGCGGCTCTCGGCCAGTTGCTGGCCCACCCGCAGGCCATGCGCAGTGCCCTTCGAGCCGGTCAGCAAGACCTTGCCGCTGGCATCGGTGAAAAACACCGAGCGCTGGTAGCGCCGCTGGTAGTCGTCGATCAGCTTGACGACCGACTCCACGCTCAGGCCCACCCCGGCAGCGCCAATGAACTGGCCCTGATAGTCGAGCACCCGGTAGTTGATGAACACCGTGAGTTTGTCCTGGTTGGCCATGTCCAGGTCGACGTTGATCTCGTAGGGCTCGTTCAGCTCGCGCAGGCGGTAGTACCAGGCATCGCGCCAGGTGCCGGGCCTGATCTGCTTGAGCACGCCCTTGGCCTGGTAATAGGTGAGCGTGCGCTCGGAGACGAAGAAGGCGGTGCAGGTGTCCTGATTGCCCATCACCTCGCCCAGATAGCGGGTGATGCGCTCGGCGTCCTGTTCGCCGGCCAGCACCCAGTCACGCAGGAAGGTGTCCTGGGCCATCATCGAGGAGATCAGCACTGGGCGGATCAGGTCTTTCTGGATCTCCGAATAGACCGTGTCGGAGGTCAGGGGCAACTCGGTATTGACGATGCCATCGCGAATGGCGCTACGCGAGGCGAAATAGCCGAGCAGGGAAGTGGCCAGAAAACCACACGCCAGCAACAGCAGCAGGGTCAGGATCAGCGAGCGTTGTGAGAACAAGGCGGAACGTGACGGCATGATCTTCCCGTGATGTGTGCCAGTGGCGCCATTCTAGTGAGATGACCGGAAAATGACTGCATGTTTTTTGGGGGTATCCGACTTGTTTCAATTTGTTGCGCAAATGGCACTGGACCTTGGCGCAACTGTCTTAATCAGTGTCGATCAACGCATGCCGATCGACGCTCGCCAGCGCCGCTGTGCCGGGCACTCCAGCGGTCCAGGAGGCCGCCATGTCCCCACGAATCTTGCTGATCGCCCTGCTGGCGCTGCTGACCAGCGCCTGCGCCCCTTATTACGGTAACGGCGGCTACTATCGCACCGAGTACTACAGCGCCGATCGCTACGCCTATCCCGGCTATCAACGCTATGACCGCGGCTATTACGTAGCGCCGCAGCCGCGCTACTACTATCAAGCCGCACCGCGCTATTACCAACCGGCGCCGCGTTACTATCGGCCAGCGCCAGTGCCGCATTACCGGCCTTATCCGCAGCCTGGGGTGAAGCAGTGGCACGGCAATCCGCGCAATGACTACGGCAACCGCCAGCGCTATGACTATGGTCGCGACCGCGACCGGCATGACTACCGCAACGACAACCGCCGCTACCAGGATGATCGCTGGCACTCCAACGGCCGCGGTGACCGCAATCGCCGCCCGGATGGGCCGCGCGGTGAACGCAACTGGCACCGCTAAGCGGGTAGCGGCGTCCTTCAGCTCCGGCACAACCCTACAGATCGGCCAAGGGGTGGCGCCCTTCCCAGACTTTGGCGAAATGCGCCGCCACCACCGCTGTGGGCACCTGCGCCACATCTGGCCAGTGCCAGCGCGGTTGGTTGTCCTTGTCGATCAGTCGCGCGCGCACGCCTTCGCTAAACTCCGGGTGCCGGCAGCAATTAAGGCTCATCGCATATTCCATCTGGAACACTTGCGCCAACGACAGGTGCCGGGCCCGCTGAATCTGCTCCCAGACCAGGTGTGCAGTGAGCGGGCAGCCAGCATGCAGGCGTAGTCCAGCGCTGGCCAACAATGGGTCGCTATGCTGCTGCAGCCCAGCCAGCGCCCGCCAGGCAGCTACCGGATCGGCGACATCGAGCAACTCGTCAATCAACGCCCTGCGTGGTAACCACTGTGCTTGCGGCAGTTCGACGCTGGCACGGTGCTGTTCACACTTGAGCAGGCTGTTCAATTGCAGGTTGGTTTGCTCTTGCCAGTTCAGTTGCAGCAGCTCCTCGATCAACGCGTCCTGCTGGTGCTCGCCAAAGAAACGATCCGCCAGGCCCAGATCGAGCGCATCACGCGCGTTGATCGGCGCCCCGGTCAGCCCCAGGAACAACCCCAGCTTGCCGGGCAGGCGGCTGAGGAACCAGCTGGCGCCCACATCGGGGTACAAGCCAATACTGATTTCCGGCATGGCCAAGCGGCTGCTGGGGGTGACGATACGCACCCCCGCGCCTTGCAGCAGGCCCATGCCACCGCCGAGCACATGCCCATGCCCCCAGCACAATAGCGGTTTAGGGTAGGTGTGCAGGCGATAATCCAGGCGGTATTCAGCGGCAAAGAAGGTCGCCGCCAGCGGCGGGACGCTACCGGGATGCTCACGGCATGCATCGACCAGCGCGCGCACGTCGCCGCCAGCGCAAAAGGCCTTGCTGCCACTGCCACGCAGCAGCACGCAGACGATTCCCGGGTCACTGGCCCAAACGCGCAGTTGCTCGTCGAGCACCTCGATCATCGGCAGGCCCAATGCGTTGAGCGCCTTGGGTGCATCCAGGGTGGCGATACCGATCCGGGCGCCATCGACGCCGGTGAGTACCTCGCTTGTAATGGACATGGACTACCTCGCACAAGTCATCCGCCAAGTATGGCCTGCTGAGCAGATCGCGCTGGTCGTCGGTCGGATCGATTGACAAGCCAGGGCAGCTTTCCTAGTGTCGCGCCACTTTGCTTTTGGATAGCCCCATGACCGACGACGACCGCATCAAGCTCGAACCCAGCTGGAAGGAGGCGCTACGCGCTGAATTCGACCAGCCCTACATGCACCAGCTGCGCGAATTCCTCCGTCAGGAGTACGCCGCTGGCAAGGAGATCTATCCGCCGGGTCCGCTGATTTTCAATGCGCTGAATTCGACGCCGCTGAACCAGGTCAAAGTGGTCATTCTCGGCCAGGACCCGTACCACGGCCCGGGGCAGGCCCACGGTTTGTGTTTCTCGGTGCAGCCGGGCATTGCTACGCCGCCTTCGCTGGTCAACATCTACAAAGAACTGCAGCGTGATTTGAACCTGCCCATTCCTAATCATGGCTATCTGCAGAGCTGGGCCGATCAGGGCGTGTTGTTGCTCAACACCACCATGACCGTAGAGCGCGCCAATGCCGCTTCGCATGCGAAAAAAGGTTGGGAGTTGTTTACTGATCGAATCATTCAGCTGGTCAGCGAGCAGTGCCCCAACGTGGTGTTTCTGCTGTGGGGCGCCCATGCCCAGAGCAAGCAAAAGCTGATCGACGGCACCAAGCACCTGGTGCTCAAGTCGGTGCATCCATCGCCGCTGTCGGCCTATCGTGGGTTCTTTGGCTGTGGCCATTTCAGTCGGGCTAATGGCTTTTTGCAGCAGCATGGCATGAGTCCGATCGATTGGGCGCTGCGGCCGCTTTGAAGGTAACTACCTAGCATTTTTGTCAGTTTCGCCCTGGCTGCGTTGCGCGCTAGATTTCACCCAGCAAATCCGCAAGCCGAACTTTGCAGGCCTGCACCAGAGGGGTGTTTCATGACGCAGCCGCTACCAAGTACCAGGGCCGGCACCACGGATCTTCCTGAACCGAACCTGCCCGCAGTGCTTGCATTGCTTGCCGATGAAAACGGTGCCTTCACCGTACCGCTCACCGCGCAGGGCGCTGCGTTGGAGATGCAAGTGCTCGGTTGGGCAGATTACGAAGCTAGCTATGCACAGTTGGTGAGTGAGGGTTACACCGATCCGCAGATGATCTTTCGTTGCTTGTGGGAAGGCGCGGCAGTCGCAGAGTTTCCAGTAAAAATGGAGCCCCGCGCGGTAGATTTCTTTCCGGTGCAGTTGCAGATGCCCGCACACTTGCTCAACCGTGAAGGCGTGTGGTCGGTTGGCTACTCGGCCGAAGTGGAGGTCATCGGCAATCCGAGCACGTCTTCTTCCATACAGATTCGTATTGATCGAACAGCACCCAACTTCGGCAATCCTGCACCCTTGCGTAACGATAACGTGAGGCTGGTTGACCCTACCTATCTCGCCAACAATGCTCAGCAAGCGATCTTTTTCCTCGATCGCTGGGTCGATATACGCTTGGGCGACCGTGCCTTGTTATTTGTTATCCCTCAAGGGCAAGCGGCGACACCCGAAACGCCTACCGTGGAAGTCGAAGTCACGCCTGAGAACATCAATCTGCAGCCGTTTCCTATCGCTGTCCCGGCCGGGTTATTACGTGATGGGCAGTTCCGAGTGGTCAGCAAGTTGCTTGACCGTTCGGGCAACGTCGGTCGTGAATCGACCTCGCGGGACGTCGAGATACGTTTGACTGTCGGCCCAGTGCTGCCTGCTCCAGTCGTACCGTTAGCTAGCGATGGTTTGATCGATCTGCAGGAGGCGCGTGGGTTGGTAACTGTTGAAGTCCCGCAAATCACCCAGGCGCTCGCCGGCGATAGCATTCAGGTCTATTGGAATGATCGCCCGCTTGCGCTATGGCCAGTACCTGCTACCCCGCAGTGGCCTGCCACTGTGATCGTGCCCTGGGCGACGATCACCGCCGATGGTTTCGTTGGCCCAGTGCTGCGGTCAGTGCGCTATGAGCTGGTGCAAAATGCGGGAAGGTCGCCTTCACCTGTCATCCAGGTGAACGTCGATTTGCGCGTGGCAGGGCCTGATCCGCAGGGGCCCGGAGAGGTCAACACACAGCTTGCTCCCGTGGTGGTGAGGGGGCGCACGGCGGATAACGTCCTCGGGCTTGCGGATGTCGCTCTGGCCGTCATGGTCGATGTTGAGCTTTACCCAAGCCCCCGCGCCGGTGAGGTGCTTGAGCTGCATTGGGGGAACTTGCCACAGGTGGTTGCTACTTACCTGGTGAGCGGTAATGAACCGCCGCGACAGAGGGTTACCTTTTCCCCGGTGCCTTACGAGGTGATCAGGCAAGGCGGTGATGGCCCTGCCGTGCAGGTGTTCTACCGAACGGCGATAGGCGGCAACCGACAACGAGCCAACCCGACGTCGGTCAGAGTTGACACGGCACAACTGACTCGATTGACGGTGACCAGACCACGACTGACGCCTTTCCAACCCATTCTCAACTGTGCCACGCAACCCTGGCTAGGCATAACGATGACCGTTGCGCAGCACGCGGACATTCAGGTGAGAGACCGTCTGGAGCTGCGTTGGCAGTTGTTCCGCACGCAGAGTGATGGGGTGGCTTCCCAGCCGCTTATGCCAGCCCCGGAATATCTTGCGCCAATAGTGGTCACCCAGGCGGGTGCGCAGACCTTGCAGATGAACGAGTTCAATAGGCTGATCTTTGATGTGTTCGCCGCAGCCGGGAGGGTTTACACGGGCTACGCGAGGATCGGCTATCGGTTGACCAAGCCAGATGGCCGAACCGTTGAAGCGCCACTGTCCTGGGTGCCCATCGATCTCCAGCGAGCAAGCTTTGTGGTCTGTACCCCAACGGGTGATGTGAGGGTTTAACACTGCTTGGCAGTTAGCAATTTAGTGTCGACCTAAGTTACAGACGTTTCATGACATGCAGTAGCACCTATCGATATCTGCTCAGACCAGCAGAGGAGGGCGGATGGCCATGTCAGAAAGATAATTACAGTGTTCAAAGAAGATGAGTAGTTGTAGTAGAGCGTTCAGTGGTAGGGCTAATTACACTCCGGCTAGTAGATTAGGGATAGAGACAATGACTATTCAAGAGAAAGACTCCAGCGATAATGGCACACTAATGATCATTGAATCAGGCGATTTTTTTGCGCCGATCGGACAGGTGCAGAATGACCTGTCGCTCAGTGTGAATGAGCGTACTCTGGCCGAGCAGCGACTAGAAGCTAAAGAAATGTCAGCGCGTCGAAAAGAAGCCAATGACAAGCTATTGACGTCGAGTACAAAACCTAAAGCGCGGACCCGGCTCGCAGCCGGTACGGATGCGCCAGCGGACATTTCTATTCTTGCGGCCGCGGCTTTTACCCTCAGCAATACCTTGCCAGATGTTGATGATGCACGTCAAAATACCGTTCCCGCCGCGGCGTGGGAAGATGCCGATAGTAGCGGAAATAGCTTAATCACCATTACCGTGCCGCGTTGGGCATCCACGGTATCGGACACGGAAGCTCCGGATTATGCCGGCACTAATGACGTTATTTACTTCGGGCGGCAGGACCGAAATAATCCGGCCAACAATATTCGCTACGGAGATTTTTTATTCAGTACGCCATTTGAACTCACCACGGCTACCAGTCCTGCCGAGTACACGTTCACGCTTACTCCAGATTTCATCCGCTGGCTTGACCCGGATCGGCTCAACAACATTTTTTACATTGTCACTAACGAAATTGTCTTAAACGATGCGATGTCGCCCCTACAGCCGTTGTTCGTAGATGCGACTCCGCCGTCCTTTCGCTCAACACCGGGTCCGCTAGGTATCCCGACAACCCCTGCCGGTATCACCGCACCGGTCGTGCTAACCAGAGCGCTACTCGAGAGCAATCAGCTCATTGAGTTTCCTGTACCACTGGCCACTGGCGCCTGGCCAGGTGATCGAATTGTGGTCAGGGCCGGTGGGGTTATCGTGCATGAGGCCGTGATGTGGCCAATTGATGACCAGGTTCAACCCCTGCCCCTTCCCGCTCCTGCTCCTAACGCTACTGTGGCCATTCCCTCCATTGCGCTTCTTGCGCTGGGAGAGGGGCCCAAGGAATTGGAATATGAGCTGATCGATCGTGCTGGTTGGGGATCGGGTCGTTCCCAGTCTCTGCAGGTCACCCTGCGGCTGGATGCTGTACCTGGGGTATTGCCTGCGCCAGTCATTACCGCTGCGCGCGTGGATCGCGTGATTGCCCGCACGGGGCTGCCTATTCGGGTGCCGGATATTACCAATGCACAGCCCGGCGACCTGATCGAAATGCGCCTGATCCGTCCCATTGCTGCCAACCCCCCAGGAGATACCGGTAATGTCGTGACACTGCCGACGTTCACATACGGTAGTAACCCTCGCACCGTCATCGCCAGTTGGGATGATCTGGCAGTGCCTAGATTAGGCGGTCAGTCCTTCTATGATCTGAATGTGGAATATACCTTGCGCCGAGGGACCGCCGATCTCGGTATCTCGCCTCGCGCCATCGTGCCTTTGGATCTGCGCACGGTGGGTCCAGTACCGATTGACCAAGGCCCTGTGAATACAGCGCTTACGCCAGTTGTTGTACGGGGTCCTGCTTCACAGACCGACAACTTGATCGATAGTCGTGATACAGGCCAGGATGGCGTCATCACGTTTACCTACTATGAAGGACTGGCTGCCGGTCATGTGGTCAGGTTCTTCTACGATGGTGGCACGGCAGCTGATCAACTCGCTGAACTTGAACTGGTGGGCAACGAGACTGTAGGAACCACGGTTACCGTGGCGTTGCCGGAAGCTGTGATCACGGCGCGCGGCAATGGGCGCAAGCCTATCTACTATGAAGTGTATGCAGATGACACAGCGGCCAACGCGAATAACTTCCAGCGTTCGCCGACTACCGATGTCAGGGTTCAATTCGTTACCTTGGCGCTAACGTCGTTCATTAGATATACCGCTGTTGCCGACACTCGCGTAGCTAACGGGCAGGTCATACAGCAGCAGAACCGTCGGCCAGGTTCGCCCGTTACCCAAACCGGTATCATTAACTGCGGGGCGCAGCCGTGGCTTGGTATCAATCTTGAAATTATCGAGCCCACTTTAGTTGTCGGTGACATCGTTACGATTACCCTGACCTACTCCAGTAATGCTCTGGGTACTGCCTTGGTCAATCAACACTACACCTTCGATCATGATGTCACTCAAGCTGACGTGAATGATCGCCGCCTGCTTCACAGCGTGCCGTATAGCCAGATCATGTTCTACAACGTCGGCAGTGGACCAACGCCGGCACTTGCCAGCGGTAGTTTCGTCAGCAGTTTCACCGTGACTAAAGCTGACGGAGGCTTCGGTAGTACCGCTGACTGCCTTGTTCGGTACAGCAGACTGCAGACCAATACAGTCTGTGGGCCTGCCCTCTAAGTGTTGAAACTGCCGCGGTGGTTGTGATGGCCACCGCGGCGCTAGTTTTCGTGATTAGAGACAATTCTTGTAGGAAAGAACTCATACGGTTGTTGAGTTTTCCTACAGAAAAGGGCCATCCAAAAGAATAAATTGCCGGCGCTTATTCATTGGAGCGCGCGACAGTCGCGCCTTCTGTACATCTCATGCCCGAAATTGGAGCTCGAAGATGCGAAACTGCCGAACTCGCCCGGAAAAACAAATTGCCTTGTCCCTCGCTGGTGTTATCAGTTTACTGACATTGGCTGCCAGCCCCCTGCATGCACGGGATCTAACTGGGCAGAGCCTGACTATTGATGCGACCACTGCTCTGGATACCTACAACTTGAGTGCCGCTTCGGTATTGACCGTCGATGGGGCGCAGACAGGGGCAATACAATCCTCTCAATCTACATTGAACATTCTCAGCGGCACGACGACGGCGCCGACCGTTAGCGCTATCAGACTTGTGGACAGTCAAGCGACTATTGGCAACGCCACCATCACCTCGACCAATCTCACCGGGGTCTTGTTGGGGCGGTTGAACATCGGCTCTACTGCCCGTATAACCGACAGTCAGATTAGTGGCGGTTTTGCCGGCGCACAGGCGTCCGCCCGTAGTCAGCTGATCATCCAGCGTTCGCAGGTTACGGCAACCACCCCCGCCGGGGTGGGGCTGCGACTGCTCGGAGGCAGTGCCGATGTCAGTGCTAACAGTGTCATCACTGGCCAAACCGCAGGCATCCGTCTGGCGCAAGAGAGTCCGACAGTCAACGTGCCAGCACTGACGCTGGATAATTCCCACGTGGTAGGCGTAAATGGCCCGGCAATAGCGGCGGGAGGGGGCACAGAGGCCACCTTGCAAGTGAGCAATGGCTCGACGTTGACCGGTAACAATGGCGTCGCACTTAACCTGGAGCGTACCAGTAACCTTGCCGCTGTAGTGGAAGACTCTCGGCTGGTAGGCGGCGTCACGGTTGCTGAGCAAGCCCTCGGCGACCTGCTTTTCGACAATTCACAGATCGATGGCCATCTTCAGATCGCGGGGACGCTCGATGCGTCACTCGATCAGTCGACGCTCAACGGCAATCTGAATGTCAGCGAACTGGGCGATGCCTCCGCTAGGTTCACTGACACCGCGGCCATGAACGGCAACATTGATTCTGCCGGTGCTGCAGTGGTGAGTTTCGAACAGTCGAACATGACCGGTAACGCTGTGGTTACCGATACCGGTACGCTGAATTTGTCATTCAGCGAAGGCAGTATGACCGGCAATATCGAGTCTGCTGGCAATGCCACGGCCACCTTCAATCAATCGACCCTGACCGGCGATGCCGTTGCTGCTACCGGTGGTACGCTCAACCTGACCATGACCGATGGGCGCATGGACGGCAACATCGACTCCGCTGGTAGCGCAACGGTTGACCTCGCGCGAACTGCGTTGATGGGCAACGCCACAGTCGCCAACGGCGGCACGCTTGGCATGACTGTGAACGGTGGCAGCATGACTGGCGATATCGAGTCTGCCGGCACGGCCTCGGCTACGTTCAATCAAGTGACGCTGAGCGGCAATGCCCTTGCCGCTACCGGTGGTACGCTCAATATGACCATGACTGATGGGCGCATGGACGGCAACATCGACTCCGCTGGCAGTGCAACGGTCGACCTCACGCGAACGGCCTTGACCGGTAATGCCACGGTCGTCAACGGCGGCACGCTTGGCATGAGCTTGAACGGCGGCAGCATGGCTGGCGATATCGAGTCTGCCGGCACTGCCACAGCTACCTTCAATCAAGCGACGCTTACCGGCGATGCCGTGGCCGCAACCGGCGGTACACTCAACCTGAACATGACTGATGGACGCATGAACGGCAACATCGAGTCTGCCGGTACTGTCACAGCGAACCTCAGCCAATCAGCACTGACCGGCAACGCGATCGTCACTGACGCCGGCACCCTTGATCTGACCCTAAACGGCGGCAGCATGGCCGGCGATATTCAGTCGGCAGGCGCTGCTACCAGCACCTTCAATCAAGCGACGTTGACCGGTAATGCCGTGGTCGCCGATGCAGGCAAGCTCGATCTGTCCTTCAACGGCGGCGCCATGCAGGGCAACATCGATTCGGCCGGCAGCACTACTGCGACCTTCAACCAGGCGGCGTTGACGGGCAATGGCACGGTTACCAACACCGGCTCGCTCAGCCTTGCGCTGGACCAGGGCCAGATGACCGGTAACGTCACCGCCGCCTCCGGCGCAATGGCCGACGTCAGCTTGGTCAATAACTCGACCTTGCTGGGTACGCTGAACAACGTGCGCAACGCTAACGTTGCCAGCGGCTCGAACTGGACCCTGAACGGAAACAGCAGCGTCGGTGACCTGGCCTTGAATGGCGGTCAAGTGACCTTCGGCGACACCCCAAGTTTCCATGAGCTGACGGTGAACAACCTGTCCGGCAACGGCACGTTCGTCATGGGCAGTGATTTTGTCAGCGGTGAAACCGATCAACTGATCGTTACTGGCAGCTCCAGTGGCAATCACGGCTTGCTGGTCGCCAGCAGCGGCAATGAGGCCACCGTGGAGTCGATGCGCCTGGTGCAAACGCAAGATGGTGCAGCCCAGTTCCACCTGCTCAACGACCGCGACCGAGTGGATGTAGGCGCCTACTCCTATGAAATGACCAAGGATGAAAACAACGACTGGGTACTCAACCGCGAGACCCGCACCATCTCGCCGATGACCCGTTCGGTGATGGCCCTGTTCAATACCCCGATCACGGTGGCCTATGGTGAGCTGAGCTCGCTGCGCAGCCGCATGGGTGAGCTGCGCTACAGCGAAGGCCGCGATGCCGGCTTGTGGATGCGCGCCTATGGCAACAAGTACAATGTCAGCGGCGCGTCATCGGGCGCTGGCTATCAGCAAAACCAACATGGCTTGAGCCTGGGCGCCGACATGCAGGTGGCCGAGACCGACTGGCTGGTGGGTGTGCTGGGTGGTACCAGTCGCTCGGACCTGAACCTCGACTATGGCACTTCGGGCCGGGTCGACAGCTACTACCTGGGCGGTTACGCCACCTGGCTGGACCGTGAGACCGGTTACTACGTCGACACCGTGGTCAAGTACAACCGCTACCAGAACAACGCCAAGGTTGGCTTGAGCGACTCGACCCGGACCAAGGGCGACTACGACACCCACGGCCTGAGTGGCTCGGTTGAGGCCGGTAAGCACATCAAGCTCAACGATGGCTACTTCATCGAGCCCTTTGCCCAGGTGGCCACAGCCGGGGTAGCTGGCAAGGACTACAGCTTCGACAACGGTCTGCGCGCCGAAGGTGATACTGCCAGGTCGCTGCTGGGCAAGGTTGGTACCACTGTCGGCAAGACTATCCCGCTCGATGGCGGCGGCATGCTCCAGCCTTACGTCAAGGCCGCTTTCGCCCACGAGTTCGTCAAGCGCAACGAAGTACAGGTGAACAACAACGTGTTCAACAATGACCTGTCCGGTTCTCGTGCTGAGCTGGGGGCGGGGGTGTCGCTGGCGCTGTCCAAGCAGTTCCGTGTGCATGCGGATGTGGAGTACAGCAATGGTAAGCACATCGAGCAGCCTTACGGGGTGAACCTGGGACTGCGCTACGATTTCTGATAAGCGCGGTTAGAGAAAAGGAAGCTTCGGCTTCCTTTTTTATTGGGTGTCGATTCTTGGGATTAACTTGGGCAGAAGCCCTTTTCCTAGCAGTTCTGCCAGTTTCGATCCACGTAGCGTAACGGCGCAGTGGGAAGATCTGGCAGTACCCCTGCTTCTCGGCCAGTCCTCATACACGCTGCATGTTGAATACGTATGGTATCGAGACGGTACGCCACGTGGGACTTCACCGCGTGCGGTCGTGCCACTCGATCTTCGCACAGTGGGCCCAGTACCCGTTGATCGAGGACCGGTCAGCCCCAGCCTTACCCCAGTTTCAGTTCGCGGTCGTATTTCGCCAACGGTTAATGAAATTACCGAGCGCGATGCGGCTGGCGGTGCAAATGCTGATATTACTTTCACCTTCTACCAAGGGCAGGCGGCCGGTCACTTCGTAAGGTTCTTCTACGACGGGGTGGAGTTGCTCGCGGCACAAGTGCGTACACTGGTCGGCACTGAAACCCCAGGCGGCACTGCTGTCGTGACGCTGCCCAATGCAACCTTGCTGGCGCAAGGTAATGGGCAGAAGCAGATTTTTATGAAATCTATCCTGATGCCACTGCGACCAATGCAGGCAACTTTCAACGCTCACCCGTAACCACTATCAGGGTCAACATCAGTGCGTTCGTGAGGTGCGTTGCTATTCTCAACAATCAATTACAAAACCAACGCCCAGGTACTGCTGCGTCACGGTGATTCGCTCCGAGCCCTGCGTTGTAAGGTACAGCCGGGTGGTGCGAGAAGGCGTTATATGTTCCTGAGTATTAAACCCGTTACTTTTGGCGGCTGGCATTCCAACGCCGAAACAACGGCTCCGCCAAAAACAGCACGAACAGCAAACGCATAACCTGCATCGCTGTCACCAGCGGCACCGACAGTTGCAAGGTCTCGGCCGTCAGGCTCATCTCGGCGATGCCGCCAGGCATCATGCCCAGCGTCAGTGAGCGCAAGTCCAGATGGGTAAGGCTGCTCAGCACCCAGGCGGCGCTGGCGGCAATCAGCATGCTCAATGCGCTGGCAACCAAAGTACGACCCAAAAACGAGGGGGCACGGCGAAAGAACGCCCGGTTGAAATGGCAGGCCAGGCCGCTGCCGATCAACCACTGGCCAATCTGGCTGGCGCCATTGGGCAGGGCGATTTGCAGGTTGCCGGCAAGGCTCACGCAGGCCGCCACCAACAATGGCCCGAACAGCCAGGGGTTGGGCTGGCGCAGGCGCTGCCAACCCAGGGCGACCAGCACGGCCAGCGGTGCGATCAACGCCAGCCAGCCCCAGCTAACACTGTTGGCGTGATTCAGCGGCACGCCGTCGCCGACCACAAATTTGAACAGCGCCGGCACGCACAACACCACCGCCAGCACCCGCAGGCTTTGCGCCGCAGCTACTTGGCTGAGCACCGCGCCATTGCGCGCGCCAAGGTTGACCATCTCTCCCGAACCGCCTGGCATGCTGGCGAAGAATGCCGTGGCGCGGTCCTCGCCAGTGCGCCGCAGCAACCACACGCCGATCACGCTCGACACTGTAGTGAACAGCGCGCCAAACACGATCAACGTGAAATGCCCAGCCACCTGCTCGATCACCGCCGGGGTGAAGTGCAGGCCAATGCCGACGCCAATGATCCACTGGCCGCATTTACGCCCGTTCGGGATCTCCGTCAGCTGCCAAGGCGTCAGGCAGCGCACCAGGATGATCGCCAGTAACGAGCCGACCATCCATGGCAAAGGCCAGCCGACCAGGCTGGCGAGATACCCGCCCGCCAGCCCGACCAGCCCGGTGGCCCAGAACAGCGGTAACGACCGATCAGGCATCCGCCACGGCCCGACGTTGCAGGCTGCGGCGGCGCCAGATGCGCAGCAGCGGCAGGCTCAGCATGCAAATGGTCAATACCCACACACCCATGCTGATCGGGCTCGACCAGAGAATGCCCAGCTCGCCGTTGGAGATCGACAGGGCGCGCCGCAGGTTCTGCTCCATCAAGCCACCGAGAATGAAGCCGAGCAGGATCGGCGACAGCGGGAAATCCAGCTTGCGCAGGATGTAGCCCATGATGCCGATGCCGACCATCAGGAACAGGTCGAAGGTAGTGGCATGCACGGCGTACACGCCGATCGCGGTGATGATGGCGATCACCGGCACCAGCGCCCAGTTCGGCACGGCGAGGATGCGGGTGAAGATGCGGATCATCGGGATGTTGAGGATCACCAGCATGATGTTGGCGATGAACAACGACGCGATCAGGCCCCAGACGATGTCCGGCTGCTGTTCGAATAGCATCGGGCCTGGGGTGATGTTGTACAGGGTCAGCGCGCCGATCATCACCGCTGTGGTGCCCGAGCCGGGAACCCCGAGGGTCAGCATGGGTACCAGGGCGCCGCAGCAGGAGGCGCCAATGGCGGTTTCCGGGGCCGCCAGGCCACGGGCATCGCCCTTGCCGAAATTACCCTTGGCGCCAGCGATCTTTTTCTCGGTCATGTAGGCAACCGCGCTGGCCAGGGTCGCGCCGGCACCCGGCAACACACCCATGATGAAGCCAAGCAGGCCGCAGCGGATGTTGACCACGAACACCGAAGCCGCTTCCTTGAAGTTGAACAGCATGCGTCCGGTGGCCTTGACCGCTTGGTGGCCATGGTGGGTTTTTTCCAGCAGCAGAAGGATCTCGCTGATGGAGAACAAACCAAGCACCAGGACCACGAACTGAATGCCGTCGGCCAGGTGCACGCTGTCACCGGTGAAGCGGTACACACCGCTGTTGGCGTCGATGCCGACCGCCGACAGGAACAGGCCGATCAGGGCGGCGATAAAGGTCTTCAGCGGTTTGTCGCCGGCCATGCCGCCGAGGGCGACGATGGCAAACACCATCAACACGAAGTATTCCGCCGGGCCAAAAGCGATCGCCCATTTCGCCAGCAGCGGCGCGAACAGGACCATGCCGCAGGTGGCAATGAAGGCGCCGATGAACGAACTCCAGGCCGACAGCGACAAGGCCACCCCAGCCAGGCCCTGGCGGGCCATCGGGTAGCCGTCGAGGGTAGTCATCACGGTGGAGGCTTCACCGGGGATGTTCAGCAGGATCGAGCTGATGCGTCCGCCGTATTCGCAGCCCAGGTACACCGCCGCCAGCAGGATCAGCGCCGACTCTGGTGGCAGGCCGAGGGCAAAGGCAATCGGGATCAGCAACGCCACGCCATTGATTGGCCCCAGGCCCGGCAGCAGGCCGACCACGGTGCCGATCAGGGTGCCGGTCAGGGCGGTAACCAGGTTGTAAGGGCTCAGGGCGACGCCGAAGCCCTGGCCCAGGTAGCTCAAGGTATCCATGTGTCAGTTCTCCAGAACGTCAAGCAGGCCAAGGGGCAGGGGCACGTCCATCACGCGGTCGAACAGCCAGTACAGGAACAGGCTCATGCCCACCACGACGATCGCGCTGTGCAGCCAGCGGCCGCCATACAGACGGGCCATCGGCACGCCGACCAGGATCGCGCTGAGCACGAAGCCCAGGGCCTCGAAGGTGCTGGCGAAGACGATCAGCAGGCCCACGCAGGCGGTGATCTTGAGCAGGGTTTCGCGGTCCAGTGGTGGCTCGTCGTCCTTGTGCACGATGGGCGTGGGGCGAATGGCCAGGTACAACAGGCCCAGGCTCATCAGGCCGAGCATCAGCAAGGGATAGGCGCGTGGGCCTACCGGTTCATAGGAAAACGCGGCCTGGTAAGGCCAGGCCATCACTGCCAGGGCGGCGCAGAGCGCCAGCAGAATGAGGGCGAACAGGCGTTGCAGGATCATCAAGGAATCCTCGATACGGGTATTCGGGCACGGTGCCGGCCTTTAGGGCGGGTTGCTGCTGAGGTTCTGGAGCCGCTGTGCGGCTCTTCGCGGGCAAGCCCGCTCCCACAGGGACCGCGTCGGTCTGAAGAACTGTGGGAGCGGGCTGGCCCGCGAAGGGCTGCATAGCAGCCCCAAAGCGGCCAACACCAGTCTTAAGCAAGGGCACCCAGCAGGTTCACTTACTGGATCAACCCAAATTCCCGGGCTAGCGCCTTGTAGTCAGCAACCTGCTTCTTCACATAGCCATCGAGCTCTTCACCGGTCATGGCGAACGGGAACAGCTCACGCTGGTCACGCAGCTTGGCGAACTCTTCGGATTTGAGCAGCGTGTCGAACGAGGCTTTCCACCAGGCGTAGTCCTCATCGCTGACCTTTGGCCCCAGGTAGAAGCCGCGTACCACCGGCCAGACAATGTCGTAGCCCTGTTCCTTGGCGGTGGGGATGTTCTTCATTTCGGGCTCGTCCAGGCGGTTCTCGGAGAACACCGCAAGGATGCGCATGTTGCCGCTCTGGATATGCGGCATGGAGTCGGAAATGTCAGTGGAGCCGACCTGAATGTGTCCGCCGAGCAGTGCGGTGGCGATTTCGCCGCCGCCTTCCAGGGCTACGTAACGCAAGTCGCGCGGGTTGATTCCGGCAGCCTTGGCGATCAGCGCGGTCTGCATCCAGTCCTGGCTACCGACGGTGCCGCCGGAGCCGATCACCACTTTGCTCGGATCTTTCTTCAAGGCCGCGACCAAATCGTCGAGGTTCTTGTAGGGCGAATCGTTTTTCACCGCAATGGCGCCATAGCTGGTGCCTACCGCCGCCAGCCATTTCACCGCGTTCTCGTCGAAGCGGCCGAACTTGCCTTGGGCCAGGTTGAGCAACGAGCCACTGGACCAGGCCACCAGGGTGCCGGCATCGCCCGGGCGCTGGGCGACTACGGCGTTGTAGGCCACCGCGCCGACACCGCCAGGCATGTAGGTGACGCGCATCGGTTTGCTGAGGATCTTCTCGTTGACCAGGGCGCTTTGCACCAGCTTGCAGGTCAGGTCGAAGCCGCCGCCAGGGGAGGCCGGGGCAATACATTCGGGGCGTTTCGGTTCAGCGGCCAGGGCGTTGCCGGCGAGCAGCAGGCAGCCAGTGGCGAGGACGAGGCGGCGCAGTGAAAAGGTCATCGTCTATCTCCGTGAGCATTGTTGTTATTGGGTTACCACAGCGCCACGCTGTAGCTCACCAGCAGCCGAACTTCGTCGGCGTCGCGGGCAAAATTGGAGCGGAAGGTGGCGTTTCGCAGGCGCACGGCGACGTTTTTCAACGGGCCGCTTTGTACCACGTACTTGAACTCGGTGTTGCGTTCCCACTCCTTGCCCTCGCTGCCATCGGCGCGGCTGACGTTGTCGCCGCTGATGTAACGGGTCATGAAGGTCAGGCCGGGAATGCCTAAGGAGGCGAAGTTGTAGTCGTAGCGCAGTTGCCAGGAGTGCTCGTCAGCCCCGGCGAAGTCATTGATCTGGACGAAGTTGACCAGGTACGGGTCGGCGCCATCGACATAGGGGAAGGCGCTGTCGCCGGACAAATGCTGGTACGCGCCGCTGACCTTGTGCCCGCCCAGGGCGTAGCTGAGCATGCCGTTGGCAGTGGTGTTGTCGATCTTGCCGGCACGGGCCTGGCCTTGGTCGTCGCTGATCGCCAGGCGCAGGTCGGCGCCGAAAGTGCCCGGGCCCCAGGGCTGGGTGGCGACCATGCCGACGAAGTGCTGGCGATAGATATCGTCGAGTTGGGCGACGTGGTAGCTGCCGGTGATGCGATCGCTGAACTTATAGTCAAGGCCGGCCAGGTCGTAGTTGTCGGCGGCGAAGGTGCCACCGAAACGGCCGTTCTTGTTGTTGAGGGCGATGTCTTCCCAGTTGGTGTCGTTGCGGTCCTTGGCTTTTTCCAGGCGCCCACCGGTGATGGTCAGGTCGCTGATCTCGTTGGAGGTCAGCAGGCCGCCCTGGAAGGTTTGCGGCAGGATGCGGCCATCGTTGGGCTGCAGGGTGGGCAGTTCAGGAATCAGCGAGCCGACCTTCAGCTCGGTCTTCGATACCTTGACCTTGCCGGTCAGGCCCAGCTTGGAATACTCGTCGGCAGCCTTGCCGTCATCATGGGTCGGCAGCAGGCCGGTGTCGGTGCGGTCTTTACTGGAGTCGAGCTTGACGCCGACCATCCCCAGCGCGTCCAAGCCAAAACCGACGGTGCCTTCGGTGTAGCCGGACTCGAAGTTGAGCATGAAGCCCTGGGCCCACTCGTCGCGCTTGGACTGCTGGCTGCTGGTGCCGTCACGGAAGTCGCGATTGAAGTACATGTTGCGGGTTTCGAAGGTGGCGCTGCTGTCTTCGAAGAATGCGGCCTGGCTGACAGGAGCGACACTGGCAAGCGCAAAGGCGCTGGCGAGGGCAGACGGACGGGTGCGAAGGGAACGGGTGGGCGCGAACGCCTGCGGCTGTGCTTGCAGCATCGAGGATGACTCCGTTTATTGTTCTTATCGGTTTGCACCTTGCTGGTGCTTATAGTCGGCGCATGGAGCGACCGTGGTGCGATGCTAGGTAACCAACCTTTCGCTAACCTTTCAGGGTGAAAGGAAACGCTCGGGGGCTTCACAGTCTCGATGACGGCGGTACACTCCGCGCCACCCGACCTAACCAAGCAGGGAGAAAACCGATGCGAGTGCTGCTGGTCGAAGACCACCTGCAACTGGCCGAAAGCGTGGCCCAGGCGCTCAAGAGTCATGGGCTGACCGTGGACGTGTTGCACGACGGCATCGCCGCCGACCTGGCCTTGGCCAGCGAGGAGTACGCGGTGGCCGTGCTCGACGTCGGCTTGCCGCGCATGGACGGCTTCGAGGTGCTGGCCCGCCTGCGCGCGCGCGGCAAAACCCTGCCGGTGCTGATGCTCACCGCGCGCAGTGACGTCAAGGATCGGGTCCATGGGCTGAACCTGGGCGCTGACGACTACCTGGCCAAGCCGTTCGAGCTCACCGAGCTTGAGGCGCGGGTCAAGGCGCTGCTGCGCCGCAGTGTGTTGGGCGGCGAGCGCCAACAACGTTGCGGCCCGCTGGTGTACGACCTGGATACCCGCCGCTTCAGCTTGGGTGAAGAGCACCTGGCGCTGACGTCGCGTGAGCAGGGTGTGCTCGAAGCGCTGATCGCCCGGCCGGGTCGGGTGATGAGCAAAGAACAGGTGGCCGCCCAGGTGTTCGGTCTGGATGAGGACGCCAGCCCCGACGCCATAGAAATCTACATCCACCGCCTGCGCAAGAAGCTCGATGGCCATCCGGTGGCGATCGTGACCTTCCGTGGCCTTGGCTATCTGCTCGAGCACCGCGATGCGTGACAGCACCAGCCTGCGCGGACGCCTGCTGGCCAACCTGGCGTTGTTGCTGGTGGTGCTGATGCTGGCCAGCGGCCTGAGCGCCTACTGGAACGGTCGCGAGGCCGCCGACACCGCCTATGACCGAACCTTGCTGGCCTCGGCGCGGACCATTGCCGCGGGCCTGTCGCAGCGTGACGGCACCTTGAGCGCTGATGTGCCCTACGTGGCATTGGACACCTTCGCCTACGACAGCGCCGGACGCATCTACTACCAAGTGTTGGATATTCACCAGCGGCTGATCTCCGGTTACGAGAACCTGCCGCCACCGCCACCCGGTACGCCACGCACGGACGACTATCCAGCCCTGGCGCGCTTCTACAACGCCACCTATCTGGGCCAGGACGTGCGCGTGGTCAGTTTGCTCAAGCCGGTCAGCGAGCCGAACATGAATGGCATGGCCGAGATTCGGGTGGCCGAGACCGAAGAGGCGCGGGTGAGCATGGCGCGCGGGTTGATGGCCGACACCCTGCTGCGCCTGGGGATGCTGGCGCTGGGGGCATTGGTGATGGTCTGGTTTGCCATCAGCGCCGCGCTGCGCCCGCTGGAGCGCTTGCGCACGGCGGTGGAAGAACGTCAGCCTGATGACCTGCGAGCGTTGCCGGTGGTCCAGGTGCAGCGCGAGCTAGGTCCGCTGGTGCGGGCGCTCAACCACTTTACCGAGCGTCTGCGCGGCCAGTTCGAACGTCAGGCACAATTTATCGCCGATGCCGCCCATGAGTTGCGAACGCCCTTGGCGGCGCTCAAGGCGCGGGTCGAATTGGGTCTGCGCTCGCACGAGCCGCAGGAATGGCGCCAGACCCTGGAGTCTGCCGCACAAGGCACTGACCGGCTGACCCACTTGGCCAACCAGTTGTTATCCCTGGCGCGGGTGGAGAATGGCGCGCGGGCGATTGCCGAGGGCGGTGCCCAGCGCTTGGACCTGAGTCAGTTGGCGCGCGACTTGGGTATGGCCATGGCGCCGCTGGCCCATGCCCGGGGTGTGTCTCTGGCGCTGGAGGCCGAGTCGCCTGTGTGGCTCAGGGGTGAGCCAACCCTGCTCAACGAACTGTTGAGCAATCTGGTCGACAACGCCCTGGCCCATACACCTGCAGGTGGCAACGTGATCCTGCGGGTGCTGGCGCCGGCGGTTCTTGAAGTCGAAGACGATGGCCCGGGGATTCCCGAGGACGAGCGCGAGCGGGTGTTTGAGCGCTTCTATCGGCGCAGCGCGCAGGGCAGTGGCCTGGGCTTGGCGATCGTTGGCGAGATCTGCCGTGCGCATTTGGCGCAGATCAGTTTGCACGATGGCCAGAATGGCGGCTTGAAGGTGCGGGTGAGCTTCATCGCCGACTAGATGCGACACGCTCCCACGAGCCAACTCTGCGGCGTTAGCGCAACATACTCCGCGCCTCAAGCAGATCCGCCACATCCAGCTCGGTCCCATAAGGCAGCCCCAGGTGCCGATAAGCGGGCAGGGCGGCCAGGGGGCGGCTGCGGCCGCGTTGGCTCAGGCAGCGGGCGATCTGCACGATGTCGATGTAGTCGACCTTGTCCGTGCGCCGGTCCAGGTCCTGAACTTCGCTCGGCAGCTTGACCAACTGCTCGGGAAACTCCCAGGCGCTGAGAATCTTGTCGCCCAAGGCGGGTTGAATCTGCTCGATCACGTAATGCAGGCAGACCGGGTCCGACAACAGCTCATTGTGCTCTTCGGCGTAGATCAATACCGGCAATGCGCCGATCTGATGCACTAAGCCGCCAAGGGTGGCCTGGTCAGGCTTGAGCTGGGTGTAGCGCCGACTCAGCTCATAGCTGATGCCTGCCACTTCCAGGCTATTGGCCCAGATATCCCGCAGCTTCTGTTCCACCGCCGGTGAGCGGGCATGGAAGATCTGCTCGATCACTAGGCCAATGGCCAGGTTGCAGCTGTAGTTGATGCCCAGGCGGGTAATCGCGGTGTGCAGGTCGGTGACCTCGACGGCGGCGCGCAACAGGGGGCTGTTGACCACCTTGATCAGGCGCGCCGACAGCGCGGCGTCGCGGCCGATCACCTTGCTCAACGCGGCCACGCTGATTTCGCTGTCCTCGGCGGCCTCGCGGATGCTCAGGGCGACTTCCGGCAGGGTCGGCAAGACCAAGTCATCGTTGTCGATGGCTGCGAGCAACTGCGCTTGAACCATCTCGGCCAGCTTGTTCATGGATTTCTCTACCGCAATGGGGCGGCCCCGCTTGTGGGCGGGGCGGGCTGGTCAGCGTTGGATTTCCCGGTCGCGGTCCAGTTCGTAAGGCAGGCTCAGCAGGGTCAGGCGTGGGCCTTCTGGGCTGCCCAGGTGCAGGTTGTCGTCCTCTACCGAATCGGCGGTCAGCACTGCCAGCAGTTCGCAACCAGCGTGGGCGTGGGCGGCAATCACCACTTCGCCGACCGAGGAGCTGTGAGTGGGCGAAAACACTTCGGTGCCGGGCGCAGGGATCTCATCCTGGGCCAGGGCCAGGCGATACTGGCGGCGCTTGAGCTTGCCCAGGTACTGCATGCGGGCGACGATTTCCTGGCCGGTGTAGCAGCCTTTCTTGAAGCTCACGCCGCCGACAGCCTGCAGGTTGATCATCTGCGGGATGAACAGCTCGCGGGTCTGCTCCATCACCTGGCCGATACCGGCGCGGATCTGGCCCAGCAGCCAATCGTTGAGGCTGCCTTCGGGCAAGCTGGCGGCGAGTCGTTCGCGCACGGCGGCGGCTTGTTCGGCAGGAGCCCAGAGCTCCACACGTCCAGGCGAGACAGCAACAGCGATCAAGCCCTCATGACGAACGGTAGCGCCAGCATCGCCAGGCGCTGCCAGACCCAAGGCGTGCAGGGCCGCGTCGCCTTGTTCAAGACCAAAGCGAACCCAGGCCGCGCTTTCGTCGGTCAGGCTGGCCTTGGAGAACACCGCGTACTTTTTCAAGTCAGCAAGCTGCGCCTCGAGCAGGCCGCTGGCCATCGCCAGCAAAAAGCCGTTGCCCTCGGGCAGGATGCGGAAGCTCGACTGCATGCGGCCCTTGACCATGCACCGAGCGCCAAGGCTCGATTGCTCCTGGCTCAGGTAGTTGAGGTTGCAGGTCAATTGGCCTTGCAGGAATTTGCCCGCGTCGGAGCCGCGGACGGCGAGAATGCCCTCGTGGGACAGGGGGCAGAAGAAAGCAGAGTCGGCCATGGGTCATCGCGGTTACTAAAGACTGGCGGCCATCATAGAACGCCGGTAACAAAATAGGTAGGTGACTAGACCAACGCCTTGTGCCGCTGGCTTCGCCGCGCTGTATACTGGCCGGCCATTCGAGGAGGGCCCCATGGTCGAACAAACTGAACTCAACCGGCTTTTCTGGCACAGCCGCCGCGGCATGCTGGAACTGGACGTGCTGCTGGTGCCATTCACCCAGGAGGTCTATCCCACGCTGAGCGAAGTGGACCGCGAGCTGTATGTTCGCCTGCTCTCCTGCGAAGATCAGGACATGTTCGGCTGGTTCATGGAGCGCACCGAATCGGAAGATCCAGAGCTGCAACGCATGGTTCGCATCATCTTGGACCGTGTCCAGCCCAAGTGAACACTTCGAATGCCGTTGGCAGGGCTCGCGCCTGTTGCTGACGGCGTATCTGGCATGTCAGGCGCTGGCGCTCATGGCCCTCTGGCTGAGTGCGCTGCCCTGGTGGCTGACAATAGTGGTTTTGTTGATCGGCATTGCCCACGCTCGTTGGGCCATTCCCCGGCGAATTCTTCTGACGCACCCCGAGGCCATCACCGGTCTACGCCGCGATCCGCAGGGTTGGCGGCTGTTCAGCCGTGCTCATGGCTGGCAGCCTGTGCGGTTACTGCCTGACAGTATTGCCTTGCCGCGCCTAGTGGTGTTGCGTTTCGTGCGCGAAGGACGGCGTATCAGTCAAAGTCAGTGCATCCCCAAAGACGCGCTGGGGGTGGATCAGCATCGGCGCTTACGCCTGCGGCTGAAGTTCAGCCGCAGACGTTGGGCGCCGATAGCCAGCAGATAACGTGGCGTGTCTTGCTTCAGCGTGGGTCCAGAACAGTGTCACGCGCTTCAGGCAGCATTCCTGGATAGTCCAGGGTGTAATGCAATCCCCGGCTTTCCTTGCGCTGCATGGCCGAACGAATCATCAGCTCCGCAACTTGTGCCAGGTTGCGCAACTCGATCAAATCGCGGCTGACCTTGTAGTTGCTGTAGAACTCATCGATCTCATCGAGCAGCAACCGCACCCGGTGCTCCGCCCGCTGTAGGCGCTTGTTGGTGCGCACGATCCCCACATAGTCCCACATGAACCGGCGCAGCTCGTCCCAGTTGTGGGCAATGATCACATCTTCGTCCGAGTCGGTGACCTGGCTGGCATCCCAGCAGGGCAGGGCGGTCGGCATGCTGATCTGCTCAAGATGCGCCTCGATGTCTGCCGCAGCCGAGCGACCATAGACAAAGCACTCCAACAGCGAGTTGCTGGCCATGCGGTTGGCGCCGTGCAGGCCGGTAAAGCTGGTCTCGCCAATGGCGTACAGGCCCGGCACATCGGTATGACCGCGATCATCGACCATGACCCCGCCGCAGGTGTAATGGGCGGCCGGCACCACTGGGATGGGCTGGCGGGTAATGTCGATGCCGAAGGTCAGGCAGCGCTCATAGACTGTGGGGAAGTGGCTCTTGATGAAATCAGCCGGCTTGTGGGTGATGTCCAGATAGACGCAATCCACGCCCAGGCGCTTCATCTCGTGGTCGATCGCGCGGGCGACGATATCGCGTGGGGCCAGCTCTTCACGCGGGTCAAAGCGCGGCATGAAGCGTTCGCCATTGGGCAGTCGCAGCAGGGCGCCTTCGCCGCGCAGGGCCTCGGTTACCAGGAAGCTCTTGGCCTGTGGGTGGTACAGGCAGGTCGGATGAAACTGGTTGAACTCAAGGTTGGCCACCCGACAGCCGGCGCGCCAGGCCATGGCGATGCCATCGCCGCAGGCACCGTCGGGATTGCTGGTATACAGATAGACCTTGGCTGCGCCGCCCGTGGCCAGCACCGTGAAGCGTGCGCCAAAGGTGTCGACCTCGCCGGTATTGCGGTCAAGCACGTAGGCACCCAGGCAGCGTTGGCCATCCAGGCCCAGGCGCCGTTCGGTGATCAGGTCGACCGCCACCCGCTGTTCCAGCAAGGCAATGTTCGAGCGCTTGCGGGCTTGTTCCAGCAGGGTGGTGAAGATTGCCGCGCCAGTGGCGTCGGCGGCATGGATGATGCGTCGGTGGCTATGACCGCCTTCGCGGGTCAGGTGAAACTCGAAACCGCCGTCGTCGACGCTGGCATGCTCGTCGCGGGTGAAAGGCACGCCTTGCTCGATCAGCCACTCGATGGCTTCGCGGCTGTGCTCGACGGTGAAGCGCACGGCGTCTTCGTTGCACAGGCCGCCGCCGGCATTGAGCGTGTCCTCGACATGCGATTGCACGGTATCGGTGTCGTCCAGCACCGCTGCGACCCCACCCTGAGCCCAGAACGTCGAGCCATTGGCCAGGTCGCCCTTGCTCAAGATGGCAATGCGCAGGTGGCTGGGAAGGTTGAGGGCCAGGCTCAGGCCAGCTGCACCACTGCCGATCACCAGGACATCATGTTGGAATTGTTGGCTCATGTCGGGACACTAGTAATCTGGGGTAGGGGAACGGCACAATAGTCATGCGCAGATGGCATTGTGAAACTATCGTGAAACATAGCCGGGTTGCCTTTATAGCAGCCCCAGGCGCCTGATTTCCAATGGCGCTTGCGTAGCGATGGTGATCTTCGTGGGAACTTTCCGACATGCCGGGAAATCCTATGAAGGCTGCCCATACGCCACAAATGCCAAGGCGACGCAGGGCGGTAGCTCGATCCGGGCTGACACCTGCGTATTCGAGACCCGATTATCGACGCAGCCGGCCGTGACCGCGCTGTGTGTTTTTCGTGCGAGCCGACCAGAGGCCGCAGGAAACTTGCTTGGAGGGGAGAACTTTTGCGCAAAGCCCGAGTCTATGGTTGCAAGCCTGAACGATGGCTGTGGCAACGCTCCTTCGAGTTCACTGAGGAGTGTTCATGCTAACCCAGGAAGAGGATCAGCAGCTTGTTGAGCGCGTACAGCGCGGCGACAGGCGAGCGTTCGATCTGTTGGTGCTGAAGTATCAGCACAAGATTCTCGGGTTGATCGTGCGTTTCGTACACGACACCCATGAAGCCCAGGATGTAGCGCAGGAAGCCTTTATCAAGGCGTACCGAGCGCTTGGAAATTTCCGCGGAGACAGTGCGTTTTATACCTGGCTGTACCGCATCGCCATCAATACGGCGAAAAACTATCTGGTGTCCCGTGGTAGACGGCCCCCAGACAGCGATGTGAGCTCCGAGGATGCGGAGTTTTACGACGGCGATCATGGTCTCAAGGATCTCGAGTCCCCAGAGCGCTCGTTGTTGCGGGATGAAATCGAAGGCACCGTCCATCGCACCATCCAGCAACTGCCAGAAGATCTACGCACTGCTCTAACTTTGCGTGAATTTGATGGTCTGAGTTACGAGGACATTGCGAGCGTCATGCAATGTCCGGTGGGTACCGTGCGCTCTCGAATCTTCCGCGCTCGGGAGGCCATTGATAAAGCCCTGCAGCCGTTGTTGCAGGAATCCTGAGACAGCGGCGACAGCCAAGAGAGGAACCGCCATGAGTCGTGAAGCTTTGCAGGAATCGCTGTCCGCGGTGATGGATAACGAAGCGGACGAACTGGAATTGCGTCGGGTGCTCAGCGCCGTCGATGACGCAGACACCCGTGCCACCTGGTCGCGTTACCAGGTTGCCCGCGCAGCGATGCACAAGGAACTGCTGCTGCCTAAGCTGGATATCGCCTCGGCGGTGTCTGCAGCACTGGCTGATGAAGCCGTGCCGGCCAAGGTCAAGCAGGGCCCATGGCGTAGCATCGGCCGTCTGGCTGTAGCTGCCTCGGTGACCGTTGCGGTGCTGGCAGGTGTACGCCTGTACAACCAAGATGAAATCACCGGTAGCGAACTGGCTGCCCAGCAACCGGCACAGCAAGGTCTGAGCATGCCGCAAACACAAGGCCCAGCTGTATTGGCAGGCTATAGTGAAAGCAGTGAGCAACCGACCGGGCCAATGGCCAATGGTGTGCTGCAGAACCAGGCCGGCTGGGATCAGCGTCTGCCAGGCTACCTGCGTCAGCACGCCCAGGAATCTGCGCTCAAGGGCACTGAAACCGCTCTGCCATACGCCCGCGCTGCCAGCCTGGAAAACCGCTAGTAAGGAGGATCATGCGCGCGCTACCTCTCCTGTCGCTGCTACTAGGCAGCTGCATGACGGTGCCAGCGTTGGCAGCCAACTCCTCGCCTGAGGCGAGTGAGTGGTTGAACAAGCTGGCACGAGCCGAGCAAGTACAGAGTTACCAGGGTTCCTTCGTTTACGAACGTAACGGCAGCTTCTCTTCCCACGATATCTGGCACCGTGTGCACAATGGCACGGTCAGCGAGCGGCTGTTGCAGCTCGATGGCGCGGCCCAGGAAATCGTGCGCGTCGATGGCAAGGTGCAGTGCGTTAGCGGGGCTCTGGCCAGCGGGGTGGCAACGCCACCTGACTCTGCGCCGCGCATGCTCGATCCGCTCAAGCTGATGAGCTGGTACGACTTGAGGGTTGCGGGTAAATCCCGGGTCGCTGATCGCGATGCGGTGATTGTCACGCTTACTCCCCGCGACCAGCATCGTTACGCCTTCGAATTACATCTGGACCGTGAGACTGGATTGCCCCTGCGCTCGTTGATGCTCAACGACAAGGGCCAGTTGCTCGAGCGCTTCCAGATGACCCGTTTGGATACCACCGCCCCAAGCGATCAAGAGCTGCATGCCAGTGCCTCGTGCAAGCCTGTCCAGTCAGTTGCCTCGGCGTCTGGCGGTTCTACGGCGGCTTGGCGCTCAGACTGGCTGCCGCCAGGCTTCGAGCTGATCAACAGCTCCAGCCGGCGCGACGCTTCGCGCAACAGTACGGTCAGCAGCTTGATGTATGACGACGGTCTGGCGCGCTTCTCTGTGTTCCTGGAGCCGGTCAAGGGCAGCTCGGGCAACGATATTCGAACCCAGTTAGGCCCAACCGTGGCCGTTTCGCGCCAACTCAACACGCCCAATGGCAAAGTCATGGTGACCGTGGTTGGAGAGATTCCTTTGGGTACCGCCGAACGTGTGGCATTGTCCATGCGGGCGCAGGATGCTCAGGCGCGTCAGTAATGACCTTCAGCGCCCTTTCATCAGCCCCGAAAACACGGGGCTGAAATGAAATTAAAGCATTGTCATTTGCAATCCCCTCGTAAATTTTCTATAGGTCAGACTTCTTGAGGTCTGGCCTTGCCTGCGTCAGCAGGGGTCTTACTGCTAACTACGCTCGTTGTGACGGGAGCCGTATGTCAATACCACGCTTGAAATCCTATCTGTCGATGTTCGCCGCCGTGCTCATGCTCGGTCAGGTGCTCAGCGCTCAGGCCGAAGAAGCCCTGCCGGACTTCACTACCCTGGTGGAGCAGGCCTCGCCGGCCGTGGTCAACATCAGTACCAAACAGAAGCTGCCGGACCGCCTCGCCGCCGGGACCATGCCCGATCTCGAAGGGCTGCCACCGATGTTCCGCGAGTTCTTCGAGCGCAATATGCCGCAACAGCCGCGTTCGCCGCGTGGCGACCGCCAGCGTGAAGCGCAGTCGCTCGGCTCGGGCTTCATCATTTCCAGTGATGGCTACGTGCTGACCAACAACCATGTCGTGGCCGACGCCGACGAAATCATCGTGCGCCTGTCCGATCGCAGCGAGCTGCAGGCCAAGCTGGTCGGTACCGATCCGCGCACCGACGTGGCCCTGCTCAAGGTCGAAGGCAAAAACCTGCCAACGGTAAAGCTGGGCGACTCCGAGAAGCTCAAGGTCGGGGAGTGGGTGCTGGCCATCGGTTCGCCGTTTGGCTTCGATCATTCGGTGACCAAAGGGATCGTCAGCGCCAAGGGTCGTACCCTGCCTAACGACACCTATGTGCCGTTCATCCAGACTGACGTGGCGATCAACCCAGGTAACTCCGGTGGCCCGCTGTTCAACATGAAAGGCGAAGTGGTCGGCATCAACTCGCAGATCTTCACCCGCTCCGGGGGCTTCATGGGCCTGTCCTTCGCTATCCCGATCGACGTGGCGCTGGATGTCTCCAACCAACTGAAGAAAGACGGCAAGGTCAACCGCGGCTGGCTCGGCGTGGTGATCCAGGAGGTCAACAAAGACCTGGCAGAATCGTTTGGCCTCGACAAACCAGCCGGTGCCTTGGTCGCTCAGGTTCTGGAAGACGGCCCGGCTGCCAAAGGTGGCCTGCAGGTCGGTGATGTAATCCTCAGCATGAATGGTCAGCCGATCGTCATGTCGGCCGATCTGCCGCACTTGGTCGGCAGCCTCAAGGACGGCGCCAAGGCCAAGCTTGAGATCATCCGCAACGGCAAGCGGCAGAACCTCGATGTCACCGTCGGCGCACTGCCGGAAGATGACGCCGATATTGGTACCGGTGCCCAAGGCGGCGCCGAGCGCAGCAGCAACCGTCTGGGCGTCTCGGTGACTGACCTGACCGCCGAGCAGAAAAAATCGCTTGAGCTCAAGGGTGGTGTGGTCATCAAGGAAGTTCAGGACGGCCCTGCGGCGCTGATCGGTCTGCGTCCGGGCGACGTCATCAGCCACCTGAACAACCAGGCGATCAGCAACGCCAAGGAGTTCACCGAGATCGCCAAGGGCCTGCCGAAGAACCGTTCGGTGTCCATGCGCGTTCTGCGTCAGGGGCGCGCCAGCTTCATCACCTTCAAACTGGCTGAATAATCCGGTAACAAGGTAGGAAAGGGCAGCTTCGGCTGCCCTTTTTCGTCGCTGATTGAACGTTTCATGCACTGTGGGAGCGGGCTTGCCCCGCGATTGCGAGCGACCAAGCCCCCTCTCTACTTGATCAGCCGGCAATCGCGGGGGCGCAAGCCCGCTCCCACGCTTCAGCACGTAGATGCCATGACTGCCGATCAGGAATCTCCCATAAGCCATCGGCTTAAGGTACAATTCCCGGCTATTTTTCGGCGGGCGTCCGGCTCGCAGCCTTTTCCGAGTGTTGACCCGTGAGTGATTTGAGTCATATCCGCAATTTCTCCATCATCGCCCACATCGACCATGGCAAGTCGACGCTGGCCGACCGTTTCATCCAGATGTGCGGTGGCCTGTCGGCGCGCGAAATGGAAGCCCAGGTCCTGGACTCCATGGACCTGGAGCGCGAGCGCGGTATTACCATCAAGGCCCACAGCGTCACGCTGCATTACAAGGCCCAGGACGGCAAGACCTACCAGCTGAACTTCATTGACACCCCCGGCCACGTCGACTTCACCTATGAAGTCAGCCGTTCGCTGGCCGCCTGTGAGGGCGCGCTGCTGGTGGTGGACGCCGGTCAAGGTGTCGAAGCACAGTCGGTCGCCAACTGCTACACCGCCATCGAGCAAGGCCTGGAAGTCATGCCAGTGCTGAACAAGATGGACCTGCCCCAGGCCGACCCGGACCGCGTCAAGGACGAGATCGAGAAGATCATCGGCATCGACGCTACCGACGCCGTGGCTTGCAGCGCCAAGAGCGGCATGGGCGTCGACGAAGTGCTCGAACGCCTGGTACAGACCATTCCTGCCCCCGAAGGCGATATCGACGCGCCCCTGCAAGCGCTGATCATCGACTCCTGGTTCGACAACTACCTTGGGGTCGTGTCGCTGGTGCGTGTGCGCCATGGTCGGGTGAAGAAGGGCGACAAGATTCTGGTCAAGTCCACCGGCAAGGTGCACCTGGTCGACAGCGTCGGTGTATTCACCCCCAAGCACACCCAGACCGCAGACCTCAAGGCTGGCGAAGTGGGCTTCATCATCGCCAGCATCAAAGACATTCATGGTGCACCGGTCGGTGACACCCTGACCCTGTCCGCTACCCCTGAAGTCGAAGTATTGCCAGGCTTCAAGAAGATCCAACCGCAGGTGTATGCCGGCCTGTTCCCGGTCAGTTCCGACGATTTCGAGGATTTCCGCGACGCGTTGCAGAAACTGACCCTGAACGACTCGTCGCTGCAATACCTGCCGGAAAGCTCCGACGCACTGGGCTTCGGCTTCCGTTGCGGCTTCCTCGGCATGCTGCACATGGAAATCATCCAGGAGCGCCTGGAGCGCGAATACGACCTGGACCTGATCACCACCGCGCCAAGCGTAATCTTCGAGGTCAAGCTCAAGACCGGCGAAACCATCTACGTCGACAACCCGTCCAAGCTGCCGGACGTGTCGTCGGTCGAAGATTTCCGCGAGCCGATCGTGCAGGCCAACATCCTCGTGCCGCAAGAGCACCTGGGTAACGTCATCACCCTGTGCATCGAGAAGCGTGGCGTGCAGCGCGACATGCAGTTCCTCGGCTCGCAGGTGCAGGTGCGTTATGACCTGCCGATGAACGAGGTGGTGCTGGACTTCTTCGACCGCCTGAAGTCGACCAGCCGCGGTTATGCCTCGCTGGACTATCATTTCGATCGCTACCAGTCGGCCAACCTGGTCAAACTGGACGTGCTGATCAACGGCGACAAGGTCGACGCCCTGGCACTGATCGTGCACCGCGATAACGCGCACTACAAAGGTCGTGCGTTGACCGAGAAGATGAAGGAACTGATTCCTCGGCAGATGTTCGACGTTGCGATCCAGGCCGCCATTGGCGGGCAGATCGTTGCGCGTACCACTGTCAAGGCGCTCAGAAAGAACGTACTGGCCAAGTGCTACGGTGGTGACGTTAGCCGTAAACGCAAGCTGCTGGAGAAGCAGAAGGCCGGTAAGAAACGCATGAAACAGGTGGGCAATGTGGAGATTCCACAAGAGGCCTTCCTCGCCGTGCTCAGGTTGGATAGCTAGGTCCTATGTCGCTAAATTTCCCGCTGTTGCTCGTCATCGCCGTCGCAGTCTGTGGCTTGTTGGGTCTGATCGACCTGCTGTTCCTGGCCCCGCGCCGGCGCGCAGCGATCGCCAACTACCAGGGCAGTGTCACTCAGCCCGAAATGGCTGTGGTCGAGAAGCTGAACAAGGAGCCGTTGCTGGTCGAGTACGGCAAGTCGTTCTTCCCGGTGCTGTTCATCGTGCTGGTATTGCGCTCGTTCTTGGTCGAGCCGTTCCAGATCCCTTCCGGGTCGATGAAACCGACCCTGGAAGTCGGCGACTTCATCCTGGTGAACAAGTTCTCCTACGGCATTCGTCTGCCGGTGATCGATAAAAAGGTCATCGACGTGGGTGATCCGCAGCGCGGGGACGTGATGGTGTTCCGCTATCCAAGCGACCCGAACGTCAACTACATCAAGCGCGTGGTCGGCCTGCCGGGCGACCAGATCCGCTATACCAGCGACAAGCGTTTGTATGTCAACGGTCAGCCGGTCGCCGAGCAGTTGGTCGGTACCGAGCCAGGCACCCTGGGCAGCGCTGAGCTGTACAAGGAAAAGCTGGGCGAGACCGAGCACCTGATCCGCAAGGAGATGAGCCGCTATCGCATGCCGCCGGACCAGCAATGGACCGTGCCGGCTGGCCATTACTTCATGATGGGCGACAACCGCGACAACTCCAACGACAGCCGTTACTGGGATGACCCGAACATTCCTAAAGAGCTGCACGGCATGGTCCCGGACCGCAACATCGTCGGCAAGGCCTTCGCGGTCTGGATGAGCTGGCCAGAGCCCAAGCTCAGCCATATGCCCAACCTGTCGCGGGTCGGCCTGATCCATTGATACCCATCGGCGTTGTCTGACAGACAGCGCCGAATGCTTTTCTGACATAGGCTGTGTTCTCAGGGATCGGGAGATTTCGCCACCTGAACAGGGGCGATCCACAGCAAAACAGTCTTTCAGGATGTTGATTTGAACAACGCGTTGAATAACCCACGGGTGGCCGCATGAGTGCTCCCCTTGAACGCCTGGAGCGCAAGCTCGGCTACACCTTCAAGAACAAGGACCAGATGCTCCTGGCCCTGAGCCATCGCAGCTACGCCGGGCGCAATAACGAGCGTCTGGAGTTTCTCGGCGATGCCATTCTCAACTTCGTCGCTGGCGAGGCGCTGTTCGAGCGCTTCCCACAAGCGCGCGAAGGCCAGCTGTCGCGCCTGCGCGCACGCCTGGTCAAGGGTGAAACCCTGGCCCGTCTGGCCCGCGGCTTTGACCTGGGCGAATACCTGCGCCTGGGTTCGGGCGAGCTCAAGAGTGGCGGTTTTCGCCGCGAATCGATCCTCGCCGATGCCCTCGAAGCGCTGATCGGCGCCATTTATCTGGACGCCGACATGGAGACTGCGCGTGAGCGCATCCTGGCCTGGCTGACCGATGAATTCGAGAGCCTGACGCTGGTCGACACCAACAAAGACCCCAAGACCCGCCTGCAGGAGTTCCTGCAGTCGCGGGCCTGTGAGTTGCCACGTTACGAAGTGGTCGACATCCAGGGCGAACCTCACTGCCGCACCTTCTTCGTCGAATGCGAAGTGGTGCTGCTGAACAACAAGAGCCGTGGCCAGGGCGTCAGCCGGCGTATCGCCGAGCAAGTCGCCGCGGCTTCTGCATTGATCGCCCTGGGCGTGGAGAATGGCAATGACTGAGAACAACCCAACCCGCTGCGGTTACGTAGCCATCGTGGGTCGCCCCAACGTGGGCAAGTCGACCTTGCTCAACCACATCCTCGGGCAAAAGCTGGCGATCACCTCGCGCAAGCCGCAGACCACCCGGCACAACATGCTCGGGATCAAGACCGAAGGTGATGTGCAGGCGATCTACGTCGACACCCCGGGCATGCACAAGGCCAACGACAAAGCGCTCAACCGCTACATGAACCGCACCGCCTCGGCCGCCCTCAAGGACGTCGACGTGGTTATTTTCGTGGTCGACCGTACCCGCTGGACCGAAGAAGATCAGCTGGTGCTCGAGCGGGTGCAGTACGTGACCGGCCCGTTGATCCTGGCGGTCAACAAGACCGACCGGATGGAGGAGAAGGCCGAGCTGATCCCGCACCTGAAATGGCTGCAGGAGCAGTTGCCGAACGCCGAGATCGTGCCAATCTCCGCGCAGCAAGGGCACAACCTCGAATCGCTCGAGGCGCTGATCGCCAAGCACCTGCCGGAAAACGAGCACTTCTTCCCTGAAGACCAGATCACCGACCGCAGCAGCCGCTTCCTCGCCGCTGAGCTGGTGCGCGAGAAGATCATGCGCCAGCTCGGTGCCGAGCTGCCGTACCAGATCACCGTCGAGATCGAAGAGTTCAAGCAGCAGGGTCATGTGCTGCACATCCATGCATTGATCCTGGTCGAGCGAGATGGCCAGAAGAAGATCATCATTGGCGACAAGGGCGAGCGCATCAAGCGCATCGGCTCTGACGCGCGCAAGGACATGGAAACCCTGTTCGACGCCAAGGTCATGCTCAACCTGTGGGTCAAGGTCAAAGGCGGCTGGTCCGATGACGAACGCGCCCTGCGTTCGCTGGGCTACGGCGACCTGTAAGCCTTACGCTCCGCCTTTGCTCCTGTGGGAGCGGGCTTGCCCCGCGATGGCGATCGCAGGGCAAGCCCGCTCCCACAGTTATTTCTGACATCGAGTGCTCTGTGATGGAACAACCCGCCGCCCAGCCGGCCTTCGTGCTCCACAGCCGCGCCTACAAGGAAAGCAGTGCGCTGGTGGACTTGCTCACCCCGCAGGGGCGGGTGCGAGCGGTGCTGCGCCGGGCGCGGGGCAAGGGTGGCAGCCTGGTGCGCTGTTTCGTGCCGCTGGAAGTCGAGCTGCGCGGGCGCGGCGAGCTGAAGAACGTCGGCCGCCTGGACAGCGTGGGGATTGCCGCCTGGCTGCATGGCGACGCCTTGTTCAGCGGTTTGTACCTCAATGAGTTGCTGATGCGCCTGCTGCCTGCCGAAGCGCCTCATCCGGCGTTATTCGAGCATTACGCATTGACCTTGCAAGCGCTCGGCGAAGGCCGGCCCTTGGAGCCGCTGCTGCGCGCCTTCGAATGGCGCCTGCTCGACGAGCTCGGTTACGCCTTCGCGCTGGATCACGACATCAACGACACCCCGATTGCCGCCGAAGGCCTGTATCGCTTGCAAGTGGACGCAGGCCTTGAGCGCGTCGAGCTGCTGCAGCCCGGATTGTTCAAGGGTGAAGAGCTGCTGGCCCTGGCTGAAGCGAACTGGGAAGCCCCCGGCGCACTGCTGGCTGCCAAGCGCCTGATGCGTCAGGCGCTGGCGGTACACCTGGGGCCAAAGCCGCTGGTCAGTCGGGAACTGTTTCGCAAGCGCTAAGCACGTCGTATGCTGTGTGGCTCAATCTTCAGGAGAGCCTTTCGTGACTCACAGCAACCGCATGCTTCTTGGCGTCAACATCGACCACGTGGCGACCCTGCGCCAGGCCCGCGGCACCCGCTACCCAGACCCGGTCAAGGCTGCCCTGGATGCCGAGGAGGCAGGCGCAGACGGCATCACCGTACACCTGCGCGAAGACCGCCGGCATATCCAGGAGCGTGATGTGCTGGTACTCAAGGACGTGCTGCAAACGCGCATGAACTTCGAGATGGGCGTCACTGAAGAGATGATGCTGTTCGCCGAAAAAATCCGCCCGGCGCATATCTGCCTGGTCCCCGAAACCCGTCAGGAACTGACCACCGAAGGTGGCCTGGACGTGGCTGGGCAAGAAGCGCGGATCAAGGCTGCAGTTGAGCGCCTGTCGCGTACTGGCGCTGAAGTCTCGCTGTTCATCGACGCCGATGAGCGCCAGATCGAAGCCTCGCGTCGTGTCGGCGCGCCTGCGATCGAGTTGCACACCGGCCGCTATGCTGACGCCCAAACCCCGACCGAGGTGGCTGAAGAGCTCAAGCGCATCGTCGATGGCGTCGCCTTTGGCGTGGGCCAGGGCCTGATCGTCAACGCCGGCCACGGCCTGCATTACCACAACGTCGAAGCGGTAGCGGCGATCAAGGGCATCAACGAGCTGAACATTGGTCATGCGCTGGTCGCACATGCGCTGTTCGTTGGCTTCAAGGCGGCGGTGGCCGAGATGAAAGCGCTGATTGTCCAGGCATCGCGCTAAGCAAGCCTAGGCGCAATCGCCTAGCTGATCGCGGGGCCAGCCCCGCGATTCATTCTGCGCGAAACAGCAAAGTAAACCGGGTCGGCCCTTCTGGCCGGCTACTCACCTCGACCCTGCCACCGTGCAAGTGCATGATCGACTGTACGATCGCAAGCCCTAGTCCTGTACCGCCTTCGAGCCGCGAACGCCCGCATCCAGCCCTGTAGAAGCGTTCGAACAGCTGTGGCTGGTGGGCCTGGGCGATCCCTGGCCCCTGGTTCTCCACCCACACCCAGGCATGCTCAGCATGCCGGCCAATGCCTACCGTCACGCGCTGCCCTTCAGGGCTATGCCTGATGGCGTTGCTCAACAGATTCGACAGCGCCCGCTGGAACATCAACCGGTCGGCCAGCGCCGTGCCCCAACCTTGCAGCTTCAGCTCGATATCCTTGAGCTCGGCGCTGAATGCGAACAGCTCGCCGACCCGCTCGGCCTCTTCGGCCAATGCCAAGGGTTTGAGCACGACCTGCGCCTGCGGTTGGCTGACTTGGGCGAGGAACAGCATGTCGTTGATGATGCGGTTGAGCCGGGTCAGCTCCTCGATACTGTCTTCCAGGACTTCGCGATAGTTCTCGCTGTCACGCTCACGAGCCAGGGTGACCTGGGCCTTGCCCATCAGGTTGCTCAAGGGTGTGCGCAGCTCATGGGCCAGGTCATCGGAGAACTGCGACAGCTGCCGCACGCCTTGATCCAGGCGATCGAGCATCACGTTGATGGCGCCGGCAAGCTCGGCCAGCTCAGACGGCAGGCCGCTGTCGGGCAGACGGTGAGTGAGGTCTTGGGCCGAGACCTGACCGGCCACCCGACGAAAGTGGCGCAGCGGCTTGAGGCTGCGTTGCACCAGCTTCCACGCGCCAATGCCGATCAGCACCAGCAGCAAGGGCAGGGCCAGCAAGGTCGAGTGCAGGTAGGCCTGCAGCAGGCTGTTATCGTCGTCGCGGTTGAGCGACATCATCACCCGCACCGGCGTGTCATCGCGCAGGCGCATCAAGCGGGTGGCAGTGAGGATCTGGTTGCCGGCGCTGTCCTGCCACTGCGCGAAGGCCAGCGTTGCGCCGGTTTGCAGTTCGCGGAGCGCCTGCGACTCCAGCGCTGGGCCAAGGCTGAGCAGCGGCGGGTGCCGGCCGTTGAGGGCCAGGACATTGAGGCTGAGGTTGTCATGGCCCATGACCAGGTCGAGCAGCGGGTGGGCCCGAGTGGCCAAGTCACCGCTGCGCAAGTCGACCCGCAAGTTGTGCTCGACCTGGAGCATCTTGCGCGCCAGGTCCTTGCGGGCACGGCTATCGAGTTCATGATCGAGGGCGAACACTGCCAGGCAGGCCAGCAGCAGGACCAGGGTGGCGCCCATCAGGGTCACGCTCAGGCCCAGCCGTAGCGACAGGCTGGCAGGCTTCAAGGACGCGCCTCGAGCACGTAGCCAACGCCGCGCAAGGTATGGATCAGCTTGTCTTCGAACGGATCGTCGATCTTCGCCCGCAAGCGGCGGATGGAGACCTCGACCACATTGGTGTCGCAATCGAAGTTCATGTCCCACACCAACGAGATGATCTGCGTGCGCGACAGCACTTCGCCGCTTTGACGCATCAACAGGTGCAGCAGGGAGAACTCCTTGGCGGTCAGGTCGATGCGCTTGCCGCCGCGCCAGGCACGATGACGGCCTGGGTCGAGTTCCAGGTCAGCGACGCGCAGGGTGCTCGGTTGCAGCTGCTGGTCGTTGCGCCGTAGGAGGCTGCGGATTCGCGCCAGTAGCTCGGGGAATTCGAACGGCTTGAGCAGGTAGTCGTCGGCACCCAGGTCCAGGCCTTTGACTCGGTCGGCCAGGCGGCCATGGGCAGTGAGCATCATGATCCGTGTGGCCGAATCGGCGCGCAGGCGCTGCAATACGCTCCAGCCGTCCAGCTCGGGCAAGTTGACGTCGAGGATCACCAGGTCATATGCCTGCTGGCGGGCCAGGTGCAGGCCGTCGATGCCGGTGTGGGCGCAGTCGACCACGTAGCCGTTCTCGCGCAGGCCTTGCTGCAGGTAGTCGGCGGTGCGCAGTTCGTCTTCGATGATCAGTAGACGCATGGTCGGGCTCGGTCAGGTGAAGGGCGGCGATTCTCGACCCTGAAGTGGGATGAGGGTCAAGCAGGGCAATGGTACGGCATGCGAAGCGGTGTTTTACCTGGATTACAGATTTGTAATGTGCCGGCCATTTCCCTGACAGTCAGCGCCCTAACGCGGCACAAACCCGCGCCTACGGGCGCGATAGGTTGAGAACAACCGCCCCGAAAGTCACCCTTGCAAGACTGTAATGTGCGCCTCACCTTGGCGTTAGCTGCCGCCCTCTAGGATGGCCTCATCTGAACCCTTATGAGGCAAATCACCATGAACCTGACCAAGTACCTGTTGCTGGCACTGCTCACCCTGGGCAGCACCACGGCCTTGGCCGAAGGAGGCGCGGAGCGTTCGCGGCAGTTCTGGGAGGCATTCCGCCAGGACCAGGAGCGCTTGCACGGCAAGCAGGACCAGGCCGTGGCCGAGCGTGAGCGCAAGCAAGCAGAAAAGGCCCGTGAAGTAGCCAAGGACTAGTTTCACCCAGCCGCCTGGCGTTGCTCCTGCCAGGCGGTGTCGTTAGGCGCCCATTGCCGGGCGCCTGTTTTATTTGCGCGCCAGGATGGTCGCGCGGCGAGGTGCCGGCAGGCCTTCGATGGTCTTGCTGTGGTCGTCCGGGTCGAGGAAGTCACCCAGCGATTGGTAGCGCATCCAGTCGGTGCTGCGTTGCTCTTCGACGCTGGTGACGCTGACGTCGACGCAACGTACGTCGCTGAAGCCTGCGCGGCGCAGCCAACGCTCCAATGCCGGCACCGAAGGCAGGAACCAGACGTTACGCATCTGCGCATAGCGATCTTCCGGGACCAGCACCTGATGCTCGTCACCTTCGATCACCAAGGTCTCCAGCACCAGTTCGCCGCCCTTGACCAGGCAGTCCTTGAGCGCCAGCAGGTGCTCGATCGGCGAGCGCCGGTGATAGAACACGCCCATCGAGAACACTGTGTCGAAGCCTTCGAGGTTGGCCGGCAACTCTTCCAGGGCGAACGGCAAGTGCCAGGCTGGCAGCTCTGGCAGGTACTTTTGCACCGCCTGGAACTGGCAGAAGAACAGCCAGTTGGGGTCGACGCCGATGACCATGTCAGCGCCGGCACCGAGCATGCGCCACTGGTAGTAGCCATTGCCACAGCCGACATCCAGCACGCGCTTGCCGTTCAGGTCCAGGTGCGGAGCGACCCGCGACCATTTCCAGTCCGAGTGCCATTCTGTGTCGACATGCACGCCGAACAGGTCGAACGGCCCTTTACGCCAAGGCGACAAGCCCATCAGCGCCTGGCGCATCTGCGCGCGGCTGGCCTCATCGCAGTCGCTGTCCAGGCGCAGGCCATTGACCAGATCGACATGGCTCGGTTGTAGATCGGGCAAGGCGTCCAATGCGCCGCGCCAGCGTTCGAGGTCACCGTGGCCTTTTTCCAGTTTACTTTGCAGCTGCGCTTGCAGGCCTTGCGACCAGTTAGCCAGGGGGGTGCCCGCCAGGCGGCGGACGAGGGGAGACAGATCGATCATGGCAGGGCTATCAGTGAGGCAAAGTTAAGGCATTGGAACCACGGCACCACCTTGGAGAAACCGGCAGCGCGCAGGCGCTGTTCATGGGCTTCAAGTGTGTCGGGGCGCATGACGTTTTCGATGGCGCTACGCTTCTGGGCAATTTCCAGTTCGCTGTAGCCATTGGCGCGCTTGAAGTCCACGTGCAGCTCGGCGAGCAACGCCTGCTCCTGCTCATCGGCGAAGCACAGCTTTTCCGAGAGGATCAGCGCACCGCCCGGCAGCAACGCCTGGCGGATGCGTGTGAGCAGCTCGAGGCGCTGCTCGGGAGCGATGAATTGCAGGGTGAAGTTCATCGCCACTACCGAGGCCGGCTCGAAGGGCAGGGCAAGAATGTCCGCCTCCAGCACCTGTACCGGCAGCAGCTCCTGGAACATCGAGTCTTGTGCGGTGAGGTACTGGCGGCAACGCTCGACCATCGCTGCGGAGTTGTCCACCGCGATCACCCGGCAACCGTCACTGCGCACATGGCGGCGCAAGGACTGCGTCACCGCGCCGAGCGAGGCGCCCAGGTCATACAGTGCGGTATTGGGCTGGGCGAAGCGTGCGGCCAGCACGCCAAGGTTCTCGACGATGGTCGGGTAACCTGGCACCGAGCGCTTGATCATGTCCGGGAACACCCGCACCACGTCTTCGTTGAACACGAAGTCGGGTACCTGCTCAAGAGGCTCGGCGAATAGGCGGTCGGGTTGTTTGCTCACGTAAGGTCCAGGGTGCTGGCTGGGTAAAGGGCCAGCATTTTAGCCAAACTGCGCCAAGGATGCATGAATGGCTGACCAGCGCTGCGTGTTTAATTCACCTTGATCTCGCAATCGAAGGTCTGTACCGGGCGCACCTCCGGAGCCCAGGGCTGCTGGTAGACCAGGATCAGGTGGCCATCGCCGGGGGCTTTGGCCTGGAAACGCCAGGTCGAGACGCCCGCACTACCGACCAGGCCGGCCTGCTCGGGTTGGGTGTAGACCTCTGCGCCGATCGGCCGAAGGATGTTGTTGGCCGGGTTTTGCACCAGCCAGCGGTAGCCGGTGGTGGGGTTGCTTGGCAGGCTCAGGGTCAGGTTCTGGCCTGTTTGCAGGCGTATCGGGCATTCGTTTTCTGCGCCCAGCTCGACGGTTTGGCGCGACTGATGGCTACAGGCGGCAAGCAGGGTGAGGCTCAGGGGAACGAGCAGACGGAGGGCAGTCATGTTGGCTCCTAAGGGCTGGCGATGCCTGAGGATAACCGAAGCGGTGGGTATTTTGGGTTGGCTGTTCTGGCCCTATCGCGGGCAAGCCCGCCCCTACAGGGCTTACCACAGTCCTGTAGGGGCGGGATTGCCCGGCGTTAGGGCCCTCTGTTTAGAACAGTACCTTCGCTACATCGGCAAAGCGCTTGGCAAAATGCACGGTCAGCCCTTCGCGCAGGTAATCGGGCAGTTCCTCGAAATCACCGCGGTTGGCCTCCGGCAGGATCAGCTCGAAGATCTTCTGCCGCTTGGCCGCAATGACTTTCTCGCGCACACCGCCGATCGGCAGGACCTGGCCGGTCAGGGTCAGCTCGCCGGTCATCGCCACGCCTTTCTTCGGCACCTGGTCGCGAGCCAGCGACAGCAGCGCGCTGGCCATGGTCACGCCGGCGCTGGGGCCGTCCTTGGGCGTGGCGCCTTCCGGTACATGCAGGTGAATGAAGGCTTCGTTGAAGAACCCAGGATCGCCACCAAACTGCTTGAGGTTGGAGCTGACGTAGCTGTAGGCGATTTCGGCCGATTCTTTCATCACATCGCCGAGCTTGCCGGTCAGCTTGAAGCCGCGGTTGAGGGTATGGATGCGCGTCGCCTCGATCGGCAGGGTCGCGCCGCCCATGCTGGTCCAGGCAAGGCCGGTGATCACGCCTTTGCCCGCCAACACCTGCTCGCTGCGAAACACCGGCATGCCCAGGGCGGCTTCCAGGTCTTTCGGGGCGATCTTCAGTTTCGCCGTAGGGTCGTCCAGCAGCTTGACCACTGACTTGCGCACCAGCTTGCCCAGCTGCTTTTCCAGCTGGCGAACCCCGGCTTCACGGGCATAGCCCTCGATGACCGTGCGCAGGGCGCTGTCACTGATGCTCAGGCTGGTCTTGGCCACACCGGCTTTTTCCAACTGCTTGGGCCACAGGTGGCGCTTGGCGATCGCCAGCTTCTCTTCGGTGATGTAGCCGGACAGGCGAATCACTTCCATGCGGTCGAGCAACGGCCCGGGGATCGAGTCGAGGGTGTTGGCGGTACACACGAACAGCACCTTGGACAGGTCCAGGCGCAGGTCCAGGTAATGGTCGAGGAAGTCGACGTTCTGCTCCGGATCGAGGGTTTCCAGCAGCGCCGAAGCCGGATCGCCCTGGTAGCTCTGGCCCATCTTGTCGATCTCGTCGAGCATGATCACCGGGTTCATCACCTCGACCTCTTTGAGCGCCTGCACCAGCTTGCCCGGCTGGGCGCCGATGTAGGTGCGGCGGTGGCCCTTGATCTCGGCCTCGTCGCGCATGCCGCCGACGCTGAAGCGGTAGAACGGCCGGCCGAGCGATTCGGCAATCGATTTACCGATACTGGTCTTGCCGACCCCGGGCGGGCCGACCAGCAGCACGATGGAGCCACTGATCTCGCCCTTCCAGGCGCCCACGGCGAGGAACTCAAGGATGCGCTCCTTGATGTCATCGAGCCCAGCATGATGCTGGTCGAGCACCTTGCGCGCATGCTTGAGATCGAGCTTGTCCTTGCCGTACACGCCCCAGGGCAGGGCGCTGGCCCACTCCAGGTAGTTGCGGGTGACGGCGTATTCGGGTGAGCCGGTCTCCAGAATCGCCAGCTTGCCCATCTCTTCGTCGATGCGTTTTTTCGCGGCAGCAGGCAAGGTCTTGCCTTCCAGGCGTTGCTTGAACTGCTCAAGGTCGGCACTGCGATCGTCCTTGGTCAGGCCCAGCTCCTGCTGGATGACCTTGAGCTGCTCCTTGAGGAAGAACTCGCGCTGGTGCTCGCCGATCTGTCGATTGACCTCGGCGGAGATCTCGTTCTGCAAACGGGCGACCTCGACCTCCTTGCGCAACATCGGCAAGACCTTCTCCATGCGCTTGAGGATCGGCACGCAGTCGAGCACTTCCTGCAACTGGTTACCGGTCGCCGAAGTCAGCGCGGCGGCAAAGTCGGTCAGTGGCGAAGGATCGTTGGGGCTGAAGCGGTTGAGGTAGTTCTTCAACTCTTCGCTGTACAGCGGGTTGAGGGGCAGCAGCTCTTTGATCGCGTTGATCAGGGCCATGCCGTAGGCCTTAACCTCATCGGTTGGCTCGGTCGACTGGCGCGGGTATTCGACTTCCACCAGATAAGGCGGGCGGTGGTGCTTGAGCCAGGTGCGGATGCGCACGCGGGTCAGGCCTTGGGCGACGAACTGCAACTTGCCGTTTTCGCGGCTGGCGTGGTGCACCTTGACCAAGGTGCCGTACTCCGGCAGCGCCGAGGTGTCGAAGTGGCGGTGGTCCTCGGGCGGCGTGTCCATGAAGAACAGCGCCAGCGAGTGATGATCGGTCTTGGCTACCAGGTCGAGGGTTTCTGCCCAGGGTTCTTCATTGACGATGACCGGCAGCACTTGGGCCGGGAAGAATGGGCGATTGTGGATTGGGATTACATAGACCTTGTCCGGCAGCTGTTGGCCGGGCAGGGCGAGGGAGTGGCCTGGGGTGGAGGCCGCTTCGAGGTGTTCGACTTCGCTGTGTTCGTCGGGATGTTCCGGAAGATCCTGCTGGTCGCTCATGGGGCACCTGCGTGAATGGCTATGGTGCTTAGATGGGGCGGGGGCGGACAGGTTTCAATGGTAGACGAAAGGGGGGCTGGCAAACGCATCGCGGGGCAAGCCCGCTCCCACGCGTCCGATACTGGCAGCGTGGGAGCAGGCTTGCCCCGCGATGGCGTCATCACTGACGCCGGGCAATCGCTTACTCGGCGAGTTTGTAAGCGATGATGTAGTCACCCATCTTGGTGCCCAGCGAGCCGTGGCCGCCAGCCGTCACAAGGACGTACTGCTTGCCATCCTTGCCGGTGTAGGTCATCGGCGTGGCCTGGCCGCCTGCCGGCAGACGGGCTTTCCACAGCTCTTCGCCGTTGTGCACGTCATAGGCGCGCAGGTACTGGTCCAGCGTGCCGCTCAGGAAGCCAACGCCACCGGCGGTGACGATCGAGCCGCCCATGCTTGGTACGCCGACCGGCATGCCGATTGGCACTGGGGTGCTGTCGCGGGTGGTGCCGTTCTTGTGCTTCCACACGACCTTGTTGGTGAACAGGTCGATGGCTGCCACGTAGCCCCAGGCCGGTGCTTGGCACGGCACGCCCAGTGGCGACATGAACGGATGCATGATCACCGCATACGGCGCGCCGGTATTGGGCTGCACGCCACTGGTTTCGCTCTCGCGCTTGCTGCCCGCGGCGACTTGCTCGCGTGGAACCATTTTCGAGACGAAGGCCATGTAGTTGGGCGAGGTGAACATCAGCTGACGCACCGGGTCGACCGAGACGCTGCCCCAGTTGAACACACCGACGTTGCCTGGGTAGATCAGGCTGCCTTGCTCGGACGGCGGGGTGTACTGGCCTTCGTAGCGCAGGCTGCGGAACTGGATCCGGCAGAGCATCTGGTCGAACGGGGTAGCACCCCACATCGCCTGTTCGGTCAGGTCCGGGCCGAGCAAATTGAGGTCCGAACGGGCCTGGGTCGGTGCGGTGTGATCACCCTTGACCGCGCCTTGCGGCGTCGGGATCTCGCGGATCGGCACGATCGGCGTGCCGTCGCGGCGGTCCAGTACGTACAGGCTGCCCTGCTTGGTCGGCACGATCACCGCAGGCTTGACGCCATCGTCGGTCTTCAGGTGGATCAGGGTTGGCTGGCTGCCGACGTCCATGTCCCACAGGTCATGGTGGGTGAACTGGTAGTTCCAGCGCACCTTGCCGCTGGCAAGGTCGAGGGCGACGATACCGGCGCTGTACTTCTCGGCGCCCGGGGTGCGGTCAGCGCCCCACTGGTCGGGCGTCTGGTTACCCAGTGGCAGGTAGATCATGCCCAGGTCTTCATCGACGCTGGCGATCGACCACATGTTGGCCGAGTTGCGGCTGTACATCTTGCCCGGAGCCAGAGGCTTGGTGTCGTCTGGGTTGTTGCTGTCCCAGTTCCACACCAGGTGACCGTCGTGCACGTCGTAGGCGCGGATCACGCCCGACGGCTCGTTGGTCGACTCGTTATCGGTGACATGGCCGCCGATGATCACCAGATCACGGGTGATCGCCGCAGGCGAGGTTGAGTAGTAGCCACCGGCAGTGAACGGACCGATGCCGGTGGTCAGGTCGATCACGCCCTGGTTGGCGAAGCCTTCGCAGACCTTGCCGTTGTCGGCGTTGATGGCGATCAGGCGGGCATCGGCGGTCGGTAGGTACAGGCGGCGCGGGCAGGCCTGGGCAACCACTTGGCCGGCGTCGGAGATCTTCGGCACTGGGCTGCCGTCACGGCTGACGTAGCGATTTTCGTCGTAGTACGAGACGCCCCGGCACGTCATGTGGGCGAAGCCCTTGAAGGTGCCAGTCGGGCTCTTGACCTGTGGGTCGAAGCGCCAGATTTCCGCACCGGTATCCGGGTCCAGGGCCAGCAGCTTGCTGTGCGCGGTGCAGGCGTAGAGCATGCCGTTGACCTTCAACGGGGTGTTCTGGTTGGTCAGTTCCACCGGGTCGTTGTCGGTTGGCAGGTCGCCGGTGCGGATGCGCCAGGCTTCTTCCAGGCGATAGGCGTTCTGTGGGGTGATCTGGCGCAGTGGCGAGTAGCGGTCGCCATGCTCGGTACGCCCGTAGGCCTGCCATTCACCGTCCGGCATGGCCGGTGCGGCGCTGCCCATCTCGCTGCTGTCGCGGTTCAGCTCGCCACGGATCTCGCCGGGGTGAGTGAACTGGCTGGCCACGGCGGTGGCGCCGGAAGCGACCACGGCCACGCTGAGCAGGGCGGTGTTGATCTTCGAGGCTGGGCCGAGCAGCGGGCGGCGTGCCCACGGCAGCAGCAACAGCACGCCGATGGCGAACCAGATGGCCAGGCGCGGCACCAGTTGCCACCAATCCAGGCCCACTTCCCACAAGGCCCAGACGGTACTGCCGAGCAGCACCAGGCCGTACAGGCCCAAAGCGATGCGGCGCTTGGCCAGCAACAGGGCGCCAGACACGGCAAAGCCAAGGCCGGCGATCAGGTAGTAGAGGGATCCGCCCAGCTGGCTCAGCTTGATGCCGCCAGCCAGCAGGGCCAGGCCCATCAGCAATAGCAGCACGCCCAGAAGGCGCGGGAGCCAGCGGGTTCCATTCTTGGCACTGTCAGTGCTCATCAATAGGTACTCCGTTAGGTCAAAGGGTGGGTTCAGAAACTGCTTTGGATCTTCAGGCCGCCGATCAGCGCATCATCGACTTGCGACACCCCGCCCGGATGGCGGATGTACTGCAGGTTGGGACGCACGGTGAGCCAGTCGGCCAGATGGATGCCGTAATAGAGTTCGGCGCTGTATTCGGTGTCCTGCACGGGCAGGAAGCCTGGATTGTCGTAGTCGTCGAGGCCCGCCACCTGGTTGGCCAGGCGGGCGTTCTTGCGATAGCCGGGATTGACGTGCACGCGAGCGAGGGCGAAACCGATGTCGTCCTTGGCGCGGGCATCGAACGGCCCTTTGTAAACCACACCTGCCTGAACATAGTTGTCGATGGCATTGGTCTTCTTGTCGTGCACGGTGGCATTGGCGAACAGGCTCAGGCCGCGCGACTGGTCGGATGCCAGCGAGGTGACCTGCTGCTGGACGCCGAGCCACATGCCATGCTTGCTGGAGCTGCTGCGGTAGGCGGCGCCGCTGATTGCGGCCGGCTGACCGTTGCTGTCCTTCAATACGTCCTGAGCCTTGGCATTACTGTAGTAGTAGCCGGCGCGATATTCCCCTTTCAGGCCATTGACCCGTGGGCTCCAGACCAGTTCGATCGGCATCACCGCGCCCTGGGTGCCGCTGCCGCTGAGCTTGAAGCCGTTGCCCGACTCAAGGTTGGACGGATTCTGTTCGAACACCCCGACCTGGGCGTACAGCGAGTCGCTGAGGTTGTAGCGCACACGCAGTGCCCACTGGCTGACGGGCCAGTTGTACCAGATGCCGCCCACCCAGTTGCCCACCTGCGAGCCGCAGAACGCCAGGTTCTGGAAATCGCAGGGGAAGCTGTTGAAGTCCTCGCCTTCACCGAAACGGCCGAATTTCACATCCAGGGCGCCGTCGAAGTATTTCTGCTTGATCCACATCTGGGTCAACCGCCAGGTCTGGCCGCGGCCCCAGACTTCCTGGGCCGAGGTAAAACCGCCGACGCGTGGGTCGTTGATGCGGTCATTGCTGATGTTCTGGCCGTGGCGCTCGGTGATGGTCAGCTGCACCTCGGTATCGTGCCAGCCGAGGATCTTTTCCAGGTCCAGGTGGCTGCCAAAGGTGAACTGGTCGCTGTAGCGCGCCGTGCGGTCGTGGTCATAGCCGCCGTGCAGGTTGCTGCCCATCTCGCCGGTGTAGCCGAGGGTGAAGTCGTAGCCTTGTTCCAGCAGTTCAGTACGGGTGCCGCCCCAGTCGCCGAGCATCCACGGCGAATCGCTGGCGAACAGTTCGCTGGCGCTAGCGGTGGTCGACAGGCCGCTGAGAAGGGTGGCCAAGGCAAGGCCGGAGTATCGAGTTTTAGGCAGCTGGAGCATGAGATAGCGCTATCTTTTGATTATTGAAAAATACGCAAACGCATCGAAGAGCGGGCTCTTCAATGGAAATGGCATCGGATGGTGCGGATGAAGCGATTCAGCTTGCGGCGGGGAGGATATAGGGGAAGTTGTAAGAAAAAAAGACAAATTGTCGCAGGGAATTATTGCCGAGGGAGTAATAATCGCTTTGTTAGGCCATTTCTTGGGGCAATGATCACAGCGTCTGTGCCGGCCTCTTCGCGGGCAAGCCCGCTCCCACAGGGACCGCGCAGCTCCCAAGAGCCGTGGTGTACCAGTAGGAGCGGGCTTGCCCGCGAAGCGGCCGACGCAGAAGCGAGCTGGCATAACGAACAGTTGCCCAGGGACCGCGCAGTTCCCAAGAGCCGCGCTGTACCTGTGGGAGCAGCGGGCTTGCCCGCGAAGCGGCCGACACAGAAGCGAGCTGGCATAACGAACAGTTGCCCAGGGACCGCGCAGGTCCCAAGAGCCGCGCTGTACCTGTGGGAGCGGGCTTGCCCGCGAAGCGGTTGACGCAGAAGCTACGTTCGAACCTGCGGCGTTAGCATCAGAAACTGGTCCGCAAGCCCACCTCGACACTGCGCCCGGGCGCTGGAGCAATGTCGCGCAGAATCGAGCTGGCATAGCGCACCGTCTGATCGGTCAGGTTCTCGCCGCGCACGAAGGCCAGCCACTGGCTCTGACCGATATCGAAGCGATAACCCACGCTGGCCCCCAGGGTGGTATAGCCGTCAGTGCGAGTTTCATTGGACGGCTTGCGATGCTGCGAGGCGGCATGCTGCACGTCGACCCGCGCCTGCCAGCGATCCAGCTCCCAGACCAAGCCGCTGTTCAAGCGCAGCGGCGCAATACGCGGCAGAGGCTCACCGCTGTCCAGGTTCTTGGCGCGGGTGTAGTCACCCGACAATTCCAGGGCAAAGCTGCCATAGCGGTTCTCGGTCAACTGCCAGCGGTCTTGCGCCTCGATGCCGTAGAAGCGTGCACGCACGCCCTGGTAGAGGTACTCGGGGATGTCGCCGTGATCGTGGTCATGATCGTGGTCGTGGTCGTGCTCGTGCTCTTCATGGCCATGATCGTGCCCTTCGCGCAGGTTGCCGCTGCCGATCAGGCCGATGTAGTTACGGAAGTGACTGTAGAACACGCCGACGCTGCCCTTGTGGGTGCCGTTGTCAAACCGCAGCGCCAGGTCGCCGGAGATGGCTTTTTCCTTGTTCAGGTTCGGATCGCCCACCTCATATGCGCCAGTGGCGACGTGCGCGCCGTTGGCATACAGCTCGTAGAAGGTCGGGGCGCGCTCGGTATAGCCGAGATTGGCCGCCAGCGACCAGACCGGATCGAGTTGGTACACCGCACCGGACGACAGGCTCACTGCGTTGAAGCTGCTGGCGCTGTCGGCCCCGGCGAAGTCTTCATTGCCCTTGGCATCGGGATCTACCCGGGTGTGCTCCAGGCGCGCCCCGAAGCTCAGGTTCAGACGCTCGCTGGCCTGCCACTGCTCAAGCAGGAACAGCGCCAGGTTGTCGGTATCGGTATGCGGGACAAAAGCTTCCTCGCCCAGGGCGGAAAACTCGTTGCGACTGACCTGGGCGCCGATCACCCCTTCGAGCGGCCCGAGCGGCTGGTGCCGCGCCTCGATACGCGCCTCGTAGCCCTTGTTCTTGAAGGTGGTGTGAACCTCGCCACTTTCGATCTCGCGGTGCTGGTAGTCGGTGTACCCGGCGTCGACCTTGACCGAGCTGAACGGCCCCTCGAGGTCGCGCAGCTCCGAGGCGAAACCGTAGTGATCCTGCTGCATGTCCAGGCGTACGCCAGACTCGGCCACCGAGCCGTAGTTGCTGTCATAGCGGCTGTAGGACAGACCGGTGTAGCCGTGATCCCAATGGTAGGAACCGCCAATGGCGCCGCCGTCCTGGCGACCGTCGCTGTTTTCCAGGCGGTGCTTGCTGCCAGGTTCCTCGGCGTTGCGCACGTTCGAGCTGCGCGCGTAGCCGGGGATGCGCAGGTCATTGAACTGACGGCTGTTGGCATCCAGGTGCAGGGCGAAGGCGCCGTTGCCGGCCTCAAGCTTGCCGGCGCTGCTGCGGGTGGTGTCGGCGCCGCCGTAGCGCAGCTCGCCCGCACCATGAATCCCCTCGATGGGCGCGTCGGGGATGCGGTTATCGAAGGTGTTGACCACGCCGCCGATGGCATTGCCGCCGTAGAGCAGGGCGGCGGGGCCGCGGACGATCTCGACCCGTTCGACCGTGACCGGGTCGAGCGGCACCGCATGGTCATAGGACAGCGACGAGGCATCCAGGGCGCCGACGCCATTGCGCAGGATGCGAATGCGATCGCCATCCAGGCCGCGAATCACTGGGCGACTGGCCCCGGGGCCGAACCAGGTGGAGGCGACGCCGGGCTGCTTGTTGAGGGTTTCGCCGAGGCTCGAATGCTGCTGTTGCAGCAGGTCGTTGCCTTCCAGGACAGTGCTGGGCGCGGCCAGCTGGGAATTGCCGAGCGGGTTGGCCGTGATGACCTGGGGTTCGAGTTCGACTGCCTGGCTGGGCGTGGAGGCGAGCCATAGCGCGGCGGCGAGGGGGGAGAGGCGCAATGAGGAGCACAGCATGAGAAAAGACGATCCTTGGCAGGTATTAGTATGGCTACAATATAACATTACTATTTCAGCGCAGGGAATCTCGGTCTGTCCAGAGGGTCTTCTGCATTCCTGCCGGCGCAAGTCGCAGGGGGGCGATAGGGCCTGCCTGCCGGGTGCAGCGCTCGAATACCGCCACCGCCCACTACACTCGTGTAATGTGCGCATCTTTTCTTCGCGGGAGCACTGGCATGAGCACGGCCAACCACAACGCGCTGCACGGCAAGACCTTGGAGCAGATCCTTACCGAGCTGGTCGCGCACTACCAATGGCAGGGCCTGGCCGAGCGCATCGACATCCGCTGCTTCAAAAGCGATCCGACCATCAAGTCGAGCCTGACCTTCTTGCGCAAGACGCCGTGGGCGCGGGAAAAAGTCGAGCACCTGTACATCAAGCTGCAGCGCAAAGGCTGAATGCCTCGTCATCCTTGGTTGAGCCTGGCCGCAATCCTCGGCTGGAGCGGCCTGAGCGTGCAGGTCTACCTGGTGCTGCTGGCGCGCTGGCAGGAGCAGGCCAGCCTGATCGGCGGGTTGATCAATGTCTTCGGGTTTTTCACGATACTGACCAACACCTTGGTAGCCAGCGTGCTCAGTTATGCAGCCTTCGGCCACCCGTCTGCCGCCAAGCGTTGGTTCCTGTCGCCCGCAGTCAGCTCAGGGATTGCTGCCAGCATCGCCTTGGTGGCCTTGGCCTACAGCCTGTTACTGCGCCACTTGTGGCACCCGCAGGGCTGGCAATGGCTGGCCGATGAACTACTGCACGACGTGATGCCGCTGCTGTTCGTGATGTATTGGTGGCGGGTGGTGCCCAAGGGCAGCCTGCGTTTCTGGCACCTGGGGCTGTGGAGCCTGTATCCGGCGTTGTACTTTGCCTTTGCCTTGTGGCGCGGGCATGAGATCGGGGTGTACCCGTATCCGTTCATCGATGTTGCCGAGCTTGGCTATGCGCAAGTGCTGGTCAATGCTCTGGCGGTTTTGGCGGGGTTCTGGGGGATCGGCCTGCTGATCCTGAGCCTGGACCGCTGGCAAGGCAGGCGCCTGGCCGAAGCCAGGGCGCATTCGCGCTGAGCGATCACTCGTCGTCAGCGCTGGCATCTGCACGCCAATAAGCGGCGGCCTTCAGTGCGTCTTCTTGTGCGCCCTTGGCCAGCAGCAACGCTTTGGCCTGGCGGGTGAGGGTTTTTTCCAGGGCGACCCAGCTGTACAGCTTGCCTTGCGGCAGTGCCAGATTCTCCAGCAATGCCAGCAGGTCTTCGTCATGTCGGCGCACCCAGATCACCTCGACCTGAGCCTTGCTCGGCAGTGGCTGACGCTCCTGTTCGTCCTCGACCTGGATCACGGCCAACACCTGACGGCCAGCGGGCAGTTCATCCAGGCGGCGGGCAATGGCCGGGATTGCAGTCTCGTCACCGATCAGCAGGTAGCTGTCGAAAATGTCCGGGACCACCATCGACGCTCGTGGCCCGGCGATGTTCAGCTCATGCCCAGGTACAGCCTGCGCAGCCCAGGTCGAGGCAGGGCCATCGCCGTGCAGGACGAAGTCGATGTCCAGTTCTCCCGCCGCCAGGTCGACCCGCCGTGGGGTGTATTCGCGCATGGTGGGCCGCGCACCGCCGTCACGGCCAAGGTTGCGCGCTTCGATGGCGGCTTGCTCTTGTGCGCTCATGGCGAACAACAGCTTGACGTGGTCGTCGCTGCCGAGGCTGACGAACCCTTGCAGCTCAGGGCCACCGAGGGTAATCCGGCGCATGCGTGGGGTCAGTTTGGTGACCCGCAGAACCTGCAAACGGCGTTGTTTGATTTCATGGTTGACGCGGTGAATGGTGTCGCTCATTGGGTGTTCTCCATAACGGAATCGGTCGGGCCGGCGGCGATGGCCTTGGCGGTGTCGTTGAGCAGGGTGCGCACCCGCTCGATCTCTTCAGGCGTCCAGCGGCCGCTGTGCATGTGCAAGGCATGGCGCAGGTTGCCGACCGCTTCATGGATTTCTGGCGGCCGGTCGTGGCCACGCAGGGCGCGTTTGCTGACTTCGATGCGCATGCGCACGCCATCGAGGGCGACGGCTTGCTCGATCAGGGCGGTGCGACCGGCGTCGGTGATGACGTACAGACGTTTACTGCCCTGGATTTGGCCGGTGATCAGCTCTGCTTCTTCAAGGAAGTTGAGGGTGGGGTAGATCACCCCTGGGCTTGGGCTGTAGCTGCCGTCGAACAGGGTTTCGATCTGGCGGATCAGGTCATAGCCATGGCCAGGTTGCTCGGCAAGCATCGCCAGCAGTAGCAACTTGAGGTCGCCCGGGGCGAATACCCGAGGGCCGCGTTCGCCTCGGCCGGGGCGACGTTCGAAAGGATCATGGTCACGCATGGGAGTGTTCTCGTCTTTGCGATATATCGTTAGATATTACTTAAGATATATCGCAAGACAAGCCTTAGATGGTGATGATTCTCATCTAACTTTTCGATGAGTACTTTTCTAGGGGGCATTTGCACGCATAGCCATTTGCGGTGCCTTGCACTCGGTGGCGCTGCCCGGCTCCAGGTACGGCATGAGAATCGGCGCCATGCCCTTGAGCACCTGCACCGGCAATGCCGAGGTGAAGGTGAAGGCTTCTGCCGTGCGACCTGGAACGAACGCGGTGAGGGTACCGAAGTGGTTGTCGCCCAGGTAGAACACGAAGGTGGCGGTGCGGTTGAGCGAGCGCGAGCCGATCAGCCGGCCACCGGCGCCGAAGCTTTCGATGCGGTTGTCACCGGTCCCGGTCTTGCCGCCCATCACCAGCGCAGTGCCGTCATGCAGCTTGAAGCTGCCGGAGATGCGCCGCGCGGTACCGGCATCGACCACTTGCGACAGGGCGCCCTTGAGCGCCCGGGCAACTTCCACCGGGAGGATTCGCTGGCCGCGGTCCGGGTCGCTGATCAGCTTGGTTTCATAGGGGGTATTGGCGGCGAAGTGCAGGGTATCGATGCGCAAGGTGGGCAGGCGCACGCCATCGTTCTGGATGATCCCGACCAGTTCGGAGAGTGCCGCAGGGCGGTCGCCCGAGCTGCCGATGGCAGTGGCCAGCGAGGGCACCAGGTGATCGAACGGGTAGCCGACGCGTTTCCAGCGCTGGTGAATATCGAGAAACGCCTCGATCTCGACCATGGTACGGATGCGGCTGTCGCGCGCGCCCTGGTGGCGGCTCTTGAACAGCCAGCTGTACACCTCCTGACGCTCGAAGCGGCTGGCGTTGACCATCTCGGTGAGGGTCGCCCCCGGGTTTTTCAGCAAGTAGCCGAGCAGCCACAGGTCGAGCGGGTGAACCTTGGCGATGTAGCCCTGGTCGGGCAGGTCGTATTTGCCAGGGCCATAGGCGTCGTACATCTCCGACAGGCGCCCGTCGGTGAGCTTGGCCAGGGCCTTCTTGTCTTCTTTGCTATGGGCGCGCACGAAGGCATTGAACGTCTCCTGTCCGGCCTCTGGGAACAGGTAGCGGTGCACCGCAGCCAGGCGCTGCGGGGTCACGCGCATGCTGTCGAGGAAGGTGTCCAGGCGCTGCTGGGAGGTCTTGCGCTGGTACTTCTTCCAGAAGCGCATCAGGTAGTTGGTGCCTTCCCGGTCGGCAAAGCGCGCCAGGTATTCCTGGCGACGCGGGTCGGAGTCGTCCTTGAGCAGCGGCGCCCGGTTGAACGGCTGCTGGTAGGTCACGTAGCGGACGATGTCGCGCATCAGGCGGATGAACGGCAGGTTGATCGATTCGCGCAGTGCGTCCTTGAGAGTGGGGTTGCGGCTGTTGTCTTCCTTGCGGAAGTTGTTGAACACATGCATGCCGCCACCGGTGAAGAACGCTTCACCGGTATTGGCCGAGTACTTGCGCTCAAGGGCGGCGTCGAGCATGGCGTCCAGGCTCTGGTTCTTGCTGTTCTGGATCAGCCATTCCAGTGACCACTGAGTGATCCGGTCGAGCTCGGCGACAGGTTCTTTCTTCAAGTCGGCGACGGGTTTGCCCGCGTATTTGTCGTGCAGCTCGGCGATGATTTCCAGGTAGGTAGTCAGTACCCGCAGCTTGGCGGTCGAGCCCAGTTCCAGTTTGCTGCCTTCGTTGATGTCGAACGGTTGGTCGGTGCTGTCGGTCTGCACGCGCACCCGCGAGCCATCGGCGGTGCGCTCGAACAGGGTAAAGCTGTAGCGCACCTGGTCGGTGGTCTTGGTGGTCAGCAAGCGTTCTCCGATCAGCCCGATCTGCGCGGCGAAGGCCGGGTCGGAAAGGTTTTTCAGGTATTGGCTGACTTGCGTCTGCAGGTCGGCCTGCAGGGTACTGGTGGCCGACAGGTCGAGGCGGTCGAGGTCATACAGCGGGCGATTGAGCATCGCTGCCAGGCGGTTGCGGGCCAGGCTGATACCCTTGTTGGTGACGATCGGCACGATGGTCGGCTGGGCCACCCAGTCGCGATACACCGCCTTGCTGGCCAGCGCCGCGTCAGCCAGTGGTCGCTCGATGACGTTGGCGGCAGCGAGCACGCGAATATGCGAATCAGTCAGTTCAGCCAGTTCGATGCGGCCTTTGGTCAGGTAATGCGAAGGCCGGCGCTGGGCGATCATCAGCGATAACACCTGGCGCAGGGCCAGGCCACGTTGGGCCATGCTGGCCTGGTCGGTGGCGGTGGACGCCAGCGCTTGGTTTACCTGGTCGAAATCAGCGCCGTACCAGACCCGCAAACCCTCAGCCATGCCGTGCACTTCGCCATGCCCAGGCACTGCCGAGAGCGGCACGCTGTTGAGGTAGTCACGCACGATGCGCTGGCGTGATTCGGTGGTGTCCGGCCCGCCCTGGTAGGCGCGCACGCTGGCCGAGAACATCTGGCGGATCTTCTCGGCGCCCGACACGGTCAGGCCATCTGGCGAATGGCGGTATTTCTCCAGCTGCGTAGCCAGGGTGCTGCCGCCCGCCGATTGACCCGGCAAGGCGAGGTACTTGGCCACCTGGCTGTAGGCTGCCTTGGCGAAGCGCGGCCAGTCGACGGCCGGGTTGTTGCGCGGGTCGTGCGGGTCGAGCAGGTCGCGGTTCTCGATGAACAGCAGGCTGTTGACGATCACCGGCGGAATCGCCGCAAAGTTTGGATACAGGTGCTGTGGGTAGTTGTACTGGTACAGCGTGTCGCCCCGGCAGTCGGTAATCGACAGGCCCGCCTGGATCTTTTCCACGTAAGGCACGAACAGGCCGTGGTCGACGTAGTTCATCAGGGCCGGGGAGAACTGCACCTGCTGGCTGATCAGGTAGTCGCGCTTGAGCAGGCGCGGCAGGAATTCGCCCAGGGCGCTGTAACCCAAGCGTTTGTCGAACGGACCTTCGCCGGGGTAGACGATGGCATCGCTTGGGCCAGGCTCCAGCGAATAGGTGAGGGTGCTGGCCAGCCGGCTGAATTCGCGTGACTGCAGATTCGAGGTCTGCACCTCGTCATAGGCGGCAAAACCGATGGCGACGATGGCCACCAGCACGATCAGCAAAATCAACCGCCACCACAGCCGGCGCTGGCGAGGGGTCTTTGGCGCCGGAGCTTCAGCCAGATTTGCTTCAGGTGCGTCCGTTCTGGTTGGTTCCGATTGCCACAGTGCGCCCATAGTCTTCAATCCGGCCAGGTAATTTCGTCTTACTTGTCTGAAGCTTAGACGTTGGCCGGAATTGGTGAAAATTTTGTAAGAAGTGGCCAAATCTGCGGTGGGAATATAAGGCTTTGGTGCGGCTTCCAATTTGCGTGGAAGTTGTTAGGGTGGCTGCACCATTTTGGGGCTGCTGCGATGAGCACTGCAGCAGCGGCAAAAACACACTAGGTAAAGGGGCAATTTGCCGAGAATTCTCGCCAAATTTCCCTGTTTATATAGTGAAAAGCCCTACAGTTGGCTTCCTATACTGCTCGACCCCTTCGCCCTGCCCGCGCCTCTGGTGCGGGTGGACGGATCAACCCACGAGGTTGGCCCGGCAAGACGACGCCCCGCTCATCGGCGAGGCTAGTGCTGCACGAAGGTCATATCCAATAACAAAATGAGGTTGTATTGCTATGCCAGTCGGCAACCACCCTGCCCATGGTGAGACCGCTCAAGGCGGCCCACTCAAGCGTGAACTGGGCGAACGGCACATCCGTCTGATGGCCCTCGGCGCCTGTATCGGTGTCGGCCTGTTCCTCGGATCGGCCAAAGCTATCGAAATGGCCGGCCCGGCCATCATGATTTCCTACATCATTGGCGGCCTGGCGATCCTGGTGATCATGCGCGCGCTCGGCGAAATGGCCGTGCACAATCCGGTCGCTGGCTCCTTCAGCCGCTACGCCCAAGACTACCTCGGCCCCCTGGCGGGCTTTCTGACCGGTTGGAACTACTGGTTCCTGTGGCTGGTGACCTGCGTTGCCGAGATCACGGCGGTGGCCATCTACATGGGCATCTGGTTCCCCGATGTGCCGCGCTGGATCTGGGCCCTGGCGGCGCTGGGCAGCATGGGTGCGATCAACCTGATCGCGGTCAAGGCTTTCGGTGAGTTCGAGTTCTGGTTCGCCCTGATCAAGATCGTCACCATCATCGCCATGGTCCTCGGCGGCATCGGCATCATCGCCTTTGGCCTGGGCAATGACGGGGTGGCCATGGGCATCTCCAACCTGTGGAGCAACGGCGGCTTCATGCCCAATGGCGTGACCGGTGTGCTGATGTCGCTGCAGATGGTCATGTTCGCCTACCTGGGTGTGGAGATGATCGGCCTCACGGCAGGTGAAGCACGCAACCCGCAGAAGACCATCCCCCAAGCGATTGGCTCGGTGTTCTGGCGCATTCTGCTGTTCTACGTCGGCGCGCTGTTCGTGATCCTGTCGATCTACCCGTGGAACGAAATCGGCAGCCAGGGTAGCCCGTTTGTGATGACCTTCGAGCGGCTGGGCATCAAGACTGCGGCTGGCATCATCAACTTCGTGGTGATCACTGCCGCGCTGTCGTCGTGCAACGGCGGTATCTTCAGCACCGGGCGCATGCTCTACAGCCTGGCGCAAAACGGCCAGGCGCCGGCGACCTTCGCCCGCACCTCGAAAAATGGCGTGCCGCGCAATGCGCTGCTGCTGTCGATTGCGGCCTTGCTGTTGGGCGTGTTGGCCAACTACCTGGTGCCGGAGAAAGTCTTCGTCTGGGTGACTTCGATCGCCACCTTCGGTGCGATCTGGACCTGGGTGATGATTCTGTTGGCCCAGCTCAAGTTCCGCGCAGGCCTTAGCAGCGCTGAGCGCAAGGCGCTGAAGTACCGCATGTGGCTGTGGCCGCTGAGCTCGTACCTGGCGCTGGCGTTCCTGGTGCTGGTAGTGGGCTTGATGGCGTACTTCGAGGAGACTCGCGTGGCCTTGTACATTGGCCCGGCGTTCCTGGTGTTGCTGACGGGGTTGTACTACGCGTTCCGTCTGGCGCCCAAAGAGGTGCAAGGGGTAGTGAGTACCGCTTCTTGAGGTAAACAATTTTGGGGCCGCAAAGCGGCCCCAAAATCCCTAAGCCGCCACCTCACTGTGCGGCTCGAAGCTGTCCGCCCTGGCCAGCTGCCACATACGCGAATAGAACTGACCATTGACCTCACCGGTGAGCAACTCGCCAGGTTTGAGGAACACATGCATCTGCGAGAACAACTTGATCTCGGTCGCCGAAATGCGCCGCACCAGGTGCTTGGCCTCCAGTTGCGCAGGGTGATCCAGGCCTGCTGCAGCGAGCATTTCGGCCAAGGCGCGCAGGGTGTTGTGATGGAAGTTGAGCACCCGGTTGGCTTTGTCCGGCACCACCAGCGCCCGTTGGCGCAAGGCGTCCTGAGTCGCCACCCCGGTCGGGCACTTGTTGGTGTGGCAGCTCTGCGACTGGATGCAGCCAATGGCGAACATGAAGCCGCGCGCCGAGTTGGCCCAGTCGGCGCCAATCGCCAATACGCTGGCGATATCGAAAGCACTGACGATCTTGCCGCTGGCACCGAGCTTGATCTTGTCGCGCAGGTTCAAGCCAACCAGCGTGTTGTGCACGAACAGCAGGCCTTCGCGCAGCGGTACGCCGATATGGTCGGTGAACTCCACTGGCGCCGCACCGGTGCCACCTTCCTTGCCATCGACGACGATGAAATCGGGCAGGATGCCAGTCTCCAGCATGGCCTTGGCGATGCCCATGAACTCCCACGGATGGCCCAGGCAGAACTTGAAGCCGACCGGTTTGCCACCAGACAACTCACGCAGTTGGGCGATGAACTGCATCATCTCGATCGGGGTGGAGAAGGCGCTGTGGCGTGACGGCGAGATGCAGTCCTCGCCCATCAGGATGCCGCGCGTCTCGGCAATCTCCTGAGTCACCTTGTGCTTGGGCAGGATGCCGCCGTGGCCGGGCTTGGCACCCTGGCTCATCTTGATCTCGATCATCCGCACCTGTGGATTGCGCGCCTGTTCGGCGAAGCGCTCGGGGTCGAAGCGCCCATCGGCGGTACGACAACCGAAGTAGCCACTGCCCAGCTCCCACGTCAGGTCGCCGCCGTGCTCGCGGTGATAGGGGCTGATACTGCCTTCGCCGGTGTCATGGGCGAAGTTGCCCAGTTTGGCGCCTTGGTTGAGGGCACGAATGGCATTGGCGCTGAGCGAGCCGAAGCTCATCGCCGAGATGTTGAAGATCGACGCTGAATAGGGCTGGCGGCATTGCGGGCCGCCAATGATCACCCGGAAACTGGCAGGGTCGGCCAGCGGCGCCGGGCGCATGGAGTGGCCGATGAATTCAAAGCCCGACTCGTAGACATCGATCAGGGTGCCGAATGGTTTGTCCGATGCCTCGTTTTTGGCGCGGGCATAGACCAGCGAACGCTGGGCGCGGGAGAAGGGCAGGGCATCGCTGTCGGCCTCCAGCAGGTACTGGCGGATCTCCGGGCGAATGGCTTCGACCAGGTAGCGGATGTTACCCAGGATGGGATAGTTACGGCGCACCGCGTGGCGCTTTTGCAGCAGGTCGAACAGGCCGATCAAGCTGAGGATGGCGGTGGTCAGGGTGAACGGCCACAGCCATTCATGATGCAGCAGCGGCAGACTGGCCAGGGTGAACAGCACACACCCGGCGAAGAAGGCATAGCGACTGAGAAGTGACAGGCTCATACGTAATCCTTGCGATGGCTCGGTCAGGCTCAGGGCCTGGGTCAAACCCCGACCATAGCCCTTTAACCAAGCCAATGGCCAGCCTTGCCGGCAGCGGAAAAAATGAAAATTGCAGTATCAAAAATCATTCGCTTTTAGTATGTTATAAAGTATCACTTAGCGATTGAGGTCATTTGCCATGAAGCCTGATATCCACCCTGCCTATCGTCCAGTGTTGTTTCATGACACCGCTGCCGACGTGTATTTCCTGATCGGCTCAACCGTTGAGACTGATCGTACCCACCAGCACAGCGATGGCCAGCGCTATCCGTACGTGGCCCTGGATGTGTCGAGCGCTTCGCATCCGGTGTATACCGGCCAGCAGCGCAAGACCACCGTGGAAGGGCGAGTGGCTGGGTTCAACAAGCGTTTTGCCGGGTTCACTGCGCGTTAGTTCAGATTGGCCGAGGGCCCTATCGCGGGACAAGTCGGGGCGCCGCGATGAGGCCCTCAGCCACGCAGCAACTTCAGCCGCCAGGCCTCCTGCTCGGCAGGCGCCTCAAGCAAAAACACATACTTGCCCGCCACCCGCGCAGCCACCGGCAGGCCATCGCGGTAAAGCAGCCGATTGCCACTCACCGCAGGCACCTTGCTCCCTGGCAATAATGTGCCAATCAAATTCAGCGGATCACTGGCACTTACCATCACCAGCTCGCCATCCAGCGCCCGCCGCCTGACCTGGCGCAGCAGCCCGACCGCTTCGGGCAAGGCAAACTGTTCCCCCGCCAACCCCGCAATGAAACGCCCACCACGAATCTCGCCGCGCGCTTCCAGCCGGTGATAACAGCGCAGCATCTCTCGCCACGGCGGCAGGGCATCGCTTTCGCGCTCCAGCAAGCGCCAGCAGATCACCCCATAGCGGCGCAACAGCGCCCGGGCAATGTGCTCCAGGCGTTGATCGTGATCGGGCTCGGCGCTATTGCGCCTGAGCAATGCCCAGCGTCCGGCGTGAGCCATGCTGCTGGACATCGGCGGATGGCCACGGCGGCTAATGCGCGATGAGCGCTTGGCGGCGGGTGTGATCAGGCTGCGCAAGCCGGTAAAGCTATCTGCGCCGACCAGGCCCGAGCCCACCAGCTCCTGCAAGGCGGACTCCAACTCGCTGGGCAGCAGGTGGGCCTCGTGGCTCAATTCATCGAAGAACAACGCCCCGTGGCGGTGCAATGCCTCATGCACCCGTTGCGCACGTGGCCCCAGCTCACTCACCTCAGGCGCGCTGGCCAAGCTGCGCCACAGCCCCAAGTGCTCACGCGGTAGCAGCACCAGTGGCGTGCTCGACAGGGTACTGCTCGACGCCGTCGCCGCCAGCCGGCTCCACGCCCACTGCCCGCTGCGGCAGGCATCGTCCAGCCAATGTGGGCTGTAGTCCTTGATCCGCGCTGGCAGCAGGTCTGCCTCCCAGGCACCGGCAGCACTCGGGAAGCCTTGCAACTGCCCCAGCACTTCACTGATCGCCTCAGGCCCGCGCAAGCGATCCTGGCTGGCCAGGTGCTGCCAATCGAACAGAAAGCGCATGAAGTCCTGCAGGCTGACCGGCTCGATCTCTCGGCGCAGACGTTTGACCGTGTAGCGATGAATTCGCGCCAGCAGGTGGCGCTCACACCATTGCAGCGCCTGGCTGGCTGGGCTGAAGTGACCGCGCAACACATAGCCTTGCTGCTCCAGGCGTGCCAGGGCCTGCTCGATGTCCGGCTCCGCCAAGCCCAGCGGGGCGGCGATCTGCGAGAGCGTCAGAGGTCCAAAGCCGCTGAGGCGGGCGCGCAGCAGTTCGGTGAGTGCGGTATCGGTATCTATGGGGTGATCGAACCCAGCAAGCAGGTCTACAGACGGTTCAAGCCGTGCGCCCGGGTACAATGCCGTGAACAGGTTCAAGCGCTCGCGGGCCAGCCACAGTGGCTGGCCGGGCGTATGCAGGCAGGTGCTGCGTCCGGCCTTGGCTAAAGTGTGCAGCAGTGCCTGCCAACCAGGGTTGCCTTCTACTTCAGCCTGGCTGATGGCGCCCAGGCTCATCAGTGCCTCATGCATCTCGTCGCTGCTGGTCGGTTGCGGCCAGGCTTCATCCTGCACTGCGACAATCGCCTCGGCATCCAGTGCGCCAAGCTCGTCGCTGCTGTGCACCTCGTTCCAGCGCCGATTGAGCACCGCCTGGGTGCGCCGCTCTTCGAGCGGGGCATCATCGAGAAAGGCGTAGGGACGCGCATTGAGAATGGCCGCCGCCAAGGGCGATGGCGCCGGCAAGTCACGGCTGAGCAGGCGCACCTGGCCATTTTCCATGCGCCTGAGCAGGGCCAGCCAGCCCTCGCTGTCCATCGCTTCGTGCAGGCAATCGTCGAGGGTCTGTTCGACCAGCGGGTGATCGGGGATCTGCCGTTCGCCGGCGATGTTTTCCAGGCAGGCGATCTGGTCTGGGAACACGGCTGCAACCAGGTCCTCGCTCTTCATTCGCTGGATCTGCGGCGCCACCTTGCGCCCGCCGACGAAACGCGGCAGGGCCAGGGCTACCGCAGCGTTCCAGCGCCAGCGTACGCCAAACAGCGGGGCGTCGAGCACGGCCTGGATCAGGATCGTCTCGGCGCTCTTGCTCGACAGGTAGCGCCACACTTCGTCGAGCTCGAAACTGTGGCTGGTCGACAGCGAGAGTACGATCGCGTCCTCGCTGGCCGCAGCTTGCAGCTCGAAATTGAAGGTGCGGCAGAAACGCTTGCGCAGGGCCAGCCCCCAGGCGCGGTTGATCCGGCTGCCATAGGGTGAGTGGATGATCAGCTGGGTACCGCCAGACTCGTCGAAGAAACGCTCCATCACCAGCGTCTGCTGCGAGGGCAGGGCGCCGAGCACTTGCCAGGTACGCTGGAGATAATCAAGCAGTTGGCTGACGGTGTCCTGGTGCAGTTCATAGCTGTCCTGCAGCCACTGGCGGACCGGCTCAGGTTCGCCGCCACTGAGCTGCAGCTGCTCATCGATACGGGCTTGTAGCCGGGCCACTGCGGTCGATAGCTCGTCGCTGCGCCCAGGCGCCTCGCCGAGCCAGAACGGAATGGTCGGCGGCAGCCCATGGGCGTCCTCGACCCTGACCCGACCGGGCTCGACGCGCAGGATGCGGTACGACGCATTGCCCAGCTGGAAGATATCGCCGGCAATGCTTTCGACCGCGAAGTCTTCGTTGACGCTGCCGATGTTCAACGCCTGGGGTTCGAGCAGCACGGCATAGTCGGCAGTTTCCGGGATGGTGCCGCCGCTGGTCAGCGCGGTCAGCTGGCTGCCCCGGCGCCCGCGCAACATGCCGCTGACCGCATCGCGGTGGACATAGGCGGCACGCACGCCCTGGCGGCCGTTGTAGCCCTCGGCCAGGAGGCGCAGCAGTGACTGGTAATGGCGCAGGTCCAGCTCGGCAAAAGGTTGGGCCTGGCGCAGGCAGTCGAACAAGGTCTGTTCGGACCACGGCTGGTTACTGACTTCGGCAACGATCTGCTGGGCCACCACATCCAGCGGCGCCTTGGGCGTGTGCAACTCATCGAGTTCGCCCCGGCGCACGCAATCGAGCAAGGCCACGCATTCGATCAAGTCATCGCGAGAGGTCGGGAACAGCCGCCCCTTGGGTACGCCATCGACCTGGTGTCCTGAACGTCCGACCCGCTGCAAGAAGCCCGCGATCGAGCCGGGCGAGGCGATCTGGCAGACCAGCTCGACCTCGCCGATGTCGATGCCCAGTTCCAGCGAAGCCGTGGCGACCAGTACTTGCAGTTCGCCCGCTTTCAGCCGTTGCTCGGCAATCAGCCGGTGCTCCTTGGCCAGGCTGCCGTGGTGAGCGGCGACCCGCGCATTGCCCAGGCGCTCGCCCAGATGACGGGTCAGGCGCTCAGCCAGGCGCCGGGTGTTGACGAAGATCAGCGTGGTGCGGTGTTCGCGGGCCAGGGCGGCGAGGCGGTCGTAGACCAGGTTCCACACATCGGTAGCCATTACCGCCCCTAGCGGTACCGGCGGCACTTCGATGGCCAGATCACGCTGGCGTGCATGGCCGACATCGACGATGGCGCAGGGCCGTTGATGGCCGACCAGAAACTGCGCCACGCGCTCTACCGGGCGTTGCGTGGCCGACAGGCCGATACGCCGCAGCGGCCTGCCACACAGGGCTTGCAGGCGCTCCAAGGTCAACGCCAGGTGACAGCCGCGCTTGTTTCCGGCCACGGCATGAATCTCATCGACGATCACTGTGTGCACCTGCGCAAGGCCGGCACGGCCGGACCCCGAGCCGAGCAGCACGTAGAGCGATTCCGGGGTGGTCACCAGGATATGCGGAGCCAGTTTGCGCATGGCCGCACGGTCTTTTTGCGGAGTATCGCCGGTGCGCACCGCCGTGGTGATCCGCGGCGCCTTCAGGCCCTGGGCTTCGAGGGCTTGGCTGATCCCTTCGAGGGGTACCTGCAGGTTGAGGCGAATGTCGTTGGACAGCGCCTTGAGCGGTGAAACATACACCACCTGGGTTTGCGCAGGCAGTTCACCGCCGTGCTCCAGGCCTTGGCGAAACAGCTCATCGAGTACCGCCAGAAAGGCGCTCAAGGTCTTGCCCGAACCGGTGGGGGCGGCGAGCAGCATCGATTGGCCACTGTGAATCAGCGGCCAGGCACGCGCCTGGGCGTCGGTGACCGTGGCGAAGCGCTGGCCGAACCAGCTGCCAACGGCGGGGTGGAACAGATCCAGGACCGGGTGGTGCAGGGCAGGGAGGTTCATGCATTGGTTATGCAGGGCATGGCGCGGGTTGGCAAGGGGCCGTTCGTCTGCCTGTACAACGCTATCGCGGGGCCGCTACAGCCACCCCAGACCAGTAATCTTTGGTCGCTGTCTTAGCCTGCGCCCCCTTCCATGACCACCTCCATCATCGACTGGCGTGGGAGCGGCCTTGCCCCGCCATAGGGCCGCTACAGACACCCCAGATCAGTGATCTTTGGTCGCTTTCTTAGCCTGCGAGCCCTTCCATGACCACCTCCATCATCGACTGGCGTGGGAGCGGGCTTGCCCCGCGACAGGGCCGCTACAGCCACCCCAGATCAGTAATCTTCGGTCGCTGTCTTAGCCTGCGCCCCCTTCCATGACCCCCACCATCATCGACTGGCGTGGGAGCGGGCTTGCCCCGCGATAGGGCCGCTACAGACACCCCAGATCAGTTATCCTCAGCCGCTGTTTAGCCTGCGCCCCCTTCCATGACCCCCACCATCATCGACTGGCGTGGGAGCGGGCTTGCCCCGCGATAGGGCCGCTACAGACACCCCAGATCAGTTATCCTCAGCCGCTGTTTAGCCTGCGAGCCCTTCCATGACCAACATCATCCGCATCGCCGCCGCCCTGCTGATCGACCCCCAGGGTCGCACCCTGCTGGTGCGCAAACGCGGCACCCAGGCCTTCATGCAACCTGGTGGCAAGATCGATGCCGGGGAAACCCCGCAGCAAGCCCTGGTGCGCGAACTCCATGAAGAACTCGGCCTGCGCGTCGACCCTGAGCACGCCGAGTACCTGGGCCAATTCAGCGCCCCAGCGGCCAACGAGCCAGGCTTTGAGGTGCAGGCCGAACTGTTTCGCGTACACAGCGCCGAGGCTGTGGCCCCGGCTGCGGAAATCGAAGAGGTGTTATGGCTGGCAGCCGAGCAGACGCCAACCTTTGAGCTGGCGCCGCTGACCCGCGACCTGATCCTGCCGCTCTACCGGCAGGGCCTCAACGTACCGCGCTGACCCCATCGAGGGTGGCGAACGAAGTGTCTTTAGCCGTCAGCAAAAAGTCGCGCATGTACGGCGCATCGAGCATGTCGGTGCGCACCGCCGCGTAAAGCGTGGCAAACAGGCCTTTCTCCCCCAAACGCTTGCCCTTCACATAGCCGCGCGAGCTGTACTCATGCAGCGCCCAGTGCGGCATGCCGCACACGCCCCGGCCACTGGCGACCAACTGCATCATCATCACGGTCAGCTCCGAGGTGCGTACCGCCGCCGGCTCGATGTCGGCCGGCTCCAGGAAACGGGTGAAGATATCCAGGCGGTCGCGCTCGACCGGGTAGGTGATCAACGTCTGGTCGAGCAGGTCCTGCGGCACGATGTAGGGTTTGCTGGCCAAGGCGTGTTGATTGGCCACCGCCAGCATCGCCTCGTAGGTGAACAGCGGCACGTAGGTGATACCCGACAGGTCCAGCGGGTCGGAGGTCACCACCAGGTCCAGATCGCCGCGGGCCAACGCTGGCAGTGGCGCGAAGGCAAAGCCTGAAGCCAGGTCTAGCTCGACTTCCGGCCAGGCATCGCGGAACTGGTCGATGGTCGGCATCAGCCATTGGAAACAGCTATGGCATTCAATCGCCATGTGCAGACGACCAGCAGTGCCACCGGCCAGGCGGGCGATGTCGCGTTCGGCGCTACGCAGCAGCGGCAAGGTGGCGTCGGCCAGTTGCAGCAGGCGCAGGCCGGCACTGGTGAAGCGGATCGGCTTGGTCTTGCGCACGAAGATGGGCAGGCCAAGGCGCTCTTCGAGTTCCTTGAACTGGTGGGACAGCGCCGATTGCGTCAGGTGCAGGCGTTCGGCGGCCTCGACCAGGCTATCGGCCTCGCGCAGGGCATGCAGGGTTTTCAGGTGGCGGATCTCAAGCACAACGACTTCTCATGAGCGATATTGTAGCGGATAGGAAAGTCGTTGAGTTTGGCTCAAGTTGCGATGTCTGTCGATCACTTGGCAAGGCAGGGCAGGCCCTGCCAAGTGCTTGCTAGGCGAGTGAGGCGAAGTGCTGGTTGGCTATGCTGCGTGATAGCGGCCCGCGCCAGATGTTACTGGGTTCGGCCTGAGCTGCCTGCCATTGCGGGCCGAGGAAGCGGTCCTCGGCGCGTTTGAGATGCGCTGCGCTGAACTTGTCGAATGGGGTATCGGCGCTACGGTAGTGGAAGTGTGCATACCAAAGTAGCGCATGGTCGTGGTTGGCGAGGTCGACGATCTGGTATTCCTGAAGATAATCGCGCTCGCTGAGCATCTGCCGCTGGCCTGCGCGACGCAATTCAACCTGGCGCTGCTCGATCAGGTAACTCAACTGGCCCTCGCTGGGTTGCGCGCTTTGCTTTACCTGGGCAATGCGCATGGACCGCCCCTCGGCACGTAGCGCTTGGGCTTGAGTGCGGAGTCTGGCTGGCTCGTGGGCTGATGGGTCGAGTTGCTGTAGCCGATCGGCATAACGTTGCAGGTCATCGGCCTTGATCACCATCATGTGTTCGACGTCTACTGCCAGCATGCCTTGGCGCTGATAGGTCTGAATGCGTTTGCGATAGCTGGGCAGGTTAGCCATGGCTTGGTTGGCGACGTGTTTAAGGTCGCGCAATTCATGTGCTCGCGTGGGCCTGTCGGCTGCCCGCTGACGCCAGCGCTCGCCATCGGCCTCGAAGCGCTTGAGCACAGAGCCATCATCCTTATGCATGACCATCTGGGCAGGCCGACTCGTAGTGGCTGGCTGATAATCGCCGACCAGCCAATGACCATCCGTGTCCAGGAACAACCTGGGGCTACGCGAGGGCGCCCCGTCCGTACGCTGGCGCTGCGGTAGGCGCCTGAGCTGAGTGTCTGACATGGTGATCAGGGTATCGAGATTGCTGTACAGGCGCGTGAGGTAGGACTCATCGAACAGCTCTGGAAAACTGGCATAAGTGCTTTGCAGGCGTCGCTTGTACTGACTGAAAACGCCGCGCGCCTGTTCATAGATCAGGCGTCTTTGCGCGGCATTGACCTGCACCTCGCGCAGGTCAATGACGGTATTGCGCGTTCGGTGAATGGCTTCTTCGAACTCTGCGAGCCGCTGCACAAGAAATTCGGCCACCACTGAGGGGTTGTTATGGCGCAAGGTTGCAGGCATCAGGTGCAGGGTGTCGAAGTAGGCTTTGAACTCGCCGTTCAAATGCTGCTGGTAGCGCTGGTAGGAGGCGTGTAGCTGAGGGTCACGCTCGGCTCGTTGGAACCAAGTAGTCAAATCTTCCATGCCCTGGAAAATCTCGTCGCGCTCTTTCAGGTGCTCAATCGCTTTCTGTCGCCATTGCCGCAGCAAGGGTAGCTGCTCGGCAAATTCATCCACACCTAGCACGCGCATCTGCAGGTGCGCCATCTCGATGAGGCGGCCGCGACCTCGCTTGGCCAGCAGTTCGATCAGATTGAATAGGCGCTCGCAGATCAGCTTAGCGGCACGCGCTTTCTGCGTCATAGGTGTATGTTGGTTCCTGCGAGCGCTGATCTGCAGCACTTCGTCCCAGGATTGGTAAGTTTGCTTGCCCCGCGTGATGTCGTCGAGAAAGCTCGCCTGCAACTCCGCCCCCGGCGCATTACGCTGCGCTAGCCCATTACTGCGCTTGATAGAAGCGATCAAGCTGGCCTCATCGGCAAAGGCTTTGGAAGTTACCCTGCGTTGTCGCCGATAGTGCTGGTCGACCAGAAAACGCGGCAGTTGCTCGCGTATGGCTGCTGGCCAGAAGGGATCTAGCTGCTCGGCCAGACGCCCGATAACCTGACCGCCACCTGCGCCTGCACCGAGCAGATGAACGCCATGCAGAGCGAAGTGCGTATCCCAGTGTCCGTACTCATCCAGGCTGATTGCTCGTTTCCAGCCTTTGTGGATGGTGCCCTGCAGACGCCAGGTGTGAGCGGTAGCGTCCCATTGCACCTGATAAAACTGCTGCTCGATCTGGATGAAGTCGCCTTGGGTATGTCGGTAAATACCCCGATAGCGTCCGTGCGTCGCGGCGGACACCCCGTTCATGGAGAGGGCTTGTTGATATTCATAGCCAGCGAAGCGCTTGACTCGTGAGAGTGCGCGGGCATCCAAGCGCAGTTGCGCTGAACTCATGCTGCGCAGGTTACGAAGCTGACGCTGGCGTGTCAGTTGGCGCAGGGTGAGTGAATTGACGCCGATGCCGGTGGCCACATCCATCGCCGTGTCGATCACCGCGAGCACTATATCGTTGAGCGCTTCGAGCCCCTCGATAATCTTGCTCTGGGTAAACGCGTTGACCGCACGCGCTGCCGATTCGAACAGATCGTAGATGCCAATGGCAGTGCCGAACAGTGGCACTACACCTATCGCAAGCTTCAGATAGGTAAAGATCATGTTGCTTTGATGGGTGAAATTCTCCATCCAGAGTTGGTCGTTGGAGCGAGTACTGGCCCGATGAGCCACGATCGCGCGGCCCATCTGTGCATTGAGCAGATGCTCGGCCAGTGAGGTGGTCGCAGGCCACTGTGCGCCCACGCCGATCACACCTGAGAAGTCATGCAGATGAGCCTTCCGGATGCGCGACATATGCGCCTGAAGGTCGCCGTGCAGCGCCCTGCCGGCCAAGTAGTGGCTTTGCGTTTCTTCGCGACTGCGCTCGTAGAGGCTGAGCCTGGCGGCCTCCAGGCTTGCGTGCTGAGCTAATGGGTGACTCGCATGCTCAGGTAGATATAACAGCGTGACGCCTGAGCGACGGTCTTCAATGAACGTGACACCGGACAAGGTGGTTGGGCCAAAATCGGTGTCGGCGCCGCCTGAGGTCAGCGTCGCCGCCAGCAGGCGGATGTCATAGCCTTTCGCTTGATAAGCCGAACGGCTGTCGGCCCGGATGGCGATCTGCAGGATGGCCAAGCCTTGATCATTCAATACGCCTTTTCCGTGCAACAGCAGGCCCTGCATCCGCAGCATCAACTGCACCGGCGTAGTCAAGCATTCGCGTCGATATTCGGCCCATAAAGGGCTGTCGTCTAGACCTTTATAGGCAGCAAGGATCTGCTGTTCATAGGCATTGGCTAGGTCTAGCTCCTTGACCAGTTTTTGCAGGTACTCGGCATTGAGTCCCGCCGTAAGCGTCGATTTCAGGGCAGTATCGTCGGTGGCTAAATCCAGCCGCAAATGGTTCAGCCGCCTCAGCATGTTCTCGTCGATGTTTTCCAGCAGCAGGGTAACAAGGTTGATCGTTTCTCGTTCAGGGCTGGGTCTGTAGACTTTTCGCGTGACCGTGCCTGGTGTCCCACCAGTGACAATATCCGTGACCAGATCGACGCTACGTGGCAGGTCGAGGCCTATGTCACTGTTGTCGTAGTGCGGAAAGTCGCGTTTCAGCCGTTGCCTGATCAGCGTTCGAGCAAAAGTCTGGCACTCCTGTAGATCCTTGGTCAGTAACGCTTCGCTGCGCTTTACTGCATTGATGTATTCGGGCATCAGACTGCTCAGCGCCTGACGAGTAGTCGGTGACAGCCTACTGAAGCGGGTTGCCAGCGGCGCAGCCTTGCTCACCACCTGATCTTGCTCTTGGATAAGGCGAAGCGCCGTTTCGCGTGCGGCATGGCGAGGTATCTGCAGGCGTTGTTCGAGTGTTTCCTTGAGGGGCGGAAGTTCAGTGGCCAAAGCTGCCAGACCCTGTTCATTTTGAACCTGCTGCGTGAGCGTGCGCATACGGCTGAGCGTGGCGTTGAGGGTCTGCGCCAGTACATCACCGTTGATCTGCAGCAGATCCACCGACTGATGCGCTTCACTCATGCCCAGGCAATTGGCAAGGGCCAGGCGGTTCGGGCAATGCAGAAGCCCACCGTGTTCACCTGGCCAGTACAGCAATATCGGGCCGTCAGTAGCAGCGCTCAAGGTCGCTGCGTCGGTTATCAGTAGTACTTCGCGCAGATGCTGCTCACCGGCGCTGTCAGCCAATTCACTATGAGCTTGCTGTTTTAGCAGTGGATAGGCCGCGCGCACATTGCTGTCGCTGGCAGGAAAATCCCCGCCCAGATCGAGAATGGATTGCACAGCGCTCAGTTGCGCACTACTGATTTGTCCAAGCAGCTGCTGAATTTGCGCGTGAACCTGCAGCCCTTGGCGATGGGCCTTGAGCAATGCCGAGTTGGTTTGCAGGGTGGTGGCGGCCGAGTGCCAGCGGGGCGAGCGCAACAACGTTTGCGTGGCTTGCCTGGCGTTTTCCTGTTGTTCTTGCAAGGACTTTTGCAGCGGCTGAAGTTTTTTTGCGTCGCTGTCGCTCAAATCGTTGATCAACTGCATCTGCCTGGCAACTTGGGCCGACGCGGCTGTATCTGAACTTTCAGGACCCAGGCCACCTAGGTCAAACAGCGAAAGCTGCGCTGCGTGTTCGTTAGTTTGCGCGAGGGCAGGACTTGCCTCAGTAAAAAACAGCTGGGGGGTGGGATGTGCCGTTTCCCACGCTAGTGCTTGGCTGAGGGCCACCGAGGCGAGGTTGCCAGGGTTATCTGCGCTGGCGTCTTCAAGGTTGTCGAGTGCGGCTTGCAGGTAGTTATCGAGCAAAGCGCTAAAGCCCTGGGCTACATCATCCAGCAGTCGATAGGTGATGCTGCCTGTGTGGTCTGGCAGTTGGTTTTCCAGGTCTTGGCGTGTGGCATGGCTGCTAAAGGCTGTGGCGCGTCCAGGCAGATAGAGTAGCTGTGGCGCTTCACCCTCGACCCTGAATACCAGGGCCCCAGAGGCGCCGGAGGGGCTTTCGATGGTGATGGTTTTGCCGTCGAGCATTTTCCATTCAGGATCGTTCTGCAAGCCGCTGACTGGCCGTAGCTGAGCCTCAGTGATCTGGGTGGCCGCCGAAGCCAGGCTCAGCGCTGCCTGAAAGTAGATTACATAGTATTGCTGCGCATGTTGTTGGCGGCTCAGGGACGTGCCCTGCGCGCGGCCCTTCCAGTAAGCCTGCCAGCGTTTGCGTAGGGTGTCTGGCAGATTCATCTCCGCCATTGTCAGTTCGTTCGGATCAGTTGCAGGTTTAGCGTCAAGCAGCGAGCGAATAACCAAACTGAGCCGTGGAGCTTGCTTGAGCAGCTCGTGGCAAATGTCTTGCGCTTTTTGGCAACTGGCTTTGGCTTGCAGCGTCGTGCGGGTCAGGGTTAGCGGCTGGGCCGCTATGAAAGGTGAGGCGATAACTGAAGGAAGAGTGTCGGTCATCGAGGGTTTCCATGATTGCACCTAAGCCGAAATTGGCCTGAGCATTAGAAAACCCGTGATGCAGACCAGGTAGGTAGATAGTTATCCGGAAGACCGTTGGGCGAGGTTCATCAAACTGTCACTGAACTGTGGCAGCGCGATTGAACGATTTTCATCAGACTCGCGCTCTACTGGGGATCTGCAATCTGGTGTTTCTTTCATGCGGGCTTTTCTGCTGTTTTTATTTTTCCTGTTCAGTGTGCCGGGTGCTTTCGCCGCCCAGCGTTGCGACGCGCAGGTACCTGTGCAACGGGCCGAGCTTGGCCAGGTCAGCCTGGTTTACCAAAGCGTTGGCAAACCGAGCGATCCGGTGTTGCTACTGGTGATGGGCTTGGGCGGGCAGCTCATTCACTGGCCCGACGATGTGGTCCAAGCGCTGTGCAAGCAGGGTTTTCGGGTGATTCGCTACGACAACCGCGATGTCGGGCTGTCGCGCTGGAACCAGCTACCGCCCTCGGCCAACCTTACGGTCGAGCTGTTGCGCTACAAATTCGGCTTGTCGGTGGCGGCGCCCTACACCCTGACCGACATGGCCAGCGATGGCCTGCGCCTGATGGATACGTTGCAGGTCGAGCAGTTTCATGTGCTGGGGGTGAGCATGGGCGGCATGATTGCCCAGCACCTGGCGGCGATGGCGCCAGAGCGGGTACGCAGTTTGACCTTGGTCATGTCCAGTTCTGGCGCTGATGGGTTACCCGCGCCGAGCCCGGCACTGGTGCAGTTACTGGCGCGGCGCAGTGCGCCGAGTCGTGAGGTGGCGATCGAGCAGCAGGCTGATCTGTTGGCCGCACTGGGTAGCCCGCAGGTGCGCGATGATCGGACGGTGCTGTTGCAGCAAGCGGCTTTGGCCTATGACCGGGCGTTCAATCCAGAAGGGGCCAAGCGCCAGATCATGGCGATTCTGGCCGAGCCGAGCCGGGTCGAGCTGTTGAATCAGTTGCGGGTGCCGACGCTGGTGGTGCATGGCACGGCTGATCCGTTGCTGCCGGTGATGCATGGGGTGCATCTGGCGGCGCATATCCAGGGCAGTCAACTGCGCTTGATTCCGGGGTTGGCGCATCGGTTTCAGGAGCAGTTCAAGGCGCCGCTGCTGGGGGCGGTGTTGCCTTACCTGAAGTCACATCGCGAGGATCTGACCCATTTGGCTCGGCTGTAGATTGTCGTGGGCCGCAAAGCGGCCCCAACAATCTCAGTGTAAACGCACCCAAAGGCTGACCAGCACCGTCGCGGCCACCAACCAGGCAACCGTCGCCAGCGCCAGTGACGCTTCCAAGCGCATCCGATCGACCAGCACATACAAGGTCGCCAGATACACGAAGTACGGAATGATCGACCACATGCCAAACAGGATGGTGGTCTTCAGATCTTCTAGCGAGCGCCCCTTGCCAACGATGTAGTGCGCAATCAGGGCGAAGGTCGGAAACAGCGGCACCAGCCCGGCAATGTAGTAATTGCGCGTCTTCGACAGTATCGCCAGCAGTACCACCACGCCCGCGCCCAAGGCGGCTTTGAATAGCAGATCCACAATGTCATCCAGGTTGAGATCGAGTTCAGCCGAGGCCGTATTTTTTCACTTTGTCGAACAGCGTGGTCTTGGCCATGCCCAGCTCCAGGCTGGCCTGGCTGAGGTTGCCGCCGCTGCGCTGCAAGGCATCGCTGAGCAGGTTGCGCTCGAACGCTTCCACCGCCTCGGCAAAGCCCAGGCCCTGGCTGGCGCCACTGGTGCCGGATTTCTTGAACGCCGGTAAGCCCAGGGCATAGCGCTCGGCGACGTTACGCAGCTCACGCACGTTGCCCGGCCAGTCGTGGGCCATCAGCCGCGACAGGGTCTGGCTGTCCAGCTCCGGCACTTCACGGTCAAAGCGCAGGGCCGATTGCTGCAAGAAGTGTTCGAACAGCTGCAGGATATCTTCCCGACGCTCGCGCAAGGGCGGTAGCTCCAGGGTCACCACGTTCAGGCGGTAATACAGGTCGCTGCGGAACTGGCCGCTCTGGCCCATGGCGTCGAGGTCGGACTTGGTTGCGGCGATCACCCGGCAGTCGACCGGGATGCTCTGGTTCGAGCCAAGCCGCTCCAGGGTGCGTTCCTGAAGTACGCGCAGCAGTTTGATTTGCAGGTTCAGCGGCATGCTCTCGACTTCATCGAGGAACAGCGTGCCGCCATTGGCGTGCTCGATCTTGCCGATGCGGCGCTTGCCGGCGCCGGTAAAGGCGTTGGCTTCGTGGCCGAAGATCTCGCTTTCGAACAGGTTCTCTGGCAGGCCGCCGCAGTTGAGCGCTACGAACGGCTGGCCTTGGCGCCGACTGAAGTCGTGCAGGCAGCGTGCGACCAGCTCTTTGCCGGTACCGGTTTCGCCTTCGATCAACACGTTGGCCGAGGTATCGGCAACGTTGGCGATCAGTTCGCGCAAGTTTTGCATGGCCGGTGAGCGGCCGATGATGCGCCCTTCTAGGGTGCTTTGGCCGGCCAACTGGCGGCGCAGCGAAAACACCTCGCGGGCCAGGCCACGTTGCTCCAGGGCGCGGCGCACCACTTCGACCAGGCGCTCTGGCGAGAAGGGTTTTTCCATGAAGTCGTAGGCGCCGTTGCGCATGGCGCCAACGGCCATGTCGATATCGCCGTGGCCAGTGATCAGCACCACCGGCAGGCTGCGGTCGCGCGCCTTGAGGCGGCTGAGCAGCTCCAGGCCGTCGATCCCCGGCAGGCGGATATCGCTGACGACGATGCCGGCAAAGTCATCGCCAATGCGTTCCAGGGCCTGCTCGGCACTGCCGACGCCTTCGCAGGCGATGTCTTCCAGGGCCAATGCCTGTTGGCAGCCGAGCAGTACATGCGGGTCGTCTTCGACGATCAGTACAGTTAAAGGCGCTTGGGTCATGAATGCTCAGCCGTTTCGCTAGGGGCGTTGACCAAGGGCAGGGCGAGGACGAACGCGGTGCCGCCAGTGGCGGGGTGTTCGACGCTCAGAGAGCCTTTGGCGGCGGCGGCCAGGCTCGCCGACAAGGTCAGGCCCAGGCCCAGGCCATGCTCGCCCGGTTTGGTGGTGAAAAAAGGTTCGAACAGGTGCTTGCGCGCCTCGGCATCGATGCCGTGGCCATTGTCGCGCACGCGCAGACGATACTTGTCGCCCTGCAGCTCGCCCTCCAACCACAGCTGGGGCTGCGGCTGAGTGGCCATGGCGTCCAGGGCGTTGCCGATCAGGTTAACCAGGATCTGCTCCAGGCGGGTCTGATCGATGGCCAACTGCTGGTCATCATACTGGCTGTGCAGTTGCAGATGGCAACCGGCAATGCGATTGCCCAGCACTTGCAGGCTGGCGTCGATCGCTTTGCTCAGCGAGGCTTGGCCGCTGTCGTCGCCGCGGCGGGCGAACGAACGCAGGCTGGCGGTGATGCGGCCCATGCGGTCGATCAGGTCGTTCATGGTGCGCAGGTTGGTGCTGGCCGTTTCCAGCGCGCCGCGCTCCAGGAAACGCACGGTGTTGCCGGACAAGGTGCGCAGCGCCGCCAGCGGTTGGTTCAACTCGTGGGCAATGCTGGTCGACATCTGGCCGATGGCGGCCAACTTGCCGGCCTGGACCAGTTCGTCTTGGGCGTGGCGCAGGGTCTGCTCGGCATGCCGGCGTTCGCGGATCTGGCCCTTGAGACGCTCGTTGCTGGCGCGCAGGTCGGCGGTGCGTTCGGCGATCTTGCGCTCCAGATGGCTGTTGGCTTCTTCCAGTGCTTCACGTGCGGCCAACCGCGTGGCGATGACTTTGCGCCGCTCATTCCAGGCAATCGCCAGGATCGCCAGCAGGGCGAAGGCCACCCCGACCAGGATGCCCTGGACCATCGACTCGCGGCGCAGGTCCTGCAGCGGCGTCAACAGGGTGAAATGCCACGGGGTGTCGGCCAGGCGCCGGGTCTGCGCCAGGTAGGACACTTCATGGGGTTTGCCTTGGGCGGTTTCGCTGTTGGCCGGGAAGGTCAGCTTCTCGACACCATCGGCCAGGGTTTCCCGGGCCAGTGGCTGCAACTCGTTCAGTGGCCACCAGTAGTATTGCAGGCTACGGGCCAGGCGTTCTTTGGTCTGTGGGGTCAGCGGGCGCACCGACTTGAGGCGTCTGGCCGGGTCGCTGGAGAGGATGATGATGCCGTTCTCGTCGCTGACGAAAGCTTCCAGCCGCGCACGTTGCCAGCGCTCCTCAAGGGTGTCCAGGCGCACCTTGATCACCGCTACGCCAATGATCTTGCCGTGTTCTTCCAGGCCATGGGCCAGGTAATAGCCGGCTTCGCCGGTGGTACTGCCGATGCCGTAGAAGCGTCCAGGCTCGCCGCGCACGGCATCCTGGAAGTAGGCACGAAACGACAGGTCTTCGCCGAGGAACGAGTCGGCATCGCGCCAGTTGCTGGTGGCTTGTACCCGGCCGCTGGTGTCGAGGACGAAGATCGCCCGGCTGCGACTGCGGCGGTTCAAGCCTTCCAAGTATTCGTTGACGACCTGGCGGGAGCCGCCGTCGGTGTCGGTCAGCAAGTGCGAGACGCTGTCTTCGAGCTCCAGCAGGCTGGGCAGGTAGGTGTACTTGCTGATTTCACTCTCGACCGTGCGCGCGTGCAGCTCCAGCTGGCGCTCGCCATTCTCGCTCAACGCGCGCACGCCATTGCTCTCGCTGACCACATAGCCAAGCAGGCCCAAGCCGACCATCAGCAGGACGATCAAGGGGGGCAGCAGCAATTGACGGATCAGGCGGGATTTCACGGCGGGTTGGGCAGGGCGCAGAAGCGAGGGGTCGCATTTCATCACAGTGGCCTTGTCACGACCAGCATCGGCTGCCCGGTGGGGGACCGGACAGCCGCTGCCGTGGCCGACTTAGTGTTGCAGGATCTTGCTGAGGAAGTGCTGGGTACGTTGGTCGCGGGCCGTCTGGTCGCCGAAGAACTCTTCCTTGGTGCAGTCTTCGATGATATTGCCCTTGTCCATGAAGATCACCCGGTTGGCGACCTTGCGGGCAAAGCCCATCTCGTGGGTCACGCACATCATGGTCATGCCTTCGTGGGCCAGTTGCACCATCACATCGAGCACTTCACTGACCATTTCCGGGTCCAGCGCCGAGGTCGGTTCGTCGAACAGCATGACGATCGGGTCCATCGACAGCGCGCGGGCGATCGCCACACGTTGCTGTTGGCCGCCGGAGAGCTGGCCAGGGTGCTTGTGCGCGTGCGCCGACAGGCCGACTCGCTCAAGCAGGGCCAGGCCTTTCTTGGTGGCTTCTTCCTTGCTGCGACCGAGCACCTTGATCTGTGCGATGGTCAGGTTCTCGGTGATGGTCAGGTGCGGGAACAGCTCGAAGTGCTGGAATACCATGCCAACCCGCGAACGCAGCTTGGGCAAGTTGGTCTTGGGGTCGGAGATCGAGGTGCCGTCGACCACGATGTCGCCTTTCTGGAACGGCTCCAGGGCGTTGACGCACTTGATCAGGGTGGATTTTCCCGAGCCGGATGGGCCGCAGACCACCACCACTTCGCCCTTTTTGACATCGGTGGTGCAGTCGGTGAGCACCTGGAAGTCGCCGTACCACTTGTTGACGTTCTTGATGGAAATCATACGGTGATCCTTTTTTGCAGGCGCTTGACCAGCCATGAAGCGGAGAAGCTGATGAGGAAGTAGACGACACCGGCGAAGATCAGGAACTCATGCGAGCGGCCAATGATGTCGCCGTTCGAGCGTGCCGAGTTGAGGAAGTCGACCAGGCCCACGGTGTACACCAGCGAGGTGTCCTGGAACAGGATGATGCTCTGCTGCAGCAGCAGTGGGGTCATCTTGCGAAACGCCTGCGGCAGGATGATCAGGCGCATGGTCTGGCTGTAGTTCATGCCCAGGGCTTGGGCGGCGCCCATCTGGCCCTTGGAGATCGACTGCACGCCAGCACGGACGATTTCGCAGAAGTAGGCGGCCTCGAACATCATGAATGCCACCACGCACGAGGTGAAGGCGCCCACCGGGGTGTCTTCGCCGGTGATCCAGCGCAGCACGAACGGCACTGCCAGGTAGAACCAGGTGATCACCAACAGCAGCGGGATCGAGCGGAAGTAGTTGACGTAGGCGCCGGCGACATTGGACATCAGTTTGTTCGACGACAGGCGCATCAGCGCCAGGATGGTGCCCAGGGCGATACCGCCAACCACGCCCATGACCATCAGCTTGAGGGTCATGACCATGCCTTCCCAGAGGGCCGGCAGGGCAGGGATGATTTCGCTGAAATCCATTTCCATCATTTACCCCCCACAGAGATCAGGCCGGGCACCGAGACTTTCTTCTCGACCATGCGCATCAGCAGCATCAGGCCCATGTTCAGGGTGAAATAGATCAGGGTAGCCAGGGTGAACGCCTCGAACAGGTTGGCGGAGAACTCGGCGGTTTGCTTGGTCTGCGCCAGCAACTCCATCAGGCCGATCAGCGAGGCCACCGAAGAGTTCTTGAACACGTTCAAGAATTCCGAGGTAAGCGGCGGAATGATGATCCGGTAGGCTTGCGGCAGCAGCACGTTGTTGTAGATCTGCGCCAGGCTGAAGCCCATCGCCCGGGCGGCGGCTTCCTGGCCGCGGGGCAGCGCCTGGATACCGGTACGCACCTGTTCGCAGACCCGCGCAGCGGTGAACAGGCCCAGGCAAATGACCACGCTGATCAGCGCCGAGGTGGTCGGGTTGAGGTCTTGCTTGAACCATTCCTGCAGGCCCTCCGGCAGCAGGTCCGGCACCAGGAAGTACCAGATGAACAGCTGCACCAGCAGCGGTACGTTGCGGAACAGCTCGACGTAGGCGGTGGCAATCCCTGACACCAGGCGGTTTGGCACGGTACGCATCACGCCGAGCAGCGAGCCCAGCAGCAAGGCGATGATCCAGGCGGTGATGGCAATGGCGATGGTCCAGCCTAGACCGGTGATGTACCAGTCCAGGTAGGTTTCGCTACCCACGCCGGTGGACTTGAAGAATACGCCCCAGTCCCAGTTGTAATTCATCGGGATTTCCCCTCAGACGGTTGTTTCACGGGCACCTTCGAACATCCAAGGGCGGCGAGCGCCCTCGGATGAAAGGTTAGACACTAACGAGTGGCCTGCAGGGTTAATTCATGCGCATGTTGAGCGCCAGGCCACTATTTGCGACTCAGGACTTCTTCTCGTCCGCCGCTTTGTCGGTCGGGTTAGCGATCAGTTCCTTGAGCTCGTCGCTCATCGGGAACTGCAGGTTCAGGCCTTTTGGCGGGATTGGCTGGGAGAACCACTTGTCGTAGATCTTGTTGATCTCGCCCGACTTGTACAGCGCAACGATGGCCTCATCGACGGCCTTCTTGAACGCGTCGTCACCCTTGCGCACCATGCAGCCGTAGATCTCGTAGGACTGTGGAGTGCCGGTGATGACCCAGTCGGCAGGCTTGCGCGCCTTGGCCATTTCGCCGGCGAGCAGGGCATCGTCCATCATGAAGGCTACGGCGCGGCCGCTTTCGAGCATGTTGAAGGCTTCGCCGTGGTCTTTTGCCGAGATCACGTTCATCTTCATCTGCTTGTCGGCGTTCATCGCCTTGAGGATGCGCTCAGAGGTGGTGCCAGCGGTGGTCACCACGTTCTTGCCAGCCAGGTCGGGGAAGTCTTTGTAGGCCGGTTGACCGTCCTTGACCTTGGTCAGCAGGCGGGTACCGACTTCGAAGATGCCGACCGAGAAGCCGACTTGCTGCTGGCGTTCGACGTTGTTGGTGGTCGAGCCGCACTCGACGTCGACAGTGCCGTTTTGTACCAGTGGGATACGGGTCTGCGAGGTGACCAGGTTGTAGCGGGCCTTGAGGTTAGGAGCGTCGAGCTGCTTTTTCAGGTGCTCGACGATGGCCAGCTGGATGTCGTGGGAGTAGCCCACCGGCTCCGGCTTGCCTGCCAGGTAGGAAAATGGAATGGAGGAGTCACGGTGCCCCAGGGTGATGGTGCCCGAATCCTTGATCTTCTTCAGGGTGCCGGTCAGCTCTTCAGCCATGGCCGGCGAAGCGATCACAGCGGCCGCGATGGCGGCGCCCAGCAATTGACGAACGATACGCATCAAATTTTCCTCGACGTGTTTGTTTTTTTTATGGAGCCGTTGGCGGACTCTTTCGTTCAACGAATACAGCATGAAGCGGTGCATTCGGCTTCCAAGTGTAGAGCATGAGTCGTGCCAAGCTCTGTCAGAGATCATAACGCCCCGCAGACGCAGGCGATCAACAGTTTAGCGGTTGCCCTGTAACAGTTTTTTGTACGGATCTCCGAATGAATTGCGGCTGAGTCGTTCGGGAATCCGAATGGATTCGCTGAAGCAGGGCTCAGTCCTATCTAATTAACACCTTGTGCCAGGCCGTTCGAGGCTTGCTGTTCGCTTCTCAAGAATAGAGAGGCACCCTATGAACGATACCCCTGAGCAGGCTGTTCACGAACTTCCCTCCGACTCAATAGATGCGTTGATCGCCAGGCAGTTACCCGATTGGCTGAAAAATGCCCCCGGTGATGCGCTCGAGGAGATACATCTTGCGTTGATTGGGCAGCAGCAAAGTGCCGAACGATTGAAACGGCTGCTGAGTGGTCTCCCCGACCTAGCAGCGTTTTGCGCGCCGCTTTTGGAGCAAGCCCTTACCCAGAAATACAACTTCCATGTTGATGTACGGTCGGCGCAGCTGTGTACAGTGGTACGCAAGTCTTATCCAAGCATTTTTCCTCTGCCCCCTTTGGAGATCACGGTGCGCACAGACTCAGTGCCACTGCTGTCTGCGGCAATGCACAACTTTGCTGCAGATGAAATTGTCGCCAGGCCGCGTATCCGCCGGCGGGTAGAGGCTGCATCAGGCGCCTTGCTGCCCCTTTCGTTCGTGTTGTTCGCCAAACTTTGCCGTCAGTTGGACCTAGGCGGCAACTATCAAAGGGTATTGCGTGAGCACTTGCTGCCGGCTGACAAGGAGGGCGGCACCCCAGGGCATGCTCGGCGAGAGATCGAGATAGTGTTTGAAGAGGCGCAGCGCACGGCATTGGATGCTGCGGTACGTATCGCCTTTTTCAAAGCAGAGATTGACGAGCGCAGCTATCTACAGATGCTCAGAGTTGTCGCGCCAAAGCCGATCGTAGCTGCCGACACCACGGTGCTTGTCTGTAGGCAGCTGTTCGTGCTTGGTAAACGTGTCAACGGGGTGGTGGTGGTCGAAACGCGTGATCATAAAGATGCTGCCCCTAGCGGTCTAATCGTCTGGATTCCCGGCGATGCTGACAAGCCGGTTCGATGGCATGCCTCCTGGGTCGCACTCTACACAGATTTGGGACTGCGCTTGCGTGAGTCGAGTTATGAGACGTTTTTCATGCGTTTCATTGGCGAGCTCGAGCGGATGGACTTCACTGCCAAGCTTGAGCGTCTTCGGGCCAAGACCGCGACAGGAACCGCACTTGAACTCGATGGTCGCCATTTTCCCCTGGACAAACCGTTGTTTGCTCATCTTCGTGCCTTGCACATCGACAAGATATTCGACGATGCCAGAGTACTGGTGGTGCCTACAGATGATGAAGATGCCGCCAGCCGCAGCCGGCGCCTGGCCAGCTATGAAAATGCTGGCCTGGCGCTGTTGGGCTTGGCCGGGCTATTCATACCTGTACTGGGCGAGCTGATGCTGGGTGTTGCTGCGTTTCAGGTCGCCGACGAAGTCTACGAAGGCTATCAGGATTGGCGGCTAGGCGACCGTGAGGCTGCCCTAGGGCATGTGTTTGCGGTCGCGCAAAACCTGGCGCTGGGAGCGGCGGTGGGGGTAGGGGTGACCTTTGTGCGCAAGTTGACCCCTGTGTTAGTTGAAAGTGGGCGATTGAAACTGTGTTCTTTTGACATGACGCCTTACCAGGTCGACCAACCCCTGGGCGTGTCTCCAGGGCAGAGCGAGAGTCACCTGGGACGGACTCAAGTGCAATTCCACGAGGGCACCTTCCAGATGGCGCGTTCGCAAAGCGGCAAGGATTTGGTGATTCGCCATCCAAAGCGCAATGGGGCATACAGACCGTTGCTTGAACGCAATGGCAGCGGTGGATGGCGTCATGCGTTGGAGCTGCCTCAGGAATGGACAGGTGAACTGCAATTGTTGCGTCGGCTGGCAGCAGCATTTTTTGACATGACGCCGGAACAGGCAACTGCGGTACTCGATTGCACAGGTTTTGACGAGGAGCGGCTGCGCCAATTGCATCTGGAGCACGCCCCGGCACCTGCTCGGCTACTGGATGCGTATGATCGCCATCGCCTGCACGCCCTCCATCCCGCCATGCAGGCAGATGCATTCGAGCTGCTGGTCGCTGCGGCCCAAGAGACGGAGGAAGTTGAAGATGCATTGATACGACGATCATTTGCTGGGCTTTCGGTGCGAGGAGCAAAGGAGATACGCAAGCAGGTCGACAATCTGCTCCTTGAACAACTGCGCTCCAGCGGGCGCGTACCGTTGGTGATGGCAGAGAGAATTCGCTGGTTCCTGCATGACAGTCGGCTGGATCGTGCCTGCGCCGGTTTGCGCCAGCAGCAGGCGATCAATGGCGATACTGAAAGGCTGGCGATCGGCTTGGTCCATGAGCTTGCTCCCTGGCCAGATCGGCTGCGTATCGAACTGCGTGTTGGTTCAACGCAGGGCCTCTTGCAGGGGCAGGTGGGCTCAGAGGTGGCACAACAAACCCGTTACATCGTGCGCAAAGACCAGGGCTACGGCGTTCATGACGCTACCGTTGACTCCCGCCGCCCGGCAACACCCAGCAACAGCCTGATGCACGCTCTTCTTTTGTGCATGAGCGATGAGCAGAAAGTGCGCCTGGGCAATACCATGCTGAACGATCAGCAATTGGCCGACCGGCTGGCGGGGCACGCGCGGGTTCACCGGGACTTGGCATCGCGGCTCATAGGGCAGACGTCTATCGCCGGTGGTGTGCGCCCCCCCTTGCGCTTCGCCGATGGTCGACTCGGCTACCCGCTTAGTGGGCGGGGCGAGTCCCGAACCGAGGCTATCAGGCGCGGAATTTTGCAGGTATTCCCAACCCTCGACGATACGCAATTGCAGCGGTACATGCTCAATTTGACTTCCGAAGGTGTTGATCCGTGGTCTCACTACGAAGCGTTGCATGAGCAATGGATGGCATTGCGCGAAGCGCTGACGAGTTGGCAGTCCAATTATGGAAACGTATTGGATCTTCTCAGGCGCAGCAGGGTGGTCAGCGCTATCAGGCGTTGCTGGCGCCGCAAGTTGCGGCGGCGGATGGACGGCAGCTACGAGCTGGAAATTCGTGGCGAGCGTGTAGCAAGTCTGCCTGACTTGCCTCCAGGCATTACCTTCAACCATGTGACACGCCTGGCGTTGCTCGAAATGGATTTGGAGACTGTCGATGCTGATTTTCTCGGGCGTTTCCCGAACCTTACGGAGCTCTACCTGAGCAGCAATCGGCTGGTGTCTATCCCGTCGGGTATAGAGCAATTGACCGAGCTTCGCATTTTGCGCCTCGATAACAACCAGATAGTGATGACGCCAGCAGACAGCCAACGGCTCAGTACGTTGCTGCATTTGGAGATACTTGGGCTTAATTACAACCCGTTGCGAGATGCACCGCAGGTGAGGCACTTACTGAACTTGCGTTGGGTACAGATGCGTGGGGCGGCCATTGCAGAGCTGCCAGCTGAGGTTCAGCAGTTGCCTTGGCGAGGCATTGCCGATTTGCGAGACAACCAGATTCGCGAAGTCAATCGCGACCTTCAGGGGCTGCAGGCCCGCTTGCGGCAAATGGCGCTGCACGATAATCCATTGAATGAGGCCAGTGAGGCACTGCTGAATGAACAACCGGCCCCATCGACTGCATCTGGTCACGCTGTTCAACACAGTCCTTATTATCGGCATCACCTGATTCTGCAAGCTGAGTTGTCGGAATGGCTGGTAGGTTCCTCCTCAGCACTGCGCACTGATCGCGAAGCGTTGTGGGATAACCTGCGCAGTGAGCCTGGAGCGAATGACTTCTTCCACTTTTTGCGTGATTTCGCACGATCTTCTGATTATTTGAAACATCCCGCGTACTACCGTGCAAGGGTGTGGAACATCATCGAGGCATGCGAGGAAAATGGCGAGTTGCGCGAGCTGTTGTTCGAGCAGGCGGGCGGAATGGCCACCTGTGAGGACAGGCTGCTATGGCTACTCAGCCAGATGGAAATCCGTGTACTGGTTCATCGCGAGATGGCAGGTTTGGCCCAGATGCAGAGTGAGGCCGCTTTGATAAGGCTTGGGCGTTCGCTGTTTCGCTTGCAGCAGGTGGACAGGATTGCTGCACGTAAACTGAAGTGGCTGAGGGAGGTGAACGCGAACGAGCCGCGCAACCTGGAGCGGATCGACGACATCGAAACCTACCTGGCATACCGAACAAGGCTGGCCACGCGGCTGAGGTTGCCAGCTCAACCGCTGCGTATGCACTTTGAGGATCATTCTTTCGTGACGGCGGAAGATATCGACAGTGCCAGGGTCGAAATTCTTTCTGCGGAATCCACCGAGCAACTGGTGCAATCGCTGGCAGATCAGCCCTTCTGGCAGGATTACCTGCGACAGATCTATTTCTTGCAATTCAGAGCATTGGTCGATGCTCAGCAGCAAACGCTGGAGCGGTACGCATTACAAGTGGAAAGTAATCAGATTGATGAGAACACGTACCTGGAGCGGTGCAATGAGTTAAAGCAGCAGCTGGAAACGCAGGAAACCGCACTCATCAAGCGTTTGACGGCAGAGGCGTATGCGCGTTGGCCCTTGTAGGGTGCTCGGGCATAGACGCAGCACGTCGCGATAGGCGAAGCGCTGCGTCAATTCACGTCAGGCAGCGCGGATCCCCGCGCTGCGATCTGCTACTTGCTTCAGGTAATCGACCAGCACCTGTTGCTCCGCCGTAGAGGTGAACAGGCCCAGCTTGGTACGGCGCCAAAGGATATCTTCGGCAGTCACGGCCCATTCTTGGTTGCGTAGGTAGTCTACCTCGCGTGTGAACAAGCCGCCGCCTATCGTCTGGCCCAGGTCCGCCGGCCCTTGAGTATCTTCCAGCAGCCGCCATACGCGGCTGCCATAGGTGCTTGCCCAACGCTTGGCGATGTCCACAGGCAGCCAGTTGTGGTGTTCGAGGAGGGAATCGACCAGGGCTTGTGTTTCGGTCATGTTCTCGCCGCCGGGCAGGGGACTCTCAGCGGTCCAGCTTTCGCGCATCTGAGTGAAGAAAGGCTTGAGTTCGGTCATGGCCGACTCAGCCAGTTTACGGTAGGTCGTAAGCTTGCCGCCAAATACTGACAGCAGTGGCGCCAGGCCTTCACTGGCGGACAGCGCCAGGGTGTAGTCGCGGGTCACGGCCGAAGGGTTATCCGATTCGTCATTGCACAGTGGGCGAACGCCCGAGTAGGTGTGCAGGATGTCGGCACGGCTGAGCTGATGGTTGAAGTGCTGGTTAACCACCTTGAGCAAGTAGTCGGTTTCGCCTTCGGTGATTTTCACTTGCGCCGGGTCGCCGCTGTATTCACGGTCGGTGGTGCCGATCAGGGTGAAACGCCCGAGGTAGGGGATAGCGAAAACAATGCGCTGATCTTCATTCTGCAGGATGTAGGCGTGCTCGCCTTCGTATAGGCGCGGCACGATGATGTGGCTGCCTTGAATCAAGCGGATACCGTATGGCGCATCGAGCTTGAGGTCATCCTTGATGAAGCTGGCGACCCAGGGGCCTGCGGCGTTGACCAGGGCGCGGGCGCGGATAGTCTGCAGGCTGCCATCGGCGTGCTGCAATTCGACTTGCCACAGGCCATCGATGCGTTCGGCACGCAGGCAGCGGGTGCGGGTATGAATATCGGCGCCCTTTTCACGCGCGGCCATGGCGTTGAGTACTACCAGGCGTGCATCGTCAACGGCGCAGTCGGCATATTCGAAACCGCGGGTGATGGCCGGCTTGAGCGGGTTGCCAGGGCCAAAGCGCAGGCTGCGCGAAGCGCCAAGGCGTTTACGCTTGCCCAGGTGATCGTAGAGGAACAGGCCAGCGCGAATCATCCAGGCCGGGCGCAGGTGCGGGCGATGAGGCAGGACGAAACGCATCGGCTTGACGATATGCGGCGCCTTGGCCAGCAACACTTCACGCTCGGCCAAGGCTTCACGCACCAGGCGAAACTCGTAGTGCTCCAGGTAACGCAAGCCGCCATGGATCAGTTTGCTGCTGGCGGAGGAGGTGTGCTGGGCCAGATCGTCCTTTTCGCAAAGGAACACTTTCAGGCCGCGTCCGGCAGCGTCGGCGGCAATGCCCACGCCATTGATACCGCCACCGATCACGGCAAGATCGTAGCAGTCGGCGAGGGTAGGCTGGGACGAAACGGGCTGGGACACGGGCAAGGCCTCCTGAAGGCTGTTCACATCGAATATGAACATCAATGTTCGTTTCCGAAAATACTAGCGCAACAGAACGGCTATCGCCAGTCAGTCTTCATAGAAAAAACTGATCAGATGACGATAAAGTGAACATTTATGAACATTTGCGACGAGCCTGCATGAGCTCAGGATTGTGGGGCCGCAAAGCGGCCCCAACGCAGCTCACACCACTTCGAGGCGAATCTTGTGCTGGGCCAGCAACTGGTTCAGCGCGGGGGAGGGGGACTGGTCGGTCACCAGGCAGTCGACCAGGTTGATCGAGCCCAGGCGGACCATGGCATTACGCCCGTACTTGCTGGAGTCGGCGGCGAGGATGACCTGGCGTGCATTGGCGATGATCGCCTGGGATACGCGCACTTCCTGGTAATCGAAATCGAGCAGGCTGCCATCTTCATCGATACCGCTGATGCCCACCAGGGCGAAGTCGACCTTGAACTGGTTGATGAAGTCGACGCTGGCCTGACCGACCACCCCCCCATCGCGGCGCACCGTGCCGCCGGCCACCAAGACTTCGAAATCGTCCTTGGCGCTGAGGATCGAGGCCACGTGCAGGTTATTGGTGATGACCTTGAGGTGATTGTGATTGAGCAGCGCGCGGGCGATCGATTCGGTGGTGGTGCCGATATTGATGAACACCGAAGCGTGATCGGGAATCTGCAGGGCCACGGCTTCAGCGATACGCTGTTTCTCATCGCGCATCTGGTCTGCGCGCATGGCGTAGGCCGTGTTCTCGATGCTTGAGTCGTATGCCGCACCGCCGTGGTAACGGCGCAGCAGGTTGATCTCGGCCAGTTGGTTGATGTCGCGGCGGATGGTTTGCGGGGTAACGACGAACAACTGCGCCATTTCTTCGATACTGACGTAGCCGCGTTCGCGCACCAGTTCGAGGATTTGTTGTTGGCGAGGGGGCAGATTCATGGGCGGTCCTTTGGGGCTGCCGGACAAATGCTGCAATGATGCCGTAGGAAAGGGATGACGGCCAGCAAAGGAAGCTTGCGCAGGTCATCGCGGGCCAGCCCGCTCCCACGTGTTCAGCATAAGTGCACGTGGGAGCGGGCTTGCCCCGCGATTGGTCGATGAAGGCTGAATCAGGCCTCGTGATCTTCCCAATCACGGGTGCGCTCGATGGCTTTCTTCCAGCCAGCGTAGAGCTTCTCTTTCTGCGTCTCATCCAGCTGTGGGCTGAATTCGCGCTCGATGATCGCCTTGTCGCGCAACTCGTCCAGGCCGCTCCAGAAGCCGCACGCCAGGCCCGCCAGGTAAGCGGCGCCCAGCGCGGTGGTCTCGCGCATCTGCGGCCGCTCGACACAGGTGCCGAGGATGTCGGCCTGGAACTGCATGAGGAAGTTGTTGGCCACCGCACCGCCGTCTACGCGCAGCTCGCTCAGGCGCTGGCCGCAGTCTTGCTGCATGGCGTCGAGCACGTCGCGGGTCTGGTAGGCGATCGACTCGAGTGCTGCGCGGATGATGTGATCGACCTTGACTCCACGGGTCAGGCCGAACAACGCGCCACGGGCATACGGATCCCAGTAAGGCGCGCCCAGGCCGGTGAAGGCCGGTACCAGGTAGACGCCGTTGCTGTCCTTGACCTTGCTGGCAAAGTACTCGGTGTCCAGCGCATCGTTGACGATCTTCAGTTCGTCACGCAGCCACTGCACGGTCGAGCCGCCATTGAAGACCGCGCCCTCCAGGGCATAGGCCACTTCACCGCGCGGGCCGCAGGCGATGGTAGTGAGCAGGCCATGCGACGAGGTCACGGCTTTGTCGCCAGTGTTCATCAACAGGAAGCAGCCGGTGCCGTAGGTGTTCTTGGCCTGGCCGGCCTCCACGCACATCTGGCCGAACAACGCCGACTGCTGGTCGCCAGCGATACCGGCGATGTCGATGCCGCTCTTGGTCTGGCCGTAGACCTCGGACGAGGAGCGCACTTGCGGCAGCATCTGGCGCGGCACGCCGAGCAGTTGCAGGAGTTTTTCGTCCCATTGCAGGGTATGGATGTTGAACATCAAGGTGCGCGAGGCGTTGGTGTAGTCGGTGACATGCACCTTGCCGCCGGAAAATTTCCAGATCAGCCAGGTATCGACGGTGCCGAACAGCAACTCACCACGCTCGGCGCGCTCGCGTACACCTTCGACGTTATCCAGGATCCACTTGAGCTTGGTGCCGGAGAAGTACGGGTCGGTAACCAGGCCGGTGGTCTCGCGGATATAGCTTTCATGGCCGTCGCGCTTGAGCTGGGCGCAGATCTCGGTGCTGCGCCGGCACTGCCAGACGATAGCGTTGTAGACCGGGCGGCCGGTTTCCTTGTCCCAGACCACGGTGGTTTCGCGCTGGTTGGTGATGCCGATTGCAGCGACCTGGGCGTGACTGATACCCGCCTGGGCCAGGGCCTCGACCATGGTCGCGCTCTGGGTGGCGAAGATTTCCATTGGGTCGTGCTCGACCCAGCCGGCCTGTGGGTAGTGCTGGGCGAACTCGCGCTGGGAGGTGCCGACCACATTGGCGTCACGGTCGAAAATGATGGCCCGCGAACTGGTGGTGCCCTGGTCCAGGGCGATGATGTAGTTCTTGTCCTGGGTGTCTGTCATGTCGGTGGCCTTGCACAAAAAGGGGTAGGTCAGGCTGGCCGGGCAATCGGCCCGGCATGCTTTGAGGTGTCCGAATCAGGAAACCTGCGCATCGCTCTGAGGATTATCGTCTGTTTGCAGGTTCGCGGTTTGCGCCATGGGCAAATTGCGCGCGATCAGGCCGCGGTAAACCGCCGCGCCCAGGCATGCGCCCACGATCGGTGCGAACACCGGAACCAGGAAATAGGGAATGTCGCGCCCGCCGGTAAAGGCGATTTCGCCCCAGCCAGCGAGGAAGGTCATCAGTTTTGGGCCCAAATCTCGGGCGGGGTTCATCGCAAAGCCGGTGAGCGGGCCCATGGCACTGCCAATCACCGCAATCAACAGGCCGATCAGCAGTGGCGCCATCGCCCCGCGGGGCAGGCCGTTGTTGTCATCGGTCAGGGCCATGATCACCGCCATGAGAATGGCCGTGATGATCATCTCGACCAAAAATGCCTGGCCGATCGACAGGGCAGGATGGGCATAGGTGGAGAACACCGAGGCCAGTTCCAGGCTTGCCTCGCTGCCACGCAACATGGCGTGGGCCTGTTCGAAATCGAAGAACAGATTGCTGTACAGGGTGTAGACCAGGGCGGCGCCGCAGAAGGCACCACAGACCTGGGCAAGGATATAGAAGGGCAGTTTGCGCTTGTCGAAACCGGCGAACAGGCTCAAGGCAATGCTCACCGCAGGGTTCAAGTGGGCGCCGGAAACCCCGGCAGTGAGGTAGATCGCCATGCTCACGCCTACCCCCCAGATGATGCTGATTTCCCACAGGCCGAAGCTGGCGCCAGCGACCTTGAGCGCGGCGACGCAACCTGTGCCGAAAAAGATAAGTAGGGCCGTGCCCAGAAATTCGGCCATGCATTGGCCAGAAAGCGTTGGTTCGCGTAGAGCAGTCGTCATGTATGACCTCGGTTCTTGTTGTTGTGAGGCGCAAGGCGCTCGACAGCAAGGCCCAGAGTCGATCCCCATTGACCCCGGGCGGATAAGCGAAAGCGCACCTTAAAAGTGCACCATTTATTCAGAAACGAAAAAATATAGGCAAGAAACGCTCATGTCAAAGGTCGAAAGTGAACGGTCAGCCACAATCTGACTAACTGCAACAAGACTGACTATTCCGATAACTCGTCGCGATCAGGCGACAGACTGGCTGGCTCAAGCCTTTTCACCTAAAGTAGCCGCCGACCTGTACTTGCTCGGAGCTCTGCATGACCCCCGCTCTCGATCTGCTGAAAAAGGCCCGCGCCGAACACCGCGTGCACAGCTATGAACATGATCCCAAATCTGCTTCGTATGGCTTGGAAGCGGCGGAAAAGCTCGGGCTAGACCCGGTGCAGGTGTTCAAGACACTGCTGGCCAGCAGCGAGAAAGGCGAATTGCTGGTGGCGGTGGTGCCGGTGGGCGGCACCCTGGACCTCAAGGCGTTGGCGCAGGCGGCCGGGGTCAAGAAGTGCGAAATGGCTGATCCGGCGGCGGCGCAGCGGGCCACGGGATACTTGGTCGGCGGGATCAGCCCGTTGGGGCAGAAGAAGCGTTTGCGCACGTTTATCGATCAGTCAGCGCAACAGTTCGAAACGATTCACGTCAGTGCTGGGCGGCGTGGGTTGGAGGTGGAGCTGGCTGCGGCAGTGCTGGCTGAGCATACCCAAGGCACCTTTGCCGAGATTGGCCGGGGCTAGATGGATAAGGGCCTGCTGCGCAGGCCATTGCAGGTAAGCCAGCTCCTATAGGCTCAGTGCTGTAGGCACTGGCTTGTCAGGTTGCCGAGCTGTAGCGGCGAACGCCATTCTCCTGGCGTGGCAACTGCGCCGCGACACTGCCAGGCACAGCGAACAGCACCAGGTGATCAGCCTTCACCGCAATTCCCACATCCTGGCCGACCTGATGGTCGACATGGCTTGGGAAAATCGCCTCGAGCTGGCTACCGGTAGCCAGTTGCAGGCGGTACAAGGTCGACGCACCGAGGAAGCTTTTGCCGACGATGCTCGCGCGCAGTTCGCTGTCTGGCGCATGGACAATGTCGTCCGGGCGCAGTAGTACGTCCACCGAACTGCCCGGCGCCATGATATAGGCACGGTTGCCGCACAGTTCACCCAGTTCAGTATTGACTGCCTCATGGCTGATCATCTGGCCACGGATGAAGTAGCCCTGGCCGATGAAGCTGGCAACGAATGGCGTCTGCGGTTCGTGGTAGAGGTTGTAGGGCGTGTCCCACTGCTCCAGCCGACCTTCCTTGAACACCCCGACCTGATCGCTGACGGCAAAAGCCTCTTCCTGGTCATGGGTGACCAGAATGGCGCTGGTGCCGCGGCTTTTGAGAATGTCGCGCACTTCATGGCTCAGGCGCCGACGCAGCTCGACGTCGAGGTTGGAGAACGGCTCATCGAGCAGCAGCAATTGCGGCTCAGGGGCCAAAGCGCGGGCCAGGGCCACGCGCTGTTGCTGGCCGCCGGACAACTCATGCGGATAGCGCCCACCGAGGCCACCGAGCTTGACCAGCTCGAGCATCTCCTCGACCACTTCACCCTGGCGCGGGTGCTTGCCAATGCCGAAGGCAATGTTCTGCGCCACGGTCAGGTGGGGGAACAGCGCGTAGTCCTGGAACACCATGCCGATCCGGCGTTTTTCCGGCGACAGGGTAAAGCCTGCGCGCGAGATCACTTCGCCCGCGAGCTGGATCTCACCCTCGTGCACCGGCTCGAAGCCGGCAATGGCACGCAGGGTGGTGGTCTTGCCGCAACCCGAGGACCCCAGCAGGCAACCGATGTCGCCTGCATTGAGGTGCAAGTTGAGGTTCTGGACGATGCGCTGGTTGCCATAGCCGCAGGCCAGGTTGCGCAGGTTAAGCAGTAGCGGTTGACTCATGCGTGGTGGTAAGCCGGTTCGACAAGGAATTCGAGAAGGGCCTTCTGCGCATGCAGGCGGTTTTCAGCTTGGTCCCAAGCGACCGAACGCGGGTCGTCGAGCAGGTCCTGGCTGACTTCCTCGCCACGGTGGGCGGGCAGGCAATGCATGAACAGGGCATCGGGTGCTGCCAGGTCGAGCAGTTCGCGGGTGACCTGGTAAGGCGCGAAATGCGCCAGGCGCCGTGCAGTTTCCTCTTCTTGACCCATGGAAGTCCAGACATCGGTGGTTACCAGATGCGCGCCAGCCACGGCTTGCTTGGGATCACGAACGATCTGCACACGCTCGCCGGCCAGGGCCAGGAAGCGTGGATCGGGCTCGTAGCCCTCGGGGCAGGCGATGCGCAGCTGGAAGTCGAACTGCTGGGCGGCTTCGATATAGGAGTTACACATGTTGTAGCCATCGCCGATCCAGGCCACGGTCTTGCCCTGGATCGAGCCGCGATGCTCCAGATAGGTTTGCATGTCGGCCAGCAGTTGGCAGGGGTGCGACTCATCGGACAGGCCATTGATCACCGGCACCCGCGAATGCGCGGCGAACTCGGTGAGGATGCTGTGGTGATGGGTACGGATCATCACCGCATCGAGCATGCGCGACATGACGATGGCGCTATCGGAAATCGGCTCGCCACGGCCCAGTTGGGTGTCACGTGGCGACAGGAAGATAGCCTGGCCGCCGAGCTGGATCATGCCGGCTTCGAACGACAGGCGGGTACGGGTCGATGATTTTTCGAAAATCATCCCAAGCACGCGGTTCTTCAGCGGCTCGAACAGCACGCCGCGACTACGCAGGTCCTTCAGCTCGATGCCTCGACGGATCACGCCGAGCAATTCGTCAGCAGTGAAATCCATCAGGGAGAGAAAGTGCCTAGCGCTCATGATTGACTACCTTATCTGCAACGGTTTGCAGGTCGACCGTATGGTTTTATTGACAACGGGAGTGACCTGCGGCGTAAGCCGCACGGGGCGGACGAAATAGGGGAAAGGCGCAATACTATAATTAAATGTCGCCTGAAACCAAGAGGGGAAACCGCGTCTCTGTATCAACGGGTGTCGTAACCCTCTGGTGGGGTACTGTTTTTTATTTACTACAGGGGTTGTACACGGGGCGCGGGGGCGTTGGCAAACCCTGTGTCGCGAATCGTATGCCTGATGGCGTGCGATTCACGCGGCAAAGCCCGCTGGCGAGAGGTTGAGGGTGGGCGCATAGTCGAAGGCTCACAACAACAAGGCAGAGGCGGCCATGTCCACGACCCTGCATCACCGAGCCTGTCACCTGTGCGAGGCCATTTGCGGCCTGAACATAGAGATTGCCCATGAAAGCGACGGCCAGGCGCGCATTGCCTCGATCAAGGGCGACCCTCAGGATCCTTTCAGCCGTGGCCACATCTGCCCCAAGGCGGTGGCGCTGCAGGATATCCAGCAAGACCCTGACCGCCTGCGCCAGCCGCACAGGCGTGTGGGCGATCGCTGGGAGCCTATCGGTTGGGACCAGGCGTTTGCCTTGGCCGCCGACAAACTGTGGGACATTCAGCAACGTTATGGGCGCAATGCGGTGGGCGTGTACCAGGGCAACCCCAGCGTGCACAACTACGGCTTGATGACCCACAGCAATTACTTCCTTGGCCTGCTGAAGACGCGCAATCGCTTTTCGGCCACTTCGGTTGACCAGTTGCCTCAGCACCTGACCAGCTTTCTGATGTACGGCCACGGCCTGTTGCTGCCGATCCCGGATATCGATCACACCGATTACATGCTGATACTGGGGGGGAATCCGCTGGCCTCCAACGGCAGCATCATGACCGTGCCGGATGTCGAGAAACGCTTGAAGGCCTTGCGGGCGCGGGGCGGGCGGCTTGTGGTGGTCGACCCTCGACGCAGCGAGACAGCCAACATGGCTGATCGGCATCTGTTCATTCGGCCAGGCGGTGACGCCGCGTTGCTGTGCGGCCTGCTCAATACCCTGTTCAGCGAGGATCTGGCCAAGGGCTCGCATTTGCCGGTCAATGGCCTGGAGCAGGTACGCGAGGCGATTGCGCCGTTCAGCGCTGAGCGCATGAGCCCACTGTGCGGGGTGGCCGCCGAGCAGATTCGCCTGCTGGCGCGTGAGTTCGCTGGCGCCGGGCGGGCAGTCTGTTACGGGCGAATGGGCGTCTCGACCCAGGCCTTTGGTAGCTTGTGCCATTGGCTGGTGCAGGTGATCAACCTGGTCACCGGCAATCTTGACCGCCAAGGCGGGGCGTTGTGCACCGAACCTGCGGTGGATCTGGTCGCCAGTACCGCCGGTGGGCACTTCAATGCCTGGCAAAGTCGCGTGTCTGGCTTGCCGGAGTATGGCGGTGAGTTGCCGGTGGCAGCCTTGGCAGAAGAGCTGCTTGAGCCTGGCGAAGGGCAGGTGCGGGCCTTGATAACGGTAGCCGGCAACCCGGTGTTGTCCACGCCCAATGGCCGACAGCTGGACAAGGCGCTGGCGGGCCTTGAGTTCATGCTCAGCATCGATCTGTATATCAACGAGACCACCCGCCATGCCGACCTGATCCTGCCGTCGACCTCGGCGTTGGAGAACGATCACTACGACACCACCTTCAACTTGCTGGCCGTGCGTAACGTCACGCGCTTCAACCGGGCGATCCTGGCCAAGCCTGAGGGTGCACTGCACGACTGGGAGATTTTCGTCGGCCTGGCCAAGGCCTTCGCCGAGCGTGCTGGCGTGGAACTCAAGCCGACCCTGCCGCCCGCCCAGATGATCGACCTGGCTTTGCGTAAAGGCCGTCATGGTGAGGGCTCGACATGGCAGTTGTCGTTGGAAACCCTCGATCGGTTTCCTCATGGGCTCGACCTCGGGCCTTTACAGCCGAACCTGGCGGCGCGTTTGCGCACCGCCAGCCAGGCCGTCGAAGCGGCGCCGCAGTTGCTACTGGACGATTTGCGCCGGTTGGCTGAGCAGGTGCCACCGGCGGTGGACGAGTTGCTGTTGATAGGACGTCGACATGTGCGCAGCAACAACTCCTGGATGCATAACTTCCAACGCTTGGTTAAAGGCAAGCCCCGTCATCAGTTGCTGATGCACCCGCAGGACCTCGCCCAGCGGCAGCTGACGGACGGTCAGTGGGTGCGGATCCGTTCGCGGACTGGGGTCGTCGAGGTTCAGGTGCAATCGAGTGAGGAGATGATGCCGGGTGTGGTCAGCTTGCCACATGGTTATGGGCATGGGCGCCAGGGCGTGCAGCTGCACATCGCCGGGGCGCAGCCTGGGGTTAGTGCCAATGACCTGACCGATGAGCATTTGCGCGATGCAGTGTCGGGCAATGCAGCATTGAATGGGGTGCCGGTGAAGGTGGAGGCGGCTTGATTCTTCTGCTGATGGGGTTGGCTCTTTCGTTAGCTAACGTGGATGCCCGAGGGAGCGGGCTTGCCCCGCGATAGCGTTGTTTGCGATGACGCTATCGCGGGGCCAACCCCCCCCCACCTTGGCAGGCG
>NZ_JBCPSP010000070.1:0-15445 GCF_051129895.1 Pseudomonas sp. Je.1.5.c
GGCCCTATCGCGGGGCAAGCCCGCTCCCACGGGCGTCGATCACAGCGGCCACGTGGGAGCGGGCTTGCCCCGCGATAGAGCCGGCACTGGCCACACTGATGCCCAGCCGCTTTACCAACAAGACACACCCCCAACCTATTTATGCTTAACTGTTCGCACAAAATTCGCGAACACTTGCCATGAACCTGCAGCTCGATCGCCTCAGCCCCACCCCTCTGGTCCAACAACTGACCGACCAGCTCCAGGCCTGGATCGAGCACCAGCGCCTGCGCCCCGGCGCGCGCTTACCCTCGATTCGCGCCCTGGCACGAACCCATCAGGTCAGCCCGTCGTGCGTGATCGAGGCTTACGATCGACTGGTCGCCAGTGGCTGGTTAGAAGCGCGCCACGGCACCGGCTTCTTCGTTGCCGAGCGCAAGCCGGGCCTGGAAGCAGCCGACGCTGAACACTGGGGAGAGGCGCTGGTGGGTAGTTGGCGCCAGTTCCGCGAAGGCCACGACGAGCTGCTCAAGCTCGGCTGCGGCTGGTTGCCCAACGCATGGCGCGCGGCTGAGGAACTGGCCCAGGCCATTCGCCAGGTCAGCCGTGGCAACCCTGCCGACTTGTTCGACTACAGCCCGCCGTTGGGCCTGAGCAGCCTGCGCCAGCAGTTGCACAAGCGTCTGGCGCGGCTGGATATTGCGGCGGGTGCCGAACGCATCCTCATCACCCAAGGCGCCAGCCATGGCCTCGATCTGCTGGTGCGCACCCTGCTGCGCCCAGGCGATACGGTACTGGTGGAGAACCCCGGTTACTACAATCTGTACAACCTGCTAAGTGCCCATCAAGTACGCATGCTGCCGGTTCCGCGTACCGTCCATGGCCCTGACTTGCAGGCACTGGAGCAGCTGTTGGTCGAGCATCGCCCGCGCTGCCTGTTCATCAACAGCCTGTACCACAACCCGACCGGCACCAGTCTGAGGCCGAAGGTCGCCTACCGCCTGCTGGAATTGGCCCGCGAGCGAGACGTGCGGATCATCGAGGACGATATCTACGCCGATTTCCAGGAAGGTCCGGCCACCCGCCTGGCTACCCTCGACAGCGAGCAGCGGGTGATCTACCTGGCCAGTTTCTCCAAGACCCTCAGCAGTTCGCTGCGAGTCGGCTACCTGGTGGCCGACGAGGACCTGATTGCACGCTTGGCCGAGCTGAAAATGGTCAGTGGCATCGGCAACTCGCGCTTCGCCGAGCAGGTGGTGGCGCAGATGCTCGCTAATGGCAGCTATCGCAAGTGCGTGCAGCGTTTGCGCGTGCGTCTGGGGCAGCACATGGCCAAGTTGCTCGGCCAGCTTGAAGGCTATGGCTGGCAGGTGTTCTGTGAGCCGTACGGTGGGATGTTCGTCTGGGCGCGGGTGCCAGGCCGCGACTTCGCCAGCCTTGAGCGGCTGGCACTGGAACATGCGGTGCTGCTCACGCCGGGCAGCGCCTTTGATGTTCAGGGGGCTGCCAGTGACTGGTTGCGGATCAATGTCGCCTACGGGCAGGACCAACGTGCCCAAGCCTTCCTTCAGCATGCAGGGCGACCTTCAGCGGCCTGAAAACGACACGCTCATAGCTATTTGACACCATTCTGGCGCCAAGGACTTGTGAGCATCCTCTCGCCATTGTCACTCTTGCCCTTCAGAAAAGCCTGACAGGGCGAGGGGGAATCGGCGATGGCAGTGACCAAGCACGGCGTTCTGGCCAATCTCGGCATGGCTCGCAAGCTCGGCTTGGGCTTTGCTTTAGTCCTGTTGCTGACCCTGGCGGTGGCGGCGATTGGCGTGTTTGCGCTGTACAGCGTCGGTCAGCGCTTTGATGGCTTGCGCCAGATGACCCAGTTCAACACCGACCTGTTGCGCTTGCGCCAGCTCGAACAGGGCTTTGCCTTGCGTTCCGACAGTGAGGACGCCGAGGCTTTGCGCACTGGATTGCAAGTGCTGATCGAACGTGCCCGTGGGGTCGCGCAATTGAGCGCGAGCGAGGCTGACTTGACCGCCTATGGCCAGGCCTTCGACACCTTCGTTGAAGCTGTGCAGGCCAAGGAGCTGGCGCTGGACATGGCCAGTTGGTCGGTCTCAAGCGTGGCCAATAACCTCGATGTACTGCAGGCGGGGTTGGCTGACGATGGCAGCTACACCCTCAAGCAGTCCCAGGGCCAGCAAGGCGGTGAGTTTCTCGAACAGGCCGCGCAGGTGGCCCAGGTGTCGCGGCTGATGTTGCAGGCGATGGACGAGGCGCGGGTGCGTCTGGAGCAGGGGCGCAAGGGCGAGGAGGCGGTCAACCAAGGGCGGATCGCCCAGACCGTCGAGGCGGCCAGCCTGGTCGAGCAGCTCAAGACCTCGGTCAGCGACAGTGGTTACCAGAGTGTCTTGGGCGAGGTCGCCGGGCATATCGCCAGCTTCGGCGAAAAGCTCAACGAATACACCGATCTGCTGGCCCAAGAGCAGGGCCTCAAGGCGCAGTTGCAGGCGCGCGCCGACCAGGTCACCGCCAGGGTCGATCAGGCCTACAGCAATCAACAACAGGCCATGCAGGGCGAGCTCAAACGCAACGCCCTGGCGATTGTTCTGGCCACTGCGCTGGCGCTGCTGGCTGGGGTGGCGGCGGCGTGGCTGATCACCCGTGCTGTAGTCGGCCCGCTCAAGCGGGTAATCACCCGTGCCCAACGGATTGCCGCCGGTGACTTAGGTATGCAGGCCGAAGCGCCGCGGGGCGATGAAGTCGGCCAGCTGTTGCAGGCCATGCAGCAGATGGCGGCGGGCCTGTCCGGCATGGTCAGTGGTTTGCAGCAGGGCATCGAGCAGTTGGCTGGCAGCGCCCAGTCGCTGTCGAGCGTGACCGAGCAGACCAACCGCGAGGTCGGCAGCCAGAAAGAAGAAACCGAGCAAGTTGCCACCGCCATGCAGCAGATGACCGCCACCGTGCACGACGTGGCCCGCAATGCCGAAGAAGCCGCCCAGGCCGCGCAGGCTGCCGATGACAAGGTCGAATCCGGCCAGCAGGTGGTGCGCCAGAGCATGCAGCGCATCGAGCAGTTGGCGGCGGCGGCAGAGACCGCCAGCGCCGGCATCGAGAGTCTGAGTGCAGAGATTCATACCATTGGCGATGTGCTTGAAGTGATCAAGAGCGTGGCCGAGCAGACCAACCTGCTGGCGCTCAATGCGGCGATCGAAGCAGCGCGGGCCGGGGAGCAAGGGCGCGGTTTTGCCGTGGTCGCCGATGAGGTGCGGGCTTTGGCCAGGAGGACCCGGCAATCGACCGAGGAAATCGAGCGTTTGGTCGCAAGCTTGCGTGGCAACGCCCAGCAGTCGGTGGCGCAGATTCGCGGCAGTACCGAATTGGTGCGCTTGGCGGTGGCGGATGCGCTGCATACCGAAAGCGCACTGGGTAGCATTGCCACGGCGGTGTCATTGATCCAGCAGATGAACCAGCAGATTGCCGCCGCGGCCGAGCAGCAGAGTTCGGTCGCCGAGGAGATCAGCCGCAGCGTCACGCAGATCCGCGGCAGTGCCGATCAGGCTGCGCTGGCGATGCGCGACAATGCCCAGTCGAGTGTGCAACTGGCGCAGTTGGGGGAGGAGTTGAAGGGGATGGTCGGGCATTTCAGGCTCTGAGCAGAGCCTGAGTAGCGTGCCGGCAGATCGGGCCTCACCGCAGCCCTGCAGGAGCGGGCTTGTCCCGCGATGAGGCCCGTTCAGCCATCGACATTTCAAGCCCTGCGCGGATTGAGGATCAGCAAGGTAATCACCCCCGCCACGATCCCCCAGAACGCCGAGCCAATCGAAAACAAGGTAAAGCCCGACGCCGTTACCATGAAGGTAATCAGCGCCGCCTCGCGCTCGCGCGCCTCACTCATGGCCACGCTCAAGCCATTCATGATCGAACCGAACAGCGCCAACGCCGCAATCGACAGCACCAGCTCCTTGGGCAGGGCGGCAAACAGTGCGGCCAAGGTCGCGCCGAACACGCCGGCGATGCCATAGAAGATCCCGCACCACACCGCTGCGGTATATCGCTTGCTCGGGTCTTCATGGGCGTGCGGCCCGGTGCAGATCGCCGCGCTGATCGCCGCCAGGTTCACCCCGTGCGAGCCAAACGGTGCCAGCAGCAACGAAGCAAAACCGGTCGCCGAGATCAGCGGCGAGGCCGGCACCTGGTAACCATCGGCGCGCAATACCGCCACCCCCGGCATGTTCTGCGAGGTCATCGCTACCACGAACAATGGGATGCCAATGCTGATGGTCGCTGCCAGCGAGAAGCTCGGCGTGGTCCACACCGGCTTGGCCACTTCCAGGTTGAAGCCGCTGAAATCCAGCAGGCCCATCGCGCCAGACAGCGCCGTACCCACTACCAACGCGGCCAGCACGCAATAGCGCGGTGACAGGCGCTTGACCAGCAGGTAACTGAAGAACATGCCCAGGACCAGCAAGGTCCGGTGCTGCGCGGCAACGAAAATCTCACTGCCGATCTTGAACAGGATCCCAGCCAGCAGCGCCGATGCCAGTGATGCTGGAATCCGTTTGACCAGGCGCTCGAAGCTGCCCGTCAGGCCGCAGATCAGCACCAGTACGGCGCAGGTGATATACGCGCCGATCGCTTCGCCGTAGCTGACGCCGCCTAAGCTGGTGATCAGCAGCGCCGCTCCCGGCGTCGACCAGGCCACGGTGATCGGTGTGCGATAGCGCAGCGACAGGCCAATGCTGCAGATCGCCATGCCGATCGACAGCGCCCAGATCCATGAGGAGATCTGCGCTGTGGTCAATCCGGCCGCCTGGCCGGCCTGGAACATCAATACCAGCGAGCTGGTGTAGCCGGTGAGCATGGCGATGAAGCCGGCGACCACCGCCGACGGGGAGCTGTCTGCCAATGGGCGCAGGCGCGCTGAAGTGGCATCGGTCATGGTGCAATCCTTGTACTTGTAAGCAGTTTTTTCAGACTAACGCGGCAAGCGTTGATCCTTGCCATACAGCGACCATTGCATTTAGCCGTACAGTCGCCAACTATTGGGCCTATATCGGCAACTGCATTGAAGGGGAGGGGCGATGTACAAGGTCTATGGGGACTACCAGTCGGGCAACTGCTACAAGATCAAGCTGATGCTGCATTTGCTCGATCGTCCGTATCAATGGCATCCGGTGGACATTCTCAAGGGTGAGACCGAGACGCCGGAGTTTCTCGCCATGAACCCCAATGGCAAGGTGCCGGTGCTGGAGCTCGAAGATGGCAGTTATCTTTGGGAGTCCAACGCGATTCTCAACTTCTTGGCTGACGGCAGCGAGTTTTTGCCCAGCGAGCCGCGTCTGCGTACCCAGGTGTTGCAGTGGCAGTTTTTCGAGCAGTACAGCCATGAGCCGTACATTGCGGTGGCGCGCTTCATCCAGTTTTATCTGGGCCTGCCGCAGGAGCGGCTTGAGGAATACAAGGGGCTGCACAAGGGCGGCTATAAGGCGCTGCGGGTGATGGAAAAGCAGCTGCAGATGACGCCGTATCTGGTCGGGCAGCAGTATTCGATTGCCGATGTGGCGTTGTATGCCTATACCCATGTGGCGCACCAGGGTGGGTTTGATCTGGGCGCATACCCTGCGGTGCAGGCGTGGTTGGCGCGGGTGGCTTCGCATCCGCGGCATGTGCCGATGGGCGAGTAACGCTATCGCGGGGCAAGCCCGCTCCCACGTGTGTAGCTGCATTGGCGCAAGTCAGGCGAGAGCTGGCTGCGTGGGAGCGGGCTTGCCCCGCGATGAGGCCGGCACCGCCCCCAAAAAATCAAACGCCGGCGAAACGCTTCTCCAGGTAGGCAATGATTTCCTTGGACTCATACATCCAGGTCACCTGGCCTTGTTCCTCGATGCGCAAGCACGGCACCTTCACCCGACCGCCACCTTCAAGCAGGGCCTGGCGGTGTTGCGGGTCGTTCTTGGCATCACGCAGCGCCACCGGCACATTCAGCCGATGCAGGTTGCGTCGGGTCTTGACGCAGAACGGGCAGGCGTGGAACTGGTACAGCGCCAGGCCCTTGGCCTGTTGCTCGACCAGCGCCTGGGCGGCCGGGTCACGCTTTTGCTTGGCCGGGCGGCTGATCCAGTCGCCGAACACGATAAGCTGGCCGAGGCCGACCCGCAGGGCTTTGACGATCATGGGCAACTCCTGAACAAATAAAAAGCCGACCCTGAGGGCCGGCTTGGGATCACGCGCCGATCACTTGATCAGGCTGAGGAACTCGCTGCGAGTCGCGGCGTTTTCGCGGAACTGGCCGAGCATCACCGAAGTGATCATGGTCGAGTTCTGCTTCTCGACACCGCGCATCATCATGCACATGTGCTTGGCTTCGATGACCACCGCAACGCCGGCAGCGCCAGTGACCTGCTCGATGGCTTCGGCAACCTGGCGGCTCAGGTTTTCCTGGATCTGCAGGCGGCGGGCGAACATGTCGACGATCCGCGCAACCTTGGACAGGCCCAGTACTTTGCCTTGTGGCAGGTAGGCCACATGAGCCTTGCCGATGAACGGCAGCATGTGGTGCTCGCACATCGAGTAGAGCTCGATGTCCCGGACCAGCACCATCTCGCTGTTGTCGGAGCTGAACAGCGCGCCGTTGGTGACCTCTTCCAGGGTCTGTTCATAACCGCGGCAAAGGTACTTCATGGCCTTTGCGGCCCGCTTGGGCGTGTCCAGCAAGCCCTCACGGGAGACGTCCTCGCCAAGTTGGCTGAGGATCTCGGTGTAGTTCTGTTCCAGGGACATGTATCTACCTGTAGGGAATAAACGCAAAAAAGAAGGGTACGGCGGCAAGGGCGGCGCTGCAAGCGCGGCGTTATTCGTCGCGCCCGTCGAGCATGGTCCGTTTGAGTATCACGTACACCGCGCCGGTGCCGCCGTGGCGCGCCTGGCAGGAGGTGAAGCCCAGTACTTGCGGGTGCTGGCGCAGCCAGGTGTTGACGTGGCTCTTGATCATCGGCCGCTTGCCGTCCAGCCGCGCTGCCTTGCCATGGGTGACCCGCACGCAACGCACTTCCAGCTTGGTCGCCTCGGCGAGAAACGCCCAGAGGATCTCGCGGGCCTTCTCCACGCTCATGCCGTGCAGGTCGATGCTGCCTTCGAAAGGGATCTGACCGAGCTTGAGCTTGCGGATCTGGCCTTCCTGCACGCCGTCGCGACGCCACATCAGCTCGTCTTCGGCGCCCACGTCGATGACGAACTGATCGGACATGCCATCGACCACCAACGGTTGGTCGCTGCGCACCGTAGCCGACTGGCGCAAGCCGGCCAGCTGCTTGCGGTCAGCCTTGGGTTTGCCGACCTCGGCACGGTCGTGCTTGATCGGCTTGACGCCGCGCACTTCGGCATGGAACAGGGAAAAATCGTCGTCTTGCATGCAGGCCTCCACGTGGGCGGCGTAGTTTACGCGAGTGCGCGCCTGCGTACACCTGTGCTGGCCCCATCGCGGGACAAGCCCGCTCCCACGAGTTATCTGCAGCGCTATGGCGCCATCACGTGGGTTTGCCCCGACCGACATCCCACTCAGTCGTACTCTTTCATCAGATGCGGTGGCCATTACGTGGGAGCAGGCTTGCCCCGCGATGAGGCCAGCACTGACAGCCAACTCAGTCGTGCTTTTTCATCAAATGCGGCGACAGGTTCAACTCCCTCCCACGACGCAGGCGAATCCGACTACGGCGCCAGAAACGCACGCCCATCCACAGCAACAACAACCCCACCGCCAGCAGGATGCCCGACAGCGGCCGATTGGCATTGAGTTCGGCAAGCGCGGGGTAATTGCCCAGCAGACCGGCAAAACCGGCCATCGCCAGGAGTATGCCGAGCGTCGCCAGCAGGGCAGACAGCCCGGCAGCCAGGCGTGCGCCCCAGTTACGCGGTTCGCGCGGGCGCAGGCGCTTGGCGTCGAAACTGCCTTTGAGCTTCATTCCGATTTCCTCTATGGGTATCCGGAGTTCGACCTGCCCGTGGCTATCAGGTTCCGCCCGTCTGCCGGGCGGTCATGCGCTCAGACCAGGCTGGCGGTAGGGGCGACGCAGGCGAAGTTGTCGGCCATCACGGCCATTTCGCACTGGTGGATCTGCGCGGCAGGAATCACGCCATCCTTGAACGCCAGGTCGCGGGTTGCCGAAGCATCCTCGACCAGCGTGCAACGATAACCATAGTCCTTGGCGCGGCGCACGGTGGTGCTGACGCTGGAGTGGCTCATGAAGCCGCAGACGATCAGGTCCAGGTGGCCTTTGTCCTGCAGGGTTTCGTGCAGCTTGGTGTTCTTGAAGGCGTTGGGCATGCGCTTTTCGATGATGATTTCATCGCCACGCGGCTCAAGGCCTTCGATGAATTCGCCGCGCGGGCCCTGTGGGTCGAACAGGCCGCCAACGGTACCTAGGTGACGGACGTGGATGATCGGGCGACCGGCTTTACGCGCGGCGTCGAGCAACCTGGCGATGTTGGCCACGGCCTCGTCCATGCCCGACAGCGCCAGGGGACCGCTGAGGTACTCCTTCTGCGCATCGATGATGATCAGGCTGGCGTTGCCCAGCTTGGCCGGCGGGTAGTCGCGGCCACTGAGGCGGAACATCGTGGTTGGAACGGACATCAAGGGCTCCTTCAGTAGGGCTTTTGTGCGCCTATTCTCCCTTGCTTGGCCGCTAATGGGAATGGTTGACATCGTAACCTGCGTGTTTACTGGCCTGTGGCTACTTGTTGGGGATTGGGTGGAACATTTCAGCGGGTGGGCCTGTTAGACTTTTGTCCTGTCTGAAAAGGAGTACCCCGTGATCACATCCCGCCTGAGCACCCTGCGCGACTACATCCGCTGGGCAGTCAGCCGCTTCCACGAGCATGAGCTGTTCTTCGGCCACGGTGCCGACAACGCCTGGGACGAGGCCCGCCTGCTGGTGCTGGGCGCCGTGCACCTGCCATGGGAGGTGGCCGACAGCTACCTGGATTGCCAGCTCGAGGATGACGAGCGAGTGCGTCTGCAGCATCTGCTCAAGCGCCGCATCGAAGAGCGCGTGCCCACCGCCTACCTGCTCGGCGAGGCCTGGTTTTGCGGTATGTCGTTCCTGGTCGATGAGCGTGTGCTGGTGCCGCGTTCGCCGATTGGCGAGCTGATCGAAAAACGTTTCGAGCCGTGGCTGGCGCAAGAGCCGGCCCGCATTCTTGACCTGTGCACGGGCTCCGGCTGCATCGGTATCGTTGCCGCCGAGGTGTTCCCTGAGGCGCAAGTGGTATTGGCCGATTTGTCGTTCGACGCGCTGGAAGTGGCCAACCAGAACATCGAACGCCATGGTCTGGATGAGCGGGTGTTCACCGTGCAGGGCGATGGCTTCGCTGGGTTGCCGGGGCAGCGCTTCGACTTGATCCTGTCCAACCCGCCGTATGTCGATGCCGAAGATTTTGCCGACATGCCGGCCGAATACCAGCATGAGCCGGAGCTGGGTTTGGCGTGCGGTAACGATGGCCTGGACCTGGTACGGCGGATGTTGGCCGAGGCGGCTGATCACCTGACCGAGAAAGGCTTGCTGATCGTCGAGGTGGGCAACAGCCAGGTGCATGTCGAGACGCTGTACCCGGAAGTCGATTTTGCCTGGCTGGAGTTCGAGCGCGGCGGCCATGGGGTGTTCATGTTGACGGCTGAACAGTGCCGCCAGCATCAGGAGCTGTTCAGCTCGCGCGTCTGAAGCCAATGGGCCTGTGGGAGCGGGCTTGTCCCGCGATAGCGTTAGACCAGGCGACATCTATCGCATTGGCCATCGCTATCGCGGGACAAGCCCGCTCCCACCAGTGCGACCGCGAAGAGCCGCATGGCGCCTAGCGCGTAGCGATCCAGATCAACAGCCCCGCCTGGAACACCGCAAACGCCACCAGGCAGGTAATGGTAAAGCGCAGCCCGCTGTCTTCGCGGCGGTACTTGGCCACCCGCTCATCGCGCTCGCGCAGTTGCGCTTCTTTTTCCTGCAACGTCTGCTCGGCCTGTTGCAGCATGCCGGCCGATTCCAGCGTATCGATCCTTTGGACCTTCTCGGCGTTCCAGCCGCCCTTGAGCTGACCGACCGCCACCTCCACGGTGCGCCCCTTGAGCACCTGGCCGTCGGTGTACTCCACCTCTACACCGATACTGCGCAAGACATGGTCGCGGCGCAGGCGGGTGTCTTCGTTGAGCGCATCCTTGTTCGGCAGGGTCATGCCTTCAACGCGGTAGTGCGACCAGTTGGCCTGCAACCACTGCACTGCCTGGCCCAGCAGGTAGCGGCCCAGACCACGGTTGAGCGGTTCTATTTGCAGCCCGGCTTCAGCGCCAATGCTGACCCGCCGCTGGCCGTGATCGACACGGATATCCAGCTGGTTCTGCTCTTTTCGCACTTTCTGCCCGGGCAAGCGGATTTCCATGCGTAGCAGGCTGTGCTCCTTGCTGTGCCGCTCGACATAGCCGAACTGCACGAAGCGCAGCGGCCGGGCGCCACTGTTGCGGTCGGTGGGCAACGGCGCCAGGCGCAGCAGCTGGAAATGTTCAGCGGCCACATCCGCCCAGGGCAGCGGGGCGCTCTCCGGGGCTTGCGGCTCTTCGGTCGCCTCAGCGGCGGGGGCATCGGTCATCACGGGCTTCCTCACATGCACGATGGCCGGATATCGCAGGATTTCCCCCGCAATAACCGGCCCAATGCCTGCTTATCGGCAGCAGCGGTCAGTACTGTAGGGGCGCGCCCTACGCCTGCGGCAATTGGCGAATGAAAGCGACGATCCGTTGGCCCAGTTCGCGCGCCAGCGGCAGCTCTGGATTCTGATAGCTCTCACGCTGGCCGCTCATGGCGCGCGGACTGATACGCAGCATGTGGTTCATGCCATCGATCAGCGCCAGCTGGGCATCGGGCTTGGCCGCCTGCAAGCGCTCGGCATCGGCCACGTCCACTTGCACATCGTTGCGCCCCTGAATGATCAGGGCAGGCACTCGGAGCTGGCCGAAGGCGCCGGCCGGGTCCTGGCGCAGCAACGAGATCAGGTAGGGCTGCACCGAAGGGCGGAACACTTCGCGCAGTGCTGGCGGCACATCCAGGCTGGTCTGGCCGGCTTGCAGACGGTCGATCAAGGCGTTGCCGCGCGCCAGTTGCGCCGCTGGCAGGCGTTGCGCCAGTTGCTCGCGCAGCACCTGCGCCACTGGCCGGCCACTGCCGGCGACAGTGATGACGGCGCTGGCGCCGGCTTGTTCGGCGGCCAGGGTGGCGATCAGCGCACCTTCACTGTGGCCGAGCAAAATCAATGGGCCAAAACGCGGGTCGGCCTGAAGTTTGCGGCTCCAGGCCACGGTGTCTGCAACGTAGCGCTCGACGCTCAGTTGGCGCTCGTCCGGGGTGGCCGGCTGGCTGGCGGCAACCCCGCGTTTGTCGAAGCGCACACTGGCGATGTGCTCGCCGGCCAGCAGCAAGGCCAGTCGCTTGAGGTTGTCGATTCGCCCGCCGGCAGGGTTGTTGCCGTCGCGGTCGGTTGGACCGGAGCCGGCGATGATCAATACCACTGGCGGCGGGGTGTCCTGCTGGGGCAATAGCAGGCTGCCGTGCAGCACGCCCTGGCCGGTGTCCAAGTCGATCGGACGTTGCAGGACGGTGGGGGCGGCAGCATTGGCGAAGGTGGTGCAGAACAGCAGCAACAAGGCGGCGAAGCGCAGCATCATGGGGTACTTCATGAGGAGATGAGGGTTGGACCTGGAGGCCTGATGAAGGTTCTGCCAGTGCACTTGATTGTGCGTCATCGTGCAAATCTTGCGGTCCACTCCCTCCCTGTGGGAGTGGGCTAGCCTGCGAAGAGGCCGGAACTGACAACCAAGGGCTTGGATTTCCTTCGCAAATCTGCCGCTTTCCGTATACTGGCCGCCTCATCCAAACTTCAGGCTGATTCGCGGAGCGTCCATGTCCGGCAATACCTACGGCAAGCTGTTCACTGTCACCACCGCTGGCGAAAGCCATGGCCCGGCGTTGGTCGCCATTGTCGATGGGTGCCCGCCTGGCCTGGAGATTTCCCTGGCCGATCTGCAGCACGACCTCGACCGGCGCAAGCCCGGCACCAGCCGGCACACCACCCAGCGTCAGGAACCGGACGAAGTCGAGATCCTTTCCGGGGTGTTCGAAGGCCGTACCACGGGCTGCTCGATTGGCCTGCTGATCCGCAATACCGACCAGAAATCCAAGGACTACTCGGCGATCAAGGACCTGTTCCGCCCAGCCCACGCCGATTACACCTACCACCACAAGTACGGCCTGCGCGACTACCGTGGCGGTGGTCGCAGCTCGGCGCGGGAAACCGCCATGCGCGTCGCTGCCGGTGCCATCGCCAAGAAGTACCTGGCCAGCCAAGGCATCACCGTACGTGGCTACATGAGCCAGCTGGGCCCCATCGAAATCCCGTTCAAGACGTGGGACTCGGTCGAAGACAATGCCTTCTTCAGCCCGGACCCGGCCAAGGTGCCAGAGCTTGAGGCCTACATGGACCAACTGCGCCGTGACCAGGATTCGGTCGGGGCCAAGATCACTGTGGTGGCCGAGGGCGTCATGCCGGGCCTGGGCGAGCCGATCTTCGATCGCCTGGATGCCGAGCTTGCCCACGCGCTGATGAGCATCAACGCGGTCAAGGGCGTGGAAATCGGCGCCGGTTTCGCCAGTGTCGCCCAGCGTGGCACCGAGCACCGTGATGAGCTGACTGCGCAAGGGTTCCTCAGCAACAATGCGGGCGGCATTCTCGGTGGTATTTCCTCCGGTCAGCCAATCGTTGCCCATCTGGCGCTCAAGCCCACGTCGAGCATCACCACTCCGGGCCGTTCGATCGATGTCGATGGCAACCCGGTCGAAGTGATCACCAAGGGCCGCCATGACCCCTGCGTAGGCATCCGCGCCACGCCGATTGCCGAGGCGATGATGGCCATCGTGCTGATGGATCACCTGCTGCGCCATCGTGCGCAGAATGCCGATGTGCGGGTCAATACTCCCGTTTTGGGCCAGCTTTAATCAGCGTTGATTGGCGCAGGCCCTATCGCGGGGCAAGCCAACGCCTACACGGTCTTTGTAGGCGCTGGCTCGCCTGCGATAGGGCCGCAAAGCGGCCCCCAATGATCACCACAAAGCGCACTGCCCCATGACGCCAATTCCCTACTGGCGCCTGTCCAGTTTCTACCTGTTCTACTTCGCCCTGCTCGGCTCCACCGCGCCGTTCCTGGCGTTGTACTTCGATCACCTCGGCTTCTCCCCGGCGCGCATTGGCGAGCTGGTCGCGATCCCCATGTTGATGCGTTGCGTCGCCCCCAATCTGTGGGGCTGGCTGGGAGATCGCAGCGGCCAGCGCCTGCTGATCGTGCGCCTGGGCGCGTTGTCGACCCTGGCGACGTTCTCGCTGATCTTCTTCGGTAAAAGCTACGCCTGGCTGGCGCTGGTGATGGCCCTGCATGCGTTCTTCTGGCATGCGGTACTGCCGCAATTCGAGGTGATTACCCTGGCCCACCTGCATGGCCAGACCTCACGCTACAGCCAGGTGCGGCTGTGGGGCTCGATTGGCTTCATCCTCACCGTGGTGGGCCTGGGCCGGCTGTTCGAATGGTTGAGCCTGGATATCTACCCGGTGGCGCTGGTCACCATCATGGCCGGTATCTTCCTCGCCAGCCTGTGGGTGCCCAATGCCCAGCCGGTGGAACATGCCGAGCGTAGCGGGGCAGGGGGCTTCCTGCGCCAGCTGCTGGCGCCTGGGGTGATTGCGTTCTATCTGTGCGTGGCGTTGATGCAGCTAAGCCACGGGCCGTACTACACCTTCCTTACCCTGCACCTGGAACACCTGGGCTACAGCCGCGGCAGTATCGGCTTGCTGTGGGCGCTAGGGGTGGTAGCGGAGGTCTTGATGTTCATGGCCATGAGCCGGATCTTCGCGCGCTTTTCGGTGCGCCGGGTGCTGCTGCTCAGCTTTGTCCTGGCGGGGCTGCGCTGGCTGCTGTTGGGTAATCTGGCCGAAGTCCCGGCCGCGCTGATCTTCGCCCAGCTGTTGCATGCCGCAACCTTTGGCTGTTTCCACGCCGCCTCGATCGCCTTCGTCCAAGCCAGCTTCGGCGCACGCCAGCAAGGTCAGGGCCAGGCGCTGTACGCGGCGTTGTCGGGCACAGGCGGCGCGTTAGGCGCCTTGTATTCGGGCTACAGCTGGAAATTGCTGGGCCCACACTTCACCTTTGGTATGGCCAGCGTCGCAGCCTTTGCCGCAGCCGTTATCATTGCAACTCGAATGACCGATAGCAGGAACAGCCCCTGATGAGCATCCTCAGCGTTTTTCACCCGTCAAGCCCGGGCCTTCCCAACAAGTTGCTGACCCACCATGACGACATTGTCGCGACCCTCGCCGAGCAGGGCGTGCGCTTCATGCACCAGCCGCATGAGCTGCGGATTCGCCCTGGGACGGGTCAGGACGAAGTGCTCGACGCCTGCCGTGAGCCATTGGATCGGCTGATGACCGAGCATGGCTGTGCGGCCTATGCGTTACTTAACCGTGATGGCGTGGATGCGGCGCAGGTCGATCTGCGTAACGAGCATGTGCATGGCGGCGATGAGGTGTTCGCGGTGATCAGCGGGCGGGCTCAGGTCACCCTGCGGGTAGGCGAGTATGTGTATGCCGTGCTGTGCGAGAAGGGCGATGTGCTCATTGTGCCGGCCCAGGTTCGGCGTTGGATTGACCTTGGGGATACGCCGTTTTGTCTGGCGCTGCGGTTGTTCCGCGATGAGCAGGCGAAGGCTCCGCGGTTTACCGGTGATGCGGCTGCGCTGGAGTTTGCGGGTATCGACGAATTCTGAGGTTTAGTACTCCGGCCCTATCGCGGGGCAAGCCCGCTCCCACGTAATCAGCTTCAGCTGGAAACTACGTGGGAGCCATCGCGGGGCAAGCCTGCTCCCACGTAATCAGCTTCAGCAGGAAACTACGTGGGAGCTTTCGCGGGGCAAGCCCGCTCCCACGTAATCAGCTTCAGCTGGAAACTACGTGGGAGCCATCGCGGGGCAAGCCTGCTCCCACGTAATCAGCTTCAGCAGGAAACTACGTGGGAGCTTTCGCGGGGCAAGCCCGCTCCCACGTAATCAGCTTCAGCTGGAAACTACGTGGGAGCCATCGCGGGGCAAGCCTGCTCCCACGTAATCAGCTTCAGCAGGAAACTACGTGGGAGCTTTCGCGGGGCAAGCCCGCTCCCACGTAATCAGCTTCAGCTGGAAACTACGTGGGAGCCATCGCGGGGCAAGCCTGCTCCCACGTAATCAGCTTCAGCAGGAAACTACGTGGGAGCTTTCGCGGGGCAAGCCCGCTCCCACGTAATCAGCTTCAGCTGGAAACTACGTGGGAGCCATCGCGGGGCAAGCCTGCTCCCACGTAATCAGCTTCAGCAGGAAACTACGTGGGAGCTTTCGCGGGGCAA
>NZ_JBCPSP010000071.1:0-14636 GCF_051129895.1 Pseudomonas sp. Je.1.5.c
GGCGATGCCAGCCAATACGCCGACCTGATAGGCGGCGCGGGCGCCGCCGCCAGAGAGGATCAGGCCGGTGGTTGGGGTCATGTGGTCCTCCCTGGAATCATTGGTGTTTCAGTCATGGCCTCTTCGCGGGCAAGCCCACTCCCACAGGGTTTTCACGATCCCTGTGGGAGCGGGCTTGCCCGCGAAGAGGCCATCACTGACACCCTGCAATCAACGCTTTTTCTTGTCATACAACCGCGGCGCGCCCTCTGGCCGCGATTTGAACCGCCGGTGCGCCCACAGGTACTGCTCGGGGCACTCGCGCAGCACACCTTCGACCCACTGGTTGATGCGCAGGCAATCGGCCTCTTCGCTCTCGCCCGGGAAGTCGTCCAACGGCGGATGAATGACCAGGCGATAACCACTGCCATCGTCCAACCGCCGCTGGGTGAACGGAATCACCCGTGCCTTGCCCAAGCGGGCGAACTTGGTCGTGGCGGTCACCGTCGCTGCCGGGATGCCAAACAGCGGCACGAACAGGCTCTGCTTGGCGCCATAGTCCTGATCCGGTGCATACCAGATCGCACGGCCACTGCGCAGCAGCTTGAGCATGCCGCGCACATCCTCACGCTCCACCGCCAGCGAATCGAGGTTATGCCGCTCACGACCGCTGCGCTGGATGAAGTCGAACAGCGGGTTGCCGTGCTCGCGGTACATGCCGTCGATGGTGTGTACCTGGCCGAGCAGCGCCGCGCCAATTTCCAGGGTGGTGAAATGCACGGCCATCAGGATCGCCCCTTGGCCATCGCGTTGCGCTGCCTGCAAATGCTCGAGCCCTTCGATATGCGCCAACCGCGCCAACCGGGCCTTGGGCCACCACCAGCTCATGGCCATTTCGAAGAAGGCGATGCCGGTGGAGGCGAAGTTTTCCTTGAGCAAATGCCGCCGTTGGTCGGCGGACAGCTGCGGGAAGCACAACTCCAGGTTGCGCGCGGCAATCCGCCGACGCTCGCCGGCCACCCGGTACATCAGCGCACCCAAGGCGCGGCCGAGCCACAGCAGCGCGCGATACGGCAGCTGGACGATCAGCCACAGCAGCCCAAGGCCCAGCCACAGGCCCCAGAATCGCGGGTGGAGAAAATACGGACGAAAACGCGGGCGTTCCATTGAAGCTTCCGGCAAGACAAGGGCCGAGCATTCTACAACGGATCGCCGCCGGTTGCGGGCAACCGGCGTTCTCGTTATAAGTCAGGGCACTTTTTGAGCAACAAGCCGTCTATGCAGACCATGAGCCTAAACCAGACCCCCGAAAGCGCCCCCGTGTTCCAGCTCAAAGGCAGCATGCTTGCCATTACCGTGCTGGAACTGGCGCGCAACGACCTCGAGTCCCTCGACCGGCAACTGGCGGCGAAAGTGGCCCAGGCGCCGAATTTCTTCAGCAATACCCCGCTGGTGCTCGCGCTGGACAAGCTGCCCGCCGACGAAGGGGCGATCGATTTGCCCGGGCTGATGCGCGTCTGCCGCCATCATGGCCTGCGCACCCTGGCCATTCGCGCCAGCCGCATCGAGGACATCGCCGCGGCGATCGCCATCGACCTGCCTGTGCTACCGCCCTCCGGCGCCCGTGAGCGGCCGCTGGAGCCCGAACCTGAGGTGAAGAAGCCCGAGCCAGTGCCTGCGCCGCCCGCGGAGCCAGAAATCCGTCCGACCCGGATCATCACCACACCGGTGCGTGGCGGCCAACAGATCTATGCTCAAGGCGGCGACTTGGTGGTGACCGCCTCGGTCAGCCCCGGTGCGGAACTTCTCGCCGATGGCAACATCCATGTGTACGGCGCCATGCGTGGCCGCGCCCTGGCAGGCATCAAGGGCAACACCAAGGCGCGTATCTTCTGCCAGCAGATGACCGCAGAGCTGGTCTCCATCGCGGGTCAGTACCGTGTCTGCGAAGACCTTCGACGCGACCCGTTGTGGGGGGCCGGCGTGCAGGTCAGCCTGTCCGGCGATGTGTTGAACATCACCCGTCTTTAACGGATACTTGCCGGCATTTTTAGAGCAACTTTTTCCTCGTTGCCATTTTGTGTATTTGCTGGGACTCGCGTCCCGATTATTTTTAGGGGTGAAACACCTTGGCCAAGATTCTCGTGGTTACTTCCGGCAAAGGGGGTGTGGGCAAGACCACCACCAGCGCCGCCATCGGTACTGGCCTCGCTCTGCGCGGCAAAAAGACTGTCATCGTCGACTTCGACGTGGGCCTGCGTAACCTCGACCTGATCATGGGTTGCGAGCGCCGCGTGGTGTACGACTTCGTCAACGTGGTCAACGGCGAAGCCAACCTGCAGCAAGCCCTGATCAAGGACAAGCGCCTGGAAAACCTGTTCGTCCTGGCTGCCAGCCAGACCCGCGACAAAGACGCGCTGACCCTCGAAGGCGTGGAAAAGGTCATCGAAGAGCTGGCCAAGGATTTCGACTACGTCATCTGCGACTCGCCAGCCGGTATCGAAAAAGGTGCCCACTTGGCCATGTACTTCGCTGACGAAGCGATCGTGGTGACCAACCCTGAGGTGTCCTCGGTACGTGACTCCGACCGTATGCTCGGCCTGCTGTCGAGCAAGTCGCGCCGCGCCGAGCGTGGCGAAGAGCCGATCAAGGAACACCTGCTGATCACCCGCTACAACCCTGAGCGCGTCAACAACGGCGAAATGCTCAGCATCGCCGACGTCGAAGAGATCCTGGCGATCAAGCTCAAGGGTGTGATTCCAGAGTCCCAGGCCGTGCTCAAGGCCTCCAACCAAGGCGTCCCGGTTATCCTGGACGACCAGAGCGATGCCGGCCAGGCGTACAGCGACACTGTCGACCGCCTGCTGGGCCAAGAGAAAGAACTTCGGTTCATCGATGTACAGAAGAAGGGATTCTTCGAGCGCCTTTTCGGGAGCAAATAAACCATGAACCTTTTTGACTTCTTTCGTGGCAGACAAAAACAGACCAGCGCGTCGGTAGCGAAAGAGCGTCTACAGATCATCGTGGCGCACGAGCGCGGCCAGCGCACTACGCCGGACTACCTGCCCGCCTTGCAGAAGGAGCTGGTCGAGGTGATCCGCAAGTACGTCAATATCGGTAACGATGACGTGGTGGTTGCCCTGGAAAACCAAGGCAGCTGCTCGATCCTCGAGCTGAACATCACCCTGCCCGAGCGTTGATTCACGCTTTCGGGTAATCGCCACGGCGCCTGCTGACTAGCAGGTGGCTCGTGGGAGCGGGCTTGCCCCGCGATTACGCCAGACCCAGTTGCAGCGGGTCGGGTAATCGCCGGGCAAGCCCGCTGCCACGCAGCCACTCCCAGTCCGCAGGCGCCGTTGGCATTTGCAGAGAACACGTAATGCCGCTGTCGAACGTGCAGATCCTCCATGAAGACGCCGCCATCCTGGTGGTCAACAAGCCGACCCTGCTGCTCTCGGTCCCCGGCCGTGCCGAAGACAACAAGGACTGCCTGATCACCCGCCTGCAACAAAACGGCTACCCCGACGCACTCATCGTGCACCGGCTGGATTGGGAAACCTCGGGGATCATCCTGCTCGCACGCGATGCCGACAGCCACCGCGAGCTGTCACGCCAGTTCCACGACCGCGAGACCGAGAAGGCCTACACCGCGCTGTGCTGGGGCCAACCCGCGCTGGACAGCGGCAGCATCGACCTGCCGCTGCGCTACGACCCGCCGACCAAGCCACGGCATGTGGTGGACCATGAACAGGGCAAGCATGCGCTGACCTTCTGGCGCATCGTCGAGCGTTGTGGCGACTATTGCCGCGTCGAGCTGACGCCGATTACTGGGCGCTCGCACCAGTTGCGGGTGCATATGCTGTCGATTGGCCATCCGCTGCTGGGTGATCGTTTGTATGCCAATCCCGAGGCGCTGGCGGCCCATGAGCGGTTGTGCCTGCATGCATCGATGCTGAGCTTCACCCACCCGGTAAGCGGGCAGCGCCTGAAGTTCGAGTGCCCGGCACCATTCTGAAGCCATAGGTCCATCGCGGATTCGTGGGAGCGGGCTTGCCCCGCGATGGCACCGACACAAATTCCCGGGCAATTACGCTAAACTCGCGCCACTGCTGTCTGGAGTGACTTATGCGCGATGCTTTGAACCAGGGCCTGATCGAATTTCTCAAGGCCTCCCCGACGCCCTTCCACGCCACCGCCAGCCTGGCCCAGCGCCTCGAAGCCGGCGGCTACCAGCGCCTGGACGAGCGCGACAGCTGGGCCACGGTGCCTGGCGGGCGCTACTACGTAACCCGAAACGACTCCTCGATCATCGCTATCAAGCTCGGCAAGCACTCGCCGCTGCTCAGTGGCATCCGCATGGTCGGTGCCCACACCGACAGCCCGTGCCTGCGGGTCAAGCCGCAACCTGAGCTGCAACGCCACGGCTTCCTGCAATTGGGCGTGGAAGTGTACGGCGGTGCGCTGCTCGCACCTTGGTTTGACCGCGACCTGTCGCTGGCAGGCCGAGTCACCTTCCGCCGGGACGGCAAGGTGGAAAGCCAGCTGGTCGATTTCAAGCTGCCCATCGCGATCATTCCCAACCTGGCCATTCACCTCAACCGCACCGCCAACGAAGGCTGGCCGATCAATCCGCAGCTCGAGTTGCCGCCGATCATCGCCCAAGTGGCGGGTGACGAGCGGGTCGACTTCCGCGCCTTGCTCACCGAGCAACTGGCCCGTGAGCACGATCTAAACGCCGACGTTGTGCTCGATTACGAGCTGAGCTTCTACGACACTCAGGACGCCGCGCTGATCGGCCTGAACGCTGACTTCATCGCCGGCGCGCGCCTGGACAACCTGCTGTCGTGCTACGCCGGCCTACAAGCGATGCTGGCCTCGGACAGTGACGAAACCTGTGTGCTGGTGTGCACCGATCATGAGGAAGTCGGCTCGTGCTCGGCCTGCGGCGCCGACGGGCCGATGCTCGAACAAACCTTGCAGCGTCTGCTGCCCGATGGCGACGAGTATGTGCGCACCATCCAGCGCTCGCTGATGGTTTCGGCCGACAACGCCCACGGCGTGCACCCCAACTATGCCGACAAGCACGACGGCAACCACGGGCCCAAGCTCAATGCCGGGCCGGTGATCAAGGTCAACAACAACCAGCGCTACGCCACCAACAGCGAGACCGCGGGCTTCTTCCGCCACTTGTGCATGGCCGAAGAGGTGCCGGTGCAGAGCTTCGTGGTGCGCAGCGACATGGGCTGTGGCTCGACCATCGGCCCGATAGCCGCCAGCCATCTGGGTGTGCGCACGGTGGATATTGGCCTGCCGACCTTTGCCATGCACTCAATCCGCGAGCTGTGTGGTAGCCACGACCTGGCGCACCTGGTGAAGGTGTTGACGGCGTTCTATCGCACTCGCGAATTGCCCTGAGTTAGTACCGGCCTCATCGCGGGGCAAGCCCGCTCCCACGCAGACCGCCTGTGCATAAGCGTGGAGCGGGCTTGCCCCGCGATCGGGCAGGTACAGGCAAAACACCTGCCACGGATCAAGCCTCACCCCGCCCCAGCCGCTATGCTTACTACATGGCCCCAAAGCAGAAGGATTCTGTCCATGTCCCCGTTCATCTCGCTGTTCTTGCCGGTATTCCTCCTGCTGATGCTGCTGACCATCGGTTTCAGCCTGCGCGAGCGTAATGTCGGAGTGGTGATGATGTGGGTCGGTACGCTCGGCATTTTCGGCATCATGTGCTGGAAGATCCTTGAGAAACTGCCCACATAAACCTCTACACTCGGTCAATCGTTTGACCTGAGGTAGATTTCCCGGTGCCTGCCCTCCTGCGTTGCCTGACCCTGCTGCTGTTGCTGTTCACCCTGCCCGTACACGCTGCCGGTCTGCCGGGGATACTCGGCTCCAGCGCCCCTGCCCAGCCGCAAGCCAGCGAGCCGTTAGCCAAGTCGCTGGACGAGGTGATCAAGAACCTTGAAAACGACCAGCAACGGAGCAAGCTGCTTGCTGACCTGAAGAAGCTGCGCGACGCCAGCAAACAGACCCAGACCAGCCCCGAGCAAGGCGTGCTCGGCCTGATTGGCGGCGCCCTGCACGACCTGGAGAGCCAGTTCAGCGGTGACGCCAGCCCGTTTCGCCGCTGGTCGCAGGAAATCGAGCAAGCCCAAGCCGAGTTGACCTCACTGATGGTGCCGGTGCACCAATGGCCGGCGATCCTGTTCGGCTTCATCGCGATCATCGCGGTGTGGAGCCTGCTGGCCTATGCCTTCAACTGGATCGGCCACCGCGTACGTCTGCGCTTCGGCCTGAGTGAAGAGCTGCCGCAGCACCCGCGCACCTGGGACCTGGTGCGCTTTGCCCTGCGCAAACTCGGCCCCTGGCTGGTGGCGCTGGTGTTCACCGTGTACCTGAGCTTCGCCCTGCCTTCCTCGCTGGGTAAATCGATGGCCATGGTGCTGGCCTATGCACTGGTGGTCGGCACCTGTTTCTCGGCGATCTGTGTGATCGCCTTCTCCCTGCTCGACGGCCCGCACCGCCACCGTGCCTTGCACATCCTGCGCCATCAAGCATTCCGCCCGCTGTGGCTGATCGGCAGCTTCGCGGCCTTCGGCGAGGCGATGAACGACCCGCGCCTGACCACCGCCCTGGGCACGCACCTGGCGCACGCCCTGGCGACCCTGGCCAATGTGTTGGCGGCGCTGTGCACCGGGTTGTTCATCCTGCGTTTCCGCCGGCCGATCGCCCACCTGATCCGCAACCAGCCACTGTCGCGGCGCCTGACCCGGCGTACCTTGAGCGACACCATCGAAATCCTCGGCAGCTTCTGGTACATCCCGGCGCTGATCCTGGTGGCGATTTCGCTGTTCGCCACCTTCGTCTCAGCCGGCGACACCAGCACCGCCTTGCGCCAGTCGCTGATGTGTACCGTGCTGGTGGTGGTGTGCATGGTGCTCAATGGCCTGGTGCGCCGCCACGCCGCCAACCCCAAGCGCGCCAACCGCCGCCAGGAGGTCTATACCGAGCGCCTGAAGAACTTCGGCTATGCCTTGGTGCACCTGTTCATCTGGCTGGTGTTCATCGAGCTGGGTTTGCGCGTGTGGGGCTTGTCGATGATTGGCTTCGCCGAAGGCCAAGGGCATGAAGTGAGCCTGCGCCTGCTGGGCCTGGCCGGCACCCTGATCGCCGCCTGGCTGGTGTGGATCCTGGCCGACACCGCCGTACACCACGCGCTGGTGCGCTCGCGCCGAGGGCTGGCCAACGCCCGCGCGCAGACCATGATGCCGCTGATCCGCAACGTGTTGTTCGTGGCCATTTTCATCATCGCGGTGATCGTCGCCCTGGCCAACATGGGCATGAACGTCACACCGCTGCTGGCCGGTGCCGGGGTGATCGGCCTGGCCATCGGTTTTGGCGCACAGTCGCTGGTGGCCGACTTGATCACGGGCCTGTTCATCATCATCGAAGACTCGCTGGCCATCGATGACTACGTCGATGTCGGCGGCCACCTGGGCACGGTCGAGGGCCTGACCATCCGCACCGTGCGCCTGCGCGATATCGACGGCATCGTGCATACCATCCCGTTCAGCGAGATCAAGAGCATCAAGAACTACTCGCGCGAGTTCGGCTACGCCATTTTCCGTGTGGCGATCCCGCACAGCATGAACATCGACGAGGCGATAACGCTGATCCGTGAGGTGGGCCAAAAGCTGCGCAGCGACCCGCTGATGCGCCGCAACATCTGGTCGCCGCTGGAACTGCAAGGGGTGGAAAGCTTCGAGTCCGGCCAGGCGATCTTGCGCGCACGCTTCAAGACCGCGCCGATCAAGCAGTGGGAAGTGTCGCGGGCGTTCAACCTGGCGCTCAAGCGTCAGTTGGATGAGGCTGGGGTGGATCTGGCCATGCCTAGGCTGTCGGTGCAGGTGGTGACGGCTGGGGGTGGTGTTTTGACCGAAACTGGCGCTGCTGGGTGACGCCTCATCGCGGGGCAAGCCCGCTCCCACGCAGCGCCTACATTGAGCGTGGGAGCACTTGGCGTGGGAGCGGGCTTGCCCCGCGATGGCGTAGCGTGCAGCACTACCCTGCCTCAGCCCGAATACGAATCGCATCATGGCGCCAATACTCAAGGTCACAGTCGATCAAATGCCCATGCTGATCGCTGTTGACCCGGGTGATGTGCAGCCCAGGGCTGCCCGCGGAAACCTTCAATGCCAGCGCCGCCGCCACCGGCAAGGCAGTAGGCAGAATCTCGAAACACACCTGGCCGTAGCGAATCTGATACTCGCGCTGATAGATCTCGGTCAGTGACTGGGCCAGGTCCTGTTCGAGAATCCCCGGAAAATAGTGCGGATTCAAATAGTGCTCGGCATACAGCACTGCCCGCCCATCGATGCGGCGCAACCGGCAGATCTGCACCACGCTGGACAACCCCGGCAGGCGCAAGCGCGCGCAGATCGCCGCCGACGCCGGCAGTAGCCGCGCCGACAACAGCTCGGTACTCGGTAGCCGCCCCTGATCACGGACCATGGCGTGAAAGTGGCTGCGCTCGATCAGGTCATAGGTCAGCCGCTGCGGCGCGACAAACCAGCCACGGCGCTCTTCGCGATAGATCAGCCCCTGTGCCTCCAGCTGCACCAATGCCTCGCGCAGGGTGATGCGCGTGGTATCGAACACCTCGCTGAGCTTGCGTTCAGCCGGCAGCTTGCCGCCCGGCGCCAGCAGACCGTGTTCGATCTGCTCCTGCAAGGCATGACAGATAGCTGTTACCGCGCGCGGTGGCGTCGCTTGCATCAAAGGTTACCTATCTGGACTAGTCCAGCCCCAGAACAGGGCATTTGGAGAATAGTGCAAGCCTAGGCACAGCCGATGAACATCCTGTGACAAAGACCTGCACAGGCCCCTGCCAGAAACGGGCCAGCCCTTGCCAATCAAGGCGTGGGTCTTGGTCTACGCTGTATCTCCAGGGCTGCCGGTTGCCCGTACTGGCGCCTTTCCTACATCAAACTGTCACGCAAGCGGCCTACCTTGGCTCAAGGTTTGCTGACCTAGACCACCACCGCAAGCAAGGTTTGCTCGATAAGCATAATTTCAAAGCACAACTGCAAGGCATCCCCACCAAAGGAGCTTCGGATGAAAAAGTTCTTCATGGCGTCACTGCTGGGCTCGGCCATCGCCCTGGGTAGTTCGGCGTGGGCCGCGGACGATCTCAAGGCCCTCGAAGACGCCGCCCGCAAGGAAGGCGCCGTCAACAGCGTGGGCATGCCCGATGCCTGGGCCAACTGGAAAGACACCTGGCAAGACCTGGCCAGCAAGTACGGCCTCAAGCACAGCGACACCGACATGAGCTCGGCCCAGGAAATTGCCAAGTTCGACGCCGAGAAAGACAACGCCAGCGCCGACATCGGTGACGTCGGCGCCGCCTTCGGCCCTATCGCCGTGGCCAAGGGCGTGAGCCAGCCGTACAAGCCGAGCACCTGGGATCAGGTTCCAGCCTGGGCCAAGGACCAGGACGGCCACTGGGCCTTGGCCTATACCGGCACCATTGCCTTCATCATCAACAAGGATCTGGTCAAGGAAGGCGATCGGCCAAAAACCTGGCACGACCTGGAAAAAGGCAAATACAAAGTCGCCATTGGTGATGTCGGTACTGCGGCCCAGGCGGCCAACGGCGTGCTGGCGGCGGCGATTGCCTACAAGGGCGACGAGACCAATATCGAACCGGGCCTGCAGCTGTTCACCAAGCTGGCGCAGCAGAAGCGCCTGTCGCTGGCCAACCCGACCATCCAGACCATCGAGAAAGGTGAAGTGGAAGTCGGCGTGGTGTGGGACTTCAACGGCTTGAGCTACCGCGCCCAGATCGATCCGGAGCGCTTCGAGGTACTGATCCCGTCGGACGGCTCGATCACCTCCGGCTATACCACCATCATCAACAAGTACGCCAAGCACCCCAACGCGGCCAAGCTGACCCGCGAGTACATCTTCAGCGATGCCGGGCAGATCAACCTGGCCAAGGGCCATGCCCGGCCGATTCGTGCCGAGCACCTGAAGCTGCCGGCCGATGTGCAGGCCAAGTTGCTGCCTAATGAGCAGTATGGTGCGGCGCAGCCGATCAAGAATGCCGAGGCCTGGGAAGCGACCTCCAAGGCACTGCCGCAGAAGTGGCAAGAGCAAGTGATTATCGAAATGGAATGACGTATCCGGACCCTCGTGGGAGCGGGCTTGCCCCGCGATAGCGTCACCAGCAACGCTTGCCCAACCGCCATCGCGGGGCAAGCCCGCTCCCCCCGCGGGGCCCACCCCCCCTCCCACGCCTAGGTTCTCACTGTCCCTGCGGAGTCAACATGCAACACAACGTCATCCTGGTCCTGCTCGACGGCCTCAACCACCAGGTGGCCCATCACGCCATGGGCCACCTGCACGCCTACGTCGAGGCCGACCGCGCCGCCCTGTATAGGGTCGAATGCGAACTGCCGTCACTGTCGCGGCCGCTGTACGAATGCATCCTCACCGGCGTGCCGCCGATCGACAGCGGCATCGTGCACAACAACGTCAATCGCCTGTCCAACCAGCGCAGCGTGTTCCACTACGCCCGCGAAGCCGGCCTGGGCACCGCGGCGGCGGCCTATCACTGGATGAGCGAGCTGTACAACCGCTCGCCGTTCGACCCGCAACGCGACCGCCATACCCACGCGCCCAAACTGCCGATCCAGCACGGCCTGTTCTACTGGGACGACCGTTACCCCGATTCGCACCTGCTGGCCGACGCCGAATACCTGCGCCGGCGCCACGCACCGAATTTCCTCCTGGTGCATCCGATGAGCATCGATGACACCGGCCACCGCCATGGCCTGGACAGCAGCCAGTACCGCAACGCGGCGCGCAGCGCCGACATCCTGCTGGCCGACTACCTGCCGCGCTGGCTCGAAGAGGGTTACCAGATCTTGGTCACCGCCGACCACGGCATGAACAACGATCGCTCGCATAACGGCCTGCTGGCCGAAGAGCGCGAGGTGCCGTTGTTCGTCTTCGGCGACGCGTTCAGCCTCGATCCTGCAGCCAAGCCCTTGCAAACCGAGCTGTGCGGGACGATCTGCGAACTGCTCGGGGTGGCCCACGACAAAACGGTTTGCCGGGAGCTGCTCAAGTGACCTCCAGCCACCGCGGCCGTTTCCTGGCCCTGCTTTGCCTGCTGCCGTTCGCGGTGTTCTTCTTCATCTTCCAGATCGCCCCGCTGGGCTGGGTCGCGGTGCACAGCCTGCACGCCGAAGGCGGCTGGGGGCTGGACAACTTCAGCAAGATATTCGCCTCCAAGTTCTACCTGCAGGCGCTGCAACGCAGCCTGGAGATCAGCTTCTATTCGAGCCTGTTCGGCATCCTGATCGCCACCCTCGGCGCCTATTCGCTGCGCCAGGTCGACTCGCGGCTGCGTGATTTCGTCAGCGCCTTCGCCAACATGACCAGTAACTTCTCCGGCGTGCCGCTGGCCTTCGCCTTCATCATCCTGCTCGGGTTCAACGGCGCACTGACCTTGCTGCTCAAGCAGATCGGCCTGCTCGAAGACTTCAGCATCTACTCCAAGAGCGGCTTGATCCTGGTCTACACCTATTTCCAGATCCCGCTGGGGGTGCTGCTGCTCTACCCGGCCTTCGACGCCCTGCGCGAAGACTGGCGGGAGTCGGCCGCGCTGCTGGGCGCCAGCCACTGGCAATACTGGCGACACATTGGCCTGCCCGTGCTGATGCCAGCCCTGCTGGGCACCTTCGTCATCCTGCTGGCCAACGCCCTGGGCGCCTACGCCACCGTCTACGCGCTGACCACCGGTAATTTCAACGTGCTGCCGATCCGCATCGCGGCGCTGGTGGCCGGCGACATCAGCCTCGACCCGAACCTGGCCAGCGCCCTGGCGATGGTGCTGGTGGGCTTGATGACGCTGGTGACCGTGGTCCATCAATGGCTGTTGAAGAGGAGCTACCATGCGCGCTGAACCTGGCAAGGGCGGCGTGTACCACCGCGTGGTGGTGTACTTGCTGTTCCTTATTTTGCTGCTGCCCCTGGCCGGCACCCTGCTCTACTCGCTGGCCACCAGTTGGTCGGCAAGCCTGCTCCCCAGCGGGCTGACCTTGAAGTGGTACGTGGCGCTGTGGAGCGAGCCGCGCTTTCTCGCCGCATTCGGCCAATCGCTGCTGGTTTGCGTGGGCGCCCTGCTGCTGTCGGTGGTGCTGATCCTGCCGTTGTTGTTCGTGGTGCATTACCACTTCCCGCGGTTGGACGCACTGATGAACATCCTCATCCTGTTGCCGTTCGCGGTGCCGCCGGTGGTGTCTTCGGTGGGCTTGCTGCAACTGTATGGCAGCGGGCCAATGGCGATGGTCGGTACGCCGTGGATCCTGATCGGTTGCTACTTCACCGTCGCCCTGCCGTTCATGTACCGGGCGATCACCAACAACCTGCAGGCGATCAACCTGCGCGACCTGATGGACGCCGCCCAATTGCTCGGCGCCAGCACCTGGCAGGCGGCGTTGCTGGTGGTGCTGCCCAACCTGCGCAAGGGCTTGATGGTCGCCTTGCTGCTGTCGTTCTCGTTCCTGTTCGGCGAGTTCGTATTCGCCAACCTGTTGGTCGGCACCCGCTACGAGACCCTGCAGGTGTACCTGAACAACATGCGCAACAGCAGTGGCCACTTCAACAGCGCACTGGTGATTTCCTACTTCGCCTTCGTCCTGCTGCTGACCTGGGTCGCCAACCGCCTGAACAAGGACAAATCCTGACATGAGCTTCGTCAGCGTAGAAAAACTGCACAAAAGCTATGCCGGCACCCCGGTGTTCCAGGACATCGACTGCCAGATCCAACGCGGCGAGTTCGTCACCCTGCTCGGCCCCTCCGGCTGCGGCAAGTCCACCCTGTTGCGCTGCATCGCCGGGCTGACCCCGGTGGACAGCGGGCAGATCCTGCTGGACGGCCAGGACATCGTGCCGCTCAGCCCGCAGAAGCGCGGAATCGGCATGGTGTTCCAGAGCTATGCGCTGTTCCCTAACATGACCGTGGAGCAGAACGTCGCCTTTGGCCTGCGCATGCAGAAAACCAAAGCCGAAGAAAGCCAGGCGCGGGTGCGCGAGGTGCTGGAGTTGGTCGAGCTGGGCAGCTTCGCCGGGCGTTACCCGCACCAGCTGTCGGGCGGCCAGTGTCAGCGGGTGGCCTTGGCCCGCTCGCTGGTCACTCGCCCGCGCCTGCTGCTGCTCGATGAGCCGCTGTCGGCGCTGGATGCGCGCATCCGCAAGCACCTGCGTGAGCAGATCCGGGCGATCCAGCGCGAGTTGGGCCTGACCACCATTTTCGTCACCCACGACCAGGAAGAGGCGCTGACCATGTCTGATCGCATCTTCCTGATGAACCAGGGCCGCATCGTCCAAAGCGGCGATGCCGAAACCCTCTACACAGCGCCGGTGGACCTGTTTGCCGCAGGCTTTATCGGCAACTACAACCTGCTCGATGCCGACAGCGCCAGCCGCGTTTTGCAGCGGCCAATCGCCAGCCGCCTGGCGATCCGCCCCGAGTCGATCAGCCTCGGCCTCAATGGCGAGCTGGACGGCCTGGTCCGCAGTCATAGCTTGCTGGGTAATGTCATCCGTTACCGGGTCGAGGTGCGCGGGGTGGAACTGGTGGTGGATGTGCTCAACCGCTCATCGGCCGATCTGCATCCGGACGGCCAGCGGGTATCCTTGGCAATCGACCCCACCGCGCTACGAGAAGTGGCTTAGGAGATTTGCGCAATGGCTTTGGCAATTTTCGATCTGGACGAAACCCTCATTCACGGTGACTGCGCGTCACTGTGGAGTGAGCAGATGGCGCGGCTTGGCTGGGTCGACGGCAAGGAGTTTCTGCGCCGAGACCATGAACTGATGGAGGCTTACGGCAAGGGTCACCTGCGCATGGAGGAGTACATGGCCTTCAGCCTGGAGCCGATCGCCGGGCGCACCCTGGAAGAGGTTGAGCATTTGGTCGAGCCGTGGGTCGAGGAGGTGATCGAGCCGATCATCTATGGCGATGCCTGCCGCTGTATCGCCGAGCATCGCAAGCTGGGCGATCGGATTCTGATCATCTCGGCCTCCGGCACTCACCTGGTAGGGCCGATCGCTGCGCGGTTGGGGGTCGATGAGTACCTGGCGATCGAGCTAGAGGCGGTCAACGGGGTGTATACCGGCAAGACCCATGGCGTGCTGACCTACCGCGAAGGCAAGATCACCCGCTTGCTGGAGTGGCTGGATCAAGAGCAGGAGAACCTGGAGGGGGCGAGTTTCTATTCGGACTCGCGCAATGACTTGCCGTTGTTGCTGAAGGTGGATCATCCGAGGGTGGTCAATCCGGATGCGGTGTTGCGTGAGCATGCCCAGATCAATGGCTGGCCGATTCTGAGTTGGTCTTGAGCTCGCATTCGCGGGGCAAGCCCGCTCCCACGCCAGTAAGTCGCTCTGGCTAGGAGCGAGCATGCCCAGATCAATGGCTGGCCGATTCTGAGTTGGCCTTGAGCTCGCATTCGCGGGACAAGCCCGCTTGTATGGTTAGACTTGAAGGGGTGGTGGGACTAAATGCCCGATTCTGACTGTTCGCAGCAGTACAGACCGTGGGAGACATCGCCCCACCCCTTCCACCAAAGCGCCGATAAAGAATG
>NZ_JBCPSP010000072.1:0-13110 GCF_051129895.1 Pseudomonas sp. Je.1.5.c
AGCCCGCTCCTACGGGATTGCGTAGGAGCGGGCTTGCCCCGCGATGGCACCGGCGACATCACAACGTCGCCAGGGCCGGCGCAGTCTTACAACGCCATGTCGCTAGCAGGATTGGCTTCAACCGGCTTGCTCGGGGTAGCGTCGGTGCTCACGGTCTGATCGATCACCGGTGGCTTCTCCAGCTGCAGCACTTCAGAGGTGTAGTTCCACTCTTTCTGCACCGCGGCTGGCGAGTCGTTCAGCTTGGTGCCGTAGCTCGGCACGATCTGGTGCAGCTTGGCTTGCCACTCAGGCGTGGCGACTTTCTCTTTGAACACGGTTTCGAGCACGGTCAGCATGATCGGCGCGGCGGTCGAGGCACCTGGCGATGCACCCAGCAGGCCTGCGATCGAGCGATCCTGGGAAGTGACCACTTCGGTGCCCAGCTTCAGCACGCCGCCCTTGTCTTCGTCATGCTTGATGATCTGCACGCGCTGACCGGCCTGCCACAGACGCCAGTCTTCTTTCTTGGCGTGCGGGAAGTAGGTCTGCAGGGCCGCGAAGCGATCGTCGTCAGACAGCATCAGCTGGCCTGCGAGGTACTCGACCAGCGGGTACTGATCGACACCGACCTTGGTCATCGGCCAGACGTTGTGCAGCGTGGTGCTGCTCAGCAGGTCCAGGTACGAGCCGTTCTTGAGGAACTTGGTCGAGAAGGTCGCGAATGGGCCAAACAGGATCACGCGCTTGCCATCGAGCACGCGGGTATCGAGGTGCGGCACCGACATGGGTGGCGCGCCGGTCGAGGCGATGCCGTAGGCCTTGGCCATGTGCTGCATGGCAATGGTCGGGTTCTCGGTCACCAGGAACGAGCCACCCACCGGGAAGCCTGCGTATTCCTTGGCTTCCGGGATGCCGGATTTTTGCAGCAGCTTCAGCGCGCCGCCACCAGCACCGATGAACAGGAACTTGGCGTCGGTGGCGGTGGTGGTGCCGTCCTTGAGGTTCTTGTACTCGACGTGCCAGGAGCCGTCTTCGTTGCGGGTGATGTCCTGCACTTCGCTGGACAGCTTGAGGTCGAAGTTCTCGCGGGTTTGCAGGTGCTTGACGAACTGGCGGGTGATCTCGCCGAAGTTGACGTCGGTGCCGATCGGCGTCCAGGTCACGGCCAGCTTCTGGTTCGGGTCACGCCCTTCCATCATCAGCGGAACCCACTTGGCGATTTGCGCGTGGTCTTCGGAGTACTGCATCGGGCGGAACAGCGGGCTGGTTTGCAGCGCGTCGTAACGCTTCTTGAGGAACTTGATGTTGTCATCACCCCAGACGAAGCTCATGTGCGGGGTGGTGTTGATGAACGAGCGCGGGTTGTTCAGCACGCCCTGACGGACCTGCCACGACCAGAACTGGCGGGAGATCTGGAACGACTCGTTGATCTCGATGGCCTTGGAGATATTGACGTTGCCGTCTTTGTCTTCCGGGGTGTAGTTCAGCTCGGCCAGGGCGGAGTGGCCGGTACCGGCGTTGTTCCAGCCGTTGGAGCTTTCTTCAGCCACGCCATCCAGGCGCTCGACCATCTCCATCGACCAGCTAGGCTCCAGCTCGTTGAGCCAGACCGCCAGGGTCGAACTCATGATGCCGCCGCCAACCAGCAGCACGTCGACTTTCTTGGCTTCGTCAGCGTGCGCCTGCATCAGGCTTGCCGCTACAGCCAGACCCAGCAGGGTCTTGCCAGCTTTCTTGAACATTGATCAATTCCAATCGTTAGCACGTAAGGAAGGCCTAGGCCGGGCCTCGTTTATCCATGTCCTTCAGCGCACGCTTGTTATTGATCATTGGAGTCAGCAGCTTAGAAACAGGGACGCCAGCCGATGGTCGAATTGACCGGCCAGGGCTGAAACGTTTCGCCGATTGTAACGCAAATGCCAGCACAAACAAATTGCGCAGGCCGGCGCAAGGTGGCGGGATGCCTCAGTGACCAAACGCCGCGCCCAGGGCCATAAACAAAAACCCCCTGGCACTTTCATGCCAGGGGGTTTTGGACTGAATCCAGAAGGGTTCAGTCAGGCATCTAAAATTACTGCGGGCGTGGCAGCTTGTCGATTGGACCGCAGCCGCCGATAACTTTAGAGATAGAAACCGAAGGGTGGAACAGGTAGTCGTAGGAGCAATTCTTTTGCTGGTTGTAGACCTGACCGGTGCAGCCCGACAGCAGTGCAACACCCGAAACGACTGCTACTGCAACGGTAGCTTTGAACAGCTTTTTCATACAAAGTCCTTTAAATAATGATGCGCCAGCATACTGATGGCGCGCGGATGCTAACCCATTTCCATATACCGTTCAAACTATTGGATCCGATTCGCCATTATAAAAACACCCCGCCACCTGTAGGAGCGGGCTTGCCCGCGGTGAGGCCATCCCGGCGAAAACAACACCATTCCTACACCGCTTAATCAGAATTTCCCGATAGCTTGTAGTCCATTTCCCAAACAGACTCCGTGCGCCCTCAAGCCGTTGCCACTGCCGAGAACTGTCCCTAGTCTCAGCCGGTCGTTGCCAAATCAGCGACCGGCTTTGACAGGCCGACCGACTCAAGCCCGTGGCTGCGCTCTATGGCAGCTGTACGCGGGGCACATTCGTGTGCGCCGGGGTTCTTGGGTCACCGGTCTGTCAACCTGCGTACAGTTGCCTCCATTCGTTTGACAGCGTTGGTGTGCAACTCCTTATGACCCAAGGAGATAACATGCGCAAGATTGTCCCCGACCCTCCTCTGCACTCAGGTTTGAAGTTGCCTGTCGCCGCATCAACTTACGGCACTGACAGGTTTATTCACATCAAGGAGAGACAGAATGACCAAGGATAAAGAACCCCTTGCAACCACGCATGGCATAGCGGGTTTCGGTGATAGCGGCGACATCAATAATCCAGAACCACTGTTTCGAGTGGTCGCCGGCCATGCCGTGGACTATGCGCTGGAACAATCAACAACGCTGATAAGTTGCGCGCACATGCTCAGCGATCTCGCTATCAATCAGGATCTGAAAAACGCGCCGACTTTGATGACAGCAGTGCATTATCTCTCGGGTATGGCCAAAGCCTTGTCGCAGGAAGTCTCGCTTGCGGCAGAACAACCGCTCGGCGATGCAGCTCGCTGAATGTACAAAAAGCCCCTGACCTCTTCGCTGAGATCAGGGGCTTTACATCGCTCGACGTTAGCCAACTTCGAAAAACCGCCGTCGCCTGATGAACAACCCTACACCCAGGGACACAGCAAAGACTGACCACAACCCCAGGTCAGCCCCCATCACTTGGATCTGACCTGCAGTAATGCAGCCAATCGCACCAGCCACCAGTAACGTCACCCCTAGCCACTTGCGCAGTAAATAGGGCTTCAGAAACTGATCAAGCAGGAAGAACAGCACCAGGGCGATGACCAGTTGAGTAATGTCGGACATGTACGCTTCCCTCAAGCCTTGATAATCAGCGACGTGCCCGAGCGCTGTGGGCCAATCCCGCCATTGACCTGCGCCTCAATGCTGACCAGTACGTCGCCAGCATGGTAGGTGGGCAGGATTTTATTGGCATAAAGACGTACTCCCGCCCCTAACGGAACCCCCACATAGGGAGTGGCGACAGCACTGGTGGCGCTAGTGAACGCACTCGCTGCAATGTTGGCAACGGTGGTGCGCTGCGCGTTCAGCACGTCGCCCTGCTGCCGGGTCAGCGGCTTGGAAATGCCGATCATCATCAGGCACGGCAGGTTCTTGGCCTGCATCTTGTCGTAGACCTCAACGACCTTGCTGCTGACTTCGTAATGGGCGCTTTTCGCTTCGCCAAAATGCAGCTCGCGCAGGCGTGGGCGGTCGCTGTCGGAGAGAGTGATCTGCGAGACGTTGAAGACGATCCCGTGATTACCCATGTATTGAAAAGTCCCATCGAACTTCATTTGCACGCATCCCTTCGAGGCAAAGGAGGCGATTCTCTACAAGGCGCGGATGGGGTGCAATGATTGCAGCATGCCAGCACGGCGACATCGATTGATCAGATGTTTTCACACGAGAAAAACGCCAGTGATAAGTCCCTGACTCCTCGTCGTGACGCGTTCCAGCAAGTGCACTTGAGGAGAACCTACATTCGTGGGGTATCGCTTTAAGGCGTTTAACAGTGGGCACCGCAAGGGATCGTCATCGCTTTTGACTCAAATAGCTTCGAACCTGTAATAGATCACGGCATAATGCCATCAGCGACTTGGAGTCGCCCAAACTAGGTATCGATTGATAAAGGACTCATATGCACGCTCGAATTAAGCTTTTCGCGGCCGCCGTTGGCTTTGCCATCCTCACTGGGTGCGCGTCTGTACCGATGGAGTCACCACAGGCCGACGCAGCGCTAAAGACATTTGCCTCACCTCCCGCTGACCAAGCCGGGCTGTACATCTACCGTGACAGTTTTGCAGGCCAGGGCTTGAAGAAAACTGTCACGCTGGATGGCAAGACTATCGGTGAGACCGCGAACCGGGTGTACTTCCATCGCTTGATCACACCTGGCCTGCACAAGATCGGTACTGAATCAGAGTTCAGTGACAATGTGATCGATTTGGTAGCGGCTGCTGGCAAGAATTACTACGTGCGTCAGTCGATCAAGGTTGGCGTGTTTGTAGGTGGAGCAAAGCTTGAAATTGTTCCTGAGGACATCGGTCAAGCGCACCTGCAAAAGTGCACTCTAGCTGCATCCCAATAATTTCGTGACGTAATCCTGCGTACCTAACGCAATAAGTACGCAGGACGAGAAAAGAGCATGGGCCCTTAAATCCATTACTGATGAGTACGTACTTTCACAAGATAAGGAGTGGGAAGCATCGATTGGAATGGAATCGAATTGTCTGAGTTTCTCCAGTCGGCACCGACGTCGCCATTGTCCTTTTGGATCTCATGCTGATCCTGAGAAAAGACCTACACCTAGTGGATTCATCCTAAAATCTCAACCGATCCCCTACTGCGTCCTGTGCTCTCTGCGAGCATGCCAGCAGAGGAAGTGATGTATAGCTTAAATCCAGAAACGAAAAAGCCCCGCAGACGTTAATCTGCGGGGCTTCTCGATGTATGGCGGAGAGATAGGGATTTGAACCCTAGGTACTGTTGCCAGTACAACGGATTTCGAATCCGTCCCGTTCGACCACTCCGGCATCTCTCCAGTGGCGCGCATGATACCAGCGATTTCGCGAAAGGCAAACCTTTATTTGAAAAAATTTCGCGTGGTATCAAACGCTTGCGTCAACACGGGCCTTACAGCGGCACGCCCAGGCGCTTGGCAACTTCTTCGTAGGCTTCGATCACGTCGCCCAGACCCTGGCGGAAGCGGTCCTTGTCCATCTTCTTGCGGGTTTCCTTGTCCCACAGGCGGCAGCCGTCAGGGCTGAACTCGTCGCCCAGAACGATCTGGCCGTGGAATACGCCGAACTCCAGCTTGAAGTCGACCAGCAGCAGGCCGGCGTCATCGAACAGCTTGTTCAGCACTTCGTTGACCTTCAGCGACAGCTTCTTCATCTCGACCAGTTGCTCGGCGGTGCCCCAGCCGAACGCAACCACGTGGGATTCGTTGATGAACGGGTCGCCCTTCTCGTCGTTCTTGAGGAACAGTTCGAAGGTCGAGGGCTCGAGCTTGATGCCTTCCTCGACGCCCAGGCGCTTGACCAGGCTGCCGGCGGCGTAGTTACGCACGACGCATTCGACCGGGATCATGTCGAGCTTCTTCACCAGGCATTCGTTGTCGCCCAGCAGTTTGTCGAACTGGGTCGGCACGCCGGCTTCTTCAAGCTTTTGCATGATGAAGGCGTTGAACTTGTTGTTCACCATGCCTTTGCGATCGAGCTGTTCGATGCGCTTGCCGTCGAACGCCGAGGTGTCGTTACGGAACAGCAGGATCAAGCGGTCGGCGTCGTCGGTCTTGTAAACCGATTTGGCCTTGCCGCGGTAGAGTTCTTCGCGTTTTTCCATGATTGGGCTCCGCTTGCTTGAGTAGTTGGGCTAGGCGATTTCGCGCCAGTCGAGCCCGTGTTCCTGATTCGCCACCTGGAGCCAGTCCGGGTCGCACCCCAAGGTGTCGACGAAGCACTGACGGGCCAGTTGTGGCAGGTTGTTCTTGCTGCTCAGATGCGCCAGCACCAGGTGTTGCAGGTGCTGCCATCCCAGCTCGGCCACCAGGTTGGCGGCCTGGTGGTTGTTCAAATGTCCTTGGTTGCCACCGACCCGCAATTTCAAGAAATGCGGGTAATGGCCGCGAGCAAGCAGGTCGCGGCAGTGGTTGGCCTCGATCAGCAGTGCATCCAGGCCCTGGTAGCGCTCCAGCAGGCGTGCATCGTAGCAGCCCAGGTCAGTCAGCATGCCGAAGCGCCGACGACCGTCGCTGATCACGTACTGCAACGGCTCGTAGGCATCATGCTCGACCCGCGCCGCGCTGACCTGCAAGGCGCCAATGCTGAGGGTGTCGCCACAACCGAGAAAACCGGCCACCTCCACCGGCTTGCGCAAACCGCGCAAGGTGCCCTGGCTGAGGTAGACCGGTACATTGTAGCGCCGTGACAGCAAGCCTACGCCATGCACATGATCGGCATGCTCGTGGGTGACCAGCACCGCGCTCAGTTGCGCCGCCGAGACCCCGAGCAGCGCCAGGCGCCGCTCGGTTTCGCGCAGGGAGAACCCGCAATCGACCAGGATGAACGTGTCACCACTGGCGATCAGCGTGCCGTTTCCCTGGCTGCCGCTTCCCAGTACCGCGAAGCGCACTTAACCCAGGTGGTCCTGAATGGCGCTCAGCACGCGGCGGGCGACATCGGCCGGGGCCACGGTGTTGATGTTCTTCTCGACGGTAACCTGCACGCTCTCGCCGACCTTGCTCAGGCGCACCTGATAACGCTCGGCGCGTTCTTCACGCTCTTCCTTGGTCGGCTCGCTGCCGAACAGGCGGCTGAAGAAGCCTGGCTGGTTCTGCTTGTCGTCAGGTTTCTCGGACAAGTTGATGTAGTACAGGCCCAGGCTGCGGTTGATGTCTTCGACGCGCCACTCACCCTGCTCCAGGGCGCGGCCTACGCCAGACCAGGCGCGGTCGAGGTCAGAACCCAGGTACAGCACCGGGTTGCCGCTGCCGTCTTCGCTCAGGCTGACGCGGCTTGGTGCGTCGAAATCACGCGCGGCCAACAGCGAGACCGAACCACCCTTCTCGGCGCTACGGTTCATGCTGGCGAGCATTTCGTCGACCAGCAGTGCATCGACAGCGGTGTTGGTGGAGCTGGACGGGAACTCGGTCTCGGCAGTGCTGCCGGCCGGGCGCTCGGCGCTGACCACATACACCTCGGAGGTGTTGCGCTGCACGCCAGGCTCCATGCGTACCCGCACCCGTACTTCGCTGTCGCCGCTGCTGGCGGAGCTGGCCAGGCGCTGGCCGAGCGACGCCGAGAGCTCATCGAAGCGCTGCCAGGTGGTGGTGAATTCGCCGGTCTGCGGGCGCTCTTCGGCGATACGGAAGCCGTTGTCCTCGAAGAACTGGTGGGTCACCGGCCAGACTTCGGCTGGCGAGCGCTGGGCCAGTACCCAACGGCTGCTGCCGCTGCGCTGCAGGCTGAAATCACTGATATCGGCACCGGCCGTCAGAGGTTGCGGACGCGGTACTTCGTACTCGCCAGTGGCGGTGTCGTCAGCCACGTTACGCGGGATCGGCAACAGCGGATCGAGGCGCTTGACGTTGGCAGCGTCCGGCGGCAACTGCATTGGCGCGGTCGGTTGCGCCTGCAGGTAATCGCTGCCGCGGTCGCGGAAATAACCCTCGTCGCCCCACAGCCACCCGCAACCGCTGGTGCTGGAAATGATCAGGGCAAGGGCGGAAAGACCAGCCAGTCGCTTCATGCGGTGTACTTCCTCGATTAAACCAGTACGCCGGACTGGCGCAAGGCAGTACGGACTTTTTCGTGACAACCTTCGCTCAGCCAGGTCAGCGGCAGGCGAATACCTTGTTGCATCAGGCCCATTTCCACGAGCGCGTACTTCACCGGAATCGGGTTGGCTTCGCAGAACAGGTCTTTGTGCAGCGGCATGAGTTTTTCGTTGATCGCGCGGGCCTTCTCGGCATTGCCCTCAAGGGCGGCCTCGCACAGATCGGCCATTTCGCGCGGGGCGACGTTGGCAGTAACGGAGATGTTGCCTTTGCCGCCCAGCAGGATCAGCTCGACTGCAGTCGGATCATCGCCGGACAGGACGATGAAGTCTTTGCTGACGCCATCGACGATGGCCTTGGCGCGGTCCAGGTCGCCAGTGGCTTCCTTGATACCGATGATGTTCGGCACGGTCGACAGGCGGATCACCGTCTCGGCCTGCATGTCGCAGGAGGTGCGGCCGGGTACGTTGTAGAGGATCTGTGGGATGTCGACGGCTTCGGCGATGTGCTTGAAGTGCTGGTACAAGCCTTCCTGGGTCGGCTTGTTGTAGTACGGCACCACCAGCAGGCAGGCGTCGGCGCCAGCGTTCTTGGCGTTCTGGGTCAGGTGCACGGCTTCGGAGGTGGAGTTGGCCCCGGTACCGGCGATGACCGGGATGCGCCCAGCGACCCGCTTGACCACGAACTCGATGACCTGAATGTGCTCTTCGACACTCAGGGTCGCCGACTCACCGGTAGTGCCGACAGCGACGATTGCATGCGTGCCTTTTTCCAGGTGGAAGTCTACAAGTTTGCCGAGGCTGTCCCAATCAAGACGCCCTTGTGCATCCATGGGTGTGACCAATGCCACCATACTGCCCGCAATCATGTAACTGCTCCTGCCGGAAAAAGAGAGCGGTAATGGTACTGGCGCCATCGGCCTTGCACAAGCGAAGCTGGCGGGCGGAGCATTCCCCTCGGCGCTGCTTTTCGCTACCCTTGATCCTTTGATCGGTGCAGCGCGGCCCGTCGGGCCGTCGACAGTGCTCCCCACGTGCGTCCATGACCGCCTTTACCGGCCTGGAACCCTGCGCAAAAGGAGGCTAGCCCCCGTCCTGCCCCGACCGCTCATCGCTTTAGGAATGCTGCATGTCCACCCCCACAGTCCGCGAACAATTCCTTGTCATCAGTGCCTTGGGCCCCAACCCGATGGAGCTGGCCAACGTCCTTAGCCGCGCCGCGTTCGACAATCGTTGCGCAGTGGTCACCTCGCGTCTGTCCCGCCATGGCGAAACCAGCGCCCTGGTGCTGCAGGTCGGCGGCAGCTGGGACGCCCTGGCGCGCCTTGAAGCCATTTTGCCGGGCCTGGGCAAGAAGCACGGCCTGACCCTGGATGTGGTGCGCAGCGCCGACCAGGAAGTGCGCCCGCAGGCCCTGCCTTATGTGGCCTACGTCAGCGCCGCCTATCGCCCGGACATCATCAATGAGCTGTGCCAGTTCTTCCTCGACCACCGCGTCGAGCTCGAAGCGATGACCTGCGACACCTACCTGGCGCCGCAGACTGGCAGCAGCATGCTCAACGCCCAGTTCACCGTGATCCTGCCAGCCGGCACCCAGATCAGCTGGCTGCGCGATCAGTTCCTGGACTTTGCCGACGCCCTGAACCTGGATGCGCTGATCGAACCGTGGCGCCCACAGAACCCGATGTAAGGAAACTCCCATGGCCGTAGCACTCGACCAACCCGTTGCCGACTTCCAGGCCCAGGCCACCAGTGGCCAGACCGTCAGCCTTGCTGAGCTGAAAGGCAAGCAGGTGGTGTTGTACTTCTATCCCAAGGACAGCACCCCAGGCTGCACCACCGAGGGCCAGGGCTTTCGCGACCAGCACGCGGCGTTCCAGGCTGCCAACACGGTGGTGTTTGGCGTGTCGCGCGATGGCATCAAGTCGCACGAGAACTTCAAGGCCAAACAGGGCTTCACCTTTGAACTGATCAGCGACAAGGACGAGGCGCTGTGCCAGCTGTTCGATGTGATCAAGCTCAAGAAGCTGTATGGCAAGGAATACCTGGGCGTGGATCGCAGCACCTTCCTGATCGACAAGGATGGCGTGCTGCGTCAGGAGTGGCGTGGCGTGAAGGTGCCGGGGCATGTGGATGCCGTGCTGGCCGCGGCTCAGGATCTGAACAAAGCTTGAGATCGACTGGGGCCGCTTCGCGGGCAAGCCCGCTCCCACAATCACGGCACTGAACCCTGTGTCCGGGCTTGCCCGCGAGGCGCCCCAGCTATTACAGCAACGGCGCCACCGCCGGCTCCTGCTTGGGCCAGGCATCCAGCACCGCCTTGAACAAGGTCGCCAGCGGGATGGCGAAGAAGATCCCCCAGAACCCCCAAAGCCCGCCAAACAGCAACACCGCACAGATGATCGCCACCGGGTGCAAGCTCACCGCCTCGGAGAACAGCAGCGGCACCAGCACGTTGCCGTCCAGCGCCTGGATAATTGCGTACACCGCCATCAGGTAGATGAACTGGTCGCCCCAGCCCCACTGGAACAGCGCGATCAAGGTCACCGGCACGGTCACCACCACCGCCCCTACGTACGGCACCACCACCGACAGCCCCACCAACAACGCCAGCAGCGCCGCATAGTTGAGCCCCAGGCTGATGAAGGCGATGTAGGTGGCAATCCCGCAGATCAGGATTTCGATGCCCTTGCCGCGAATATAGTTGGCGATCTGCCGGTTCATCTCATCGCCCACCCGGGTCAGCAGGTTGCGCTCACGCGGCAGATAACCGCTGACCCAGCGCGCGATCAACTCGCGGTCCTTGAGGAAGAAGAACACCAGGATCGGCACCAGCACCAGGTAGATCATCGCGTTGACCAGCAGCGGCAGGCTCGACAGCGAGAAGGTCAGCGCCCATTGGCCGAACTTGCCGATCTCGTCACGCACCGACTCGATGGCGCGCAGCACTTGCTCATCGGACACCAGGTGCGGATAGCGCTCCGGCAGCAGCAACAGCAACGACTGCCACTTGCCGAGCATGCCCGGCAACTCGTTGAACAGGGTGATCAGCTGGTGCCAGAGCAACGGCACCAGCACCAGCAGGAACACCCCAAGGGCGCCCATGAACAGGGCGAAAACCAGCCCCACGGCATACCGGCTAGGGACTTTCAGCCGTTCCAGGGCATTGACCAGCCCCTGCATCAGAAACGCCAGGACCAAACCCGCCAGCACCGGGGCGAGCATGCCGCCGAGGGTCAATACCGCCGTGAAGGCCAGGACCAGCAGGACCGCCAGCACCACCGCTTCTTCGTCGGAGAAGTAGCGCTGCATCCAGTCGCGAAGCACTTTGAACATTGACGATCCTTGGGAGAAAAACTCAGGCCTTGCGCAGCCAGTAGGTATAGATGCCGGACTCGGCTGTTTCATGCAGCAGGGTATGACCGGACAAGCGGGCAAAAGTGCTGAAGTCGCGCTGCGAACCTGCATCGGTGGCGATCACCTTGAGCACCCCGCCACTGGCCAGGCGATTGAGTTCCATCTTGGCCTTGAGCAGCGGCAATGGGCAGTTCAGACCACTGGCGTCGAGTTCGGCGTCGCAGGTCAGGCTATCGATCATTCGCGGGGCTCCTGGCGAGGGCAACAGTGCATGGCAGACAAGACTCGTAGGATACCGCCACTGGTCGCCAAGGTGTGAGCCAGCTACAGTACGGACTTTGATCCGACGCGAGCTTCGTGCATGAATCTACTGCGCCCCACCCTGCTGACGCTGGCCTGCCTGCTGGCCCTGCCCGGCCATGCTGACGACCTGCCGTCACTGGGCGATGCCAGTTCCGCGATCGTTTCCCCACAGCAGGAGCATGAGCTGGGCCGCGCCTGGCTGAGCTTGCTGCGCGGCAACGTCAGGCAGCTGAACGACCCGCAGCTCAAGGACTACGTCGAAACCAGCGTGTACAAGCTGGCCGAAACCAGCCAGCTGCAAGACCGGCGCCTGGAATTCATTCTGATCGACAGCCGTGAGCTCAACGCGTTTGCCGCCCCAGGCGGGATCGTCGGGGTCAACGGCGGACTGTTCCTCAATGCCCAGAGCGAAGGTGAATACGCCTCGGTACTGGCGCACGAACTGGCGCACTTGTCGCAACGCCACTTTGCCCGTGGAGTCGAGGCGCAACAGCGCATGCAGCTGCCGATGATGGCCGCGCTGCTGGCCGGTATCGTCCTGGCTGCGGGCGGTGGTGGTGACGCCGGCATTGGCTTGATCGCTGGCACCCAGGCGGCGGCAATCCAGGAGCAACGGCGTTTCTCCCGGCAGAACGAGCAGGAAGCCGACCGCATCGGCATCCAGAACCTGGAAAAAGCCGGCTATGACCCGCGCACCATGCCGAGCATGTTCGAGCGTCTGGCCCGTCAGTATCGCTACGGTGCCAAGCCGCCGGAGTTCCTGCTGACTCACCCGGTGACCGAGTCGCGTATCGCCGACACCCGCAACCGTGCCGAGCAGATGCCCAAAGGCGGCGTTGAAGACAGCCTGCGCTATCAGTTGATCCGCGCCCGCGTCGCCTTGACCTATGAGGAAACACCGGGGCTGGCAGCCAAGCGCTTCCGCGACCAGCTCGACCAAAACCCTAACTTGGATGCTGCACGCTATGGCCTGGCCCTGGCGCAGATCAAGGGTGGGCGGCTCAACGAAGCGCGCGAGAACCTCAAGCCGCTGCTGGCCAAGGCACCCAACGACATCACCTACAACCTGGCCCAGGTTGACCTGGACATCACCAACAACCGCCTGGCCGATGCGCAACAGCGCATTGAAAAGCTGCGCGGACTGTATCCGAACAACTACCCCCTGCAGCAGGCGCGGGCTGATTTGCTAATCAAGCAGAATAAGCCGGCTGAAGCGCAGAAGGTGCTGGATGACCTGGTCAAGAAGCGTCCGGATGATCCGGATGTCTGGTACGAGGTGGCTGAGGTGCGTGGGCTGTCGGGCAATACCATCGGCTTGCATCGGGCACGCGCCGAGTACTTCACCTTGGTGGGTGACTTTGATCAGGCGGTGCAGCAGCTTGATTTCGCCAAGCGCCGGGCGGGGAGCAACTTCCCGCTGGCCTCCCAGATCGATGCCCGGCAGCGGCAGATCCTGGAGCAGCAGCGGATGGTCAAGGACATGATGCGCTAAGGCTCTACAACCCATCGCGGGGCAAGCCCGCTCCCACGCTCACCCTACGATAC
>NZ_JBCPSP010000073.1:0-12440 GCF_051129895.1 Pseudomonas sp. Je.1.5.c
AGCTATTTCAGGTTCACCTGAGCTATCGCGGGGCAAGCCCGCTCCCACGTATGTTTCAGTTACCGGCCTTGATGCTGGTCCAGATCCTGGTACGAATCCGGTCGATCTTCGCCGGCATCGCCTCTAGCGCATACAGCTTGCCCATCACATCCTCGCTCGGATAAATCATCGTGTTGCCCTTCATCGCCGGGTCAACCAGCGCATCCGCCTTGAGGTTGCCGTTGGCGTACTGCACATGGTTACTGATGTTGGCCATCACATCCGGCTGCAGCAGGTAATTCATGTAGGCGTAACCGGCCTTCTCGTTGGGTGCATCGGCGGGCATGGCGACCATGTCGAACCACATCGGCGCGCCTTCCTTGGGAATCGAATAGCCCACTTTCACGCCATTGTTGGCCTCCTCGGCGCGGTTCTTCGCCTGCAGTACATCCCCCGAGAAACCGACCACCACGCAGACATCGCCGTTGGCCAGATCGCCGGTGTACTTGGACGAGTGGAAGTAGCTGATGTACGGGCGCACCTTCATCAACAGCGCTTTGGCCTTGTCGTAGTCTTTCGGATCCTGGCTGTGGTGCGGCAAGCCCAGGTAGTGCAGTGCGATTGGCAGCAGCTCCGGGCCATTGTCGAGCACCGCCACTCCGCAGCCCTTGAGCTTGGCCATGTACTCAGGTTTGAAGATCAAGTCCCAGGAGTCGACCGGGGCGTTATCGCCGAGCACTGCCTTGACCTTGTCGATGTTGTAGCCGATGCCGGTACTGCCCCACAGGTAGGGGAAACCGTACTGGTTGCCTGGGTCGTTGACCTCCAGCGCCTTGAGCAGCACCGGGTTGAGGTTGTGCCAGTTGGGCAGCTGGCTCTTGTCCAGCTTCTTCAAGGCCTTGCCTTGAATTTGCCGGGCCATGAAGTGGTTGGAAGGAAAGACCACGTCGTAGCCGGAGTTACCGGTCATCAGTTTGCCGTCGAGCGTCTCGTTGCTGTCGAACACGTCGTAGGTCGGCACGATGCCGCTGGCCTGCTGGAAGTTCTTGAGGGTGTCGGGGGCGATGTAGCTGGACCAGTTGTAGATCTTCACCGAGTCGGCGGCATTGGCCACGCAGGCGGCCAGCATCAGTGGGGCGATAAGAAGCGTGCGCATGTCCGGTATACCTTGCTTGGTCTGTTGTTATCGAAGGGGTATCGAAAGGCGGCAGAGGCGATCAGCGGATCAGAAAATCAGAACGTAGGTCTTGCGCACGGTTTCCTGGATATCCCAGGTGCCGGTGCTGTTGGCCGGTAGCATCAGTGCGTCTCCGGCTTCTATGAGCAGGGGCTCGCCACCGTCAGGGGTGAAGGTGCAGCGGCCCTTGATGAAATGGCAGAACTCCTGTTGCACGATCTGCCGCCGCCAGCGCCCGGGGCTGCACTCCCAGATGCCGGTTTCGACACCGTCGCTGCGCTCGACGCTGGTGACCGACGTCACCGCGACGGGTTCGCCAAGGGGGACGGCGACCGGGTTGGCGTGCTCGAGGATGGCGCTGTCGGTGTGCTTGAACTGGGTAATGCTCATGACCGGTGGATCCTGTGTGGTGATAAAGGCAAGTCAGTGCATGAAGCCTTCCATGAGGTCCGCCAGGCCACTGGCCAGGCGCCGCCTCCACGGCGCGCTGGCAGGGTTGGCGAGGGTCCTGTCCTCGTGGACGAAACTCTGGATGATCGCGTTGTAGCCCAGCCAGCGGCACGGTTCGGGCGGCCAGCTGGCCAGGCTCGACACTGGGCGGTTGTCGTGCACCCAGGGCTGGGCGGTGAGTGGGTTGTGTTGGCCGAGAATCAACGCTGCCAGGGTGCGCCCGCCGAGGTTGGTAGCGCCGACGCCTTCACCGCCATAGCCGCCGGCCAGGGCAATGCCGCGCTGACGGTCGCAAAGCATGTGCGGGCGGAACCGCCGTGCCATGCCAAGGTTGCCGCCCCAGGAGTGGGTGATGCGCACGTGCTTGAGCTGCGGGAACAGTTCGCCGAACAGATAACGGCGCAGCTCGATCTCGTTGTCTTCGAGGTTGAAGTTCTCGCGCAGACGACCGCCGAAGCGATAACCGCCGCGTGCGCCGAACACCAGGCGGTTGTCGGCGGTGCGCTGCCCGTAGGTGACCTGGCGGCTGCTCTCGCTGAAGGCTTGCCCCTGAGCCAGGCCGATCTGCTCCCAGGTCGATTCTGGCAGTGGCTCGGTGGCCACCAGCAGGCTCTGCACCGGCAATTGATGCTTACCCAGCGGCGGTAGGCTGGCGGCGTAGCCTTCTACAGCCGGCACCACCCAGTGGGTGCGCACCTGGGCCAGCGGCGTGCGTACTTCGCCGGGCTGAAAGTCATTGGCGGGGGTGTTCTCGTAGATTGTCACACCCATGCTCTCGACTACCCGCGCCAGGCCGCGCACCAGCTTGGCGGGCTGAATGGTGGCGGTGTGCGGGCTGAAGATCGCGCCGTAGGCGTTGCTCACGCGCAATTGCCCATCCAACTGCTCGGGGCGCAGCCAGCGGTAGTCATCTTCGGTCATGCCTTGGCGGTAAAGGTCGTCTAAGTAGGCGCGCAGGCTGCGCTCCTGCTCGGGGTAGCGTGCAGCGCAATACAGCACGCCGCCTTTGCGATAGTCGCAGTCGATGCCTTCGCGCTTGAGCACGCTGTCGACTTCATCGGGAATGCCATGCAGCAAGTCGATGCTGGCGCGCCGTTGCTGTGGCGAAAGGGTGGCCAGCAGACGATCTTCGCCGAGCATGTTGCCCATCAGCCAGCCGCCGTTGCGCCCGGAGGCGCCGAAGCCGGCGATATGGGCTTCGACGATGGCGATCTTCAGTTGCGGTGCCTGGCGCTTGAGGTAGTAGGCGGTCCACAGCCCGGTGTAGCCAGCGCCGATGATGCATACGTCCAGATCGAGGTCTTCGCGCAGGGCAGGGCGTGCGCAGAGGGGCTCGTCGAGCTGGTCCATCCAAAGGCTGATCGTGCGCCAGGGTTGCATCAGGTGCGGCTCCACATCGGTAAGGTCTGTGGCCGATCCTAGGGTCCTGTGGCGGTGGCTGTCTTACGTGCGTGCACGCAGGGAAACTTGCTTCACATAGGCCTTGGGCGAAAGACCGGTGTGTTCGCGGAACGCTTTGTAGAACGCCGACAGCGAGTTGAAACCGGCGCTGAAGGCCAGCTCGTCCATGGTCGAGGCGACGCTGTCATCGTCCAGCCCGGCCAGCAAATGTTGCAGGCGGGCTTGGTTGACGTAGCGATAGAAGCTCTGGCCGAGCACTTGATTGAGCAGGTAGGAGATCTGGTTGCGGCTGTAGCCGCTCTCTTTGGCAACCCGCTGCAAGTCCAGTTCGGGGTCCAGATAGGGGCGCTGGCGCTGGAAATAGTGCTCAAGGTCCTGGGCCATGGTGCTCAGTTGCCTGGGCGACAAGCCCAGGCGGCTGGTAGCCGGGCGCGAGCTGGCGCCGCTGAGCCCCTGCGTGTTCTGGCGCACCAGGGTGGCGTACTCGTTGACCCGCCAGATCAAGCCGTCCTTGACCGTGATCGCTTCGCTGGACTGGAACGCGGCCAGGCCGTCGCCGCCCTGCACGGTGACCTGGTACTGGATGAACGCAGTACAGCCATCGACGCGGATGCGATCGCTATGGACGATGTCCTCGCCGGCTTCGTGGGGCAGGCACACGCGTACGTAGTCGCGTAGCGCCTGGTAGTTGAGCACGCGGTTCTGGAAAAAGTCGTGGTACTCGACGTCCGGGTGATACAGCGCCATCACCCCGTCGAGGTCGCGGTGCTTCCAGCACAGGTGGTAGCGCAGGACCGTTGCGGCGGTGATCGGCGTTTGTTCAGGGCCGTCGGGGAGTGTGCTCGGGATCATGCAAGTGATGGTGCCGGTGAGATCATCGCGGGGCAAGCCCGCTCCCGCACATTTTGCCACTGTGTCAGGGGGCTGGTGAGAGCGGGCTTGCCCCGCGATGAGTGCGCTGGACCTTGCATAAAACCCTGAGCTCAAAGCGCCAATCCGGGTGTTTTGCACGATCCTTACCAGCCTGATCCAGCTAACCCGTTGATTTGCCGTTGTGTAATTTTTTGACACAGTTGGCACAGCGCCTGCACCGCCCTAAGTGCAAAGCACATGGAATCGTTGCTCACCACAAAAGGCGCTGAATCATGATTACCACTGCCGATCTGCCAACCACCGTCGCCGAGGGCCCGAATCGCTCGGGTGTGTCCTGGGCGGCGATCTTCGCGGGTGCCGCTGCGGCGGCCGCCTTGTCATTGATCCTGATGATCCTCGGCGCAGGCCTGGGGTTCGCTGCGTCTTCCCCCTGGGCCCATGAGGGCGCCAGTGCCAAGGCGCTGGGTATTTCCACCATCGTCTGGCTGCTGGTCACACAGATTATCGCTTCGGGTGCCGGTGGCTACATCGCCGGGCGGCTGCGGGTGAAGTGGGCCAACCTGCACGGTGACGAGGTGTATTTCCGCGATACCGCCCATGGGCTGTTGGCCTGGGCAGTCGCTACATTGGTCGCCGCCATGTTGATCGTGGCCACCGCAGGCAATATCGCCAGTGCCGGTGCCCAGGCGGGCGCCGCTGCGGTGGGTGGAATGGCTGCCGCGTCGACCGCGGCGGTTGCCAAGGATGCCGGCGGGCCTGATGCCGATCCGATGGGTTACTACGTCGATGGCCTGTTCCGCAGCGAGGGCCCTGCGGCCGTCAGCGAAGATGCGGCCAATGCGGTGGCGGGGCGAATTGTCACCCGCGCCCTGAGCAATGGCGGGGCGATGGATCCGGCTGACCGCACTTATCTGGCGCAGTTGGTGGCGCAGCGTACCCGCTTGACCCAGGCCGAAGCCGAGGCGCGGGTCGATCAGGTCTATGCCCAGGTTCAGGAGGATGCACAAAAAGCCAAGGTTGCCGCTCAGCAAGCGGCAGACACGGCGGCCAAGGTGGCGGCGTGGACGGCGCTGTGGACCTTCATTGCGCTGCTGTGCGGTGCGTTTTTCGCAAGCTTCGCTGCCCTGTTCGGTGGTCGTCAGCGCGATCAAGCGCGCTGGATCGACGAGGATGGGCTGGGGTATGGCGAGCGGCGTGCGGTTAACGCTGGGACTGCGCCGATTCGCTAAGGGTTAATGTTCGAGGAGAAACATCATGCGCTCTATATTGCTGTGGATGCTTGGGGTACCGATTCCGGTGATCATTCTGATCGCGATCTTTATGCATTGAAGATTTTGGGGCCGCAAAGCGGCCCCAAAAAGCATCATGCCAATCTAAAGAAACTGCTCCGCGTAATGACACGCCACCTGCCGCGTCCCAACCTGGCGAAACGCCGGCACTTCCTTGCCACAGCGCTCCGTGGCATACGGACAACGCTTGTGAAACGCACAGCCATCCGGCGGATTGAGCGGGTTAGGCAGCTCCCCGGTGATGCGAATCTTCGGCTTCAACGGATCGGGATGAATCGCCGGCGTCGCCGACAGCAAGGCCTGGGTATAGGGATGCAGCGGTTTCTCGTAGATATCTTCCTTCGGCCCCATCTCCGCTGGCCTTCCTAAGTACATCACCAGCACCTGATCGGCCACATGCCGCACCACCGCCAGGTTGTGCGAGATGAACACGTAGGCGGTGTTGAACTGTTTTTGCAGGTCCATGAACAGGTTCAGCACCTGCGCCTGGATCGACACATCCAGCGCCGAGGTCGGCTCATCGGCCACCAGCACCTTGGGCTGCAACATCATCGCTCGGGCCAGGGCGATCCGCTGGCGCTGGCCACCGGAGAACATATGCGGATAACGCTGGTAATGCTCAGGGCGCAGGCCCACCTGCTGCATCATCGCCTGCACCCGTTCACGGCGCTCGGCCTTGCTCAGCGACGTGTTGATCAGCAGCGGCTCGGCCAACTGGTCGCCGATCTTCTGCCGCGGGTTGAGCGAGGCGTACGGGCTCTGGAAGACCATCTGTACGTCGCGGCGCAGTTGCTTGCGCTCGGCCTTGCTGGCGCCGTTGACTTCGGTGCCGGCGATCTGCAGCGAACCTGCGGTGGGCTCTTCGATCAAGGTCAGTGCGCGGGCCAGGGTCGACTTGCCACAACCGGACTCGCCCACTACGGCGAGGGTCTTGCCAGCCTCCAGCTCGAACGACACGCCATTGAGCGCACGTACCAGGGCGTGGCCTTTGAACAGGCCGCGGGACACTTCGTAATGGCGGGTCAGGTCACGGGCGGTAAGCACGGCGGTCATCACGCCACCTCCTGGTTCAGCGGATAGAAGCAACGCGCCAGGCTATGCGCCTGCGGGGCAAGAGGCGGGCGTTGGCGTCGGCAGTTGTCCTGCACATAAGGGCAGCGCGGCGACAGCAGGCAACCTTGCGGGCGGTCGTAACGGCCGGGGACGATACCGGGCAAGGTGGCCAGGCGCTCGGCGCCGATACTGTGCTCAGGAATGGCAGCCAGCAACGCCTCGCTGTAGGGGTGGGCAGGGAGGTCGAACAGCTCCGGTACCTGGCCGACTTCCACCGCTTGGCCGGCGTACATCACGCATACGCGCTTGGCCGTTTCAGCGACCACGGCCAGGTCGTGGGTGATCAGGATCAGGGCCATGTTGCGTTCTTTCTGCAAGTTGACCAGCAGCTCCATGATCTGCGCCTGGATGGTCACATCCAGCGCGGTGGTCGGCTCGTCGGCGATCAGCAGCTTGGGCTCGCCAGCAATGGCCATGGCGATTGCCACGCGCTGGCTCATGCCGCCGGAGAGCTGATGCGGGTAGGCATCCAGGCGGCTTTCGGCGGCAGGGATCTCGACCTTCTTGAGCAATTCGAGTGCCCGTTGGCGCGCCGCCTTGCCCTTCAGGCCCAGGTGTTGGCGCAGTACTTCTTCGATCTGGAAGCCTACGGTGTAGCTAGGGTTGAGCGCGGTCATCGGGTCCTGGAAGACCATGGCGATGTCCTTGCCGACCACTTTGCGCCGCTGACGGCCGCTGAGCTTGAGCATGTCGATGCCAGCGAAGGTCATGGCATCGGCGGTGATCCGCCCCGGGGCGTCGATCAGGCCCATCAGGGCCATCATGGTCACCGACTTGCCGGAGCCTGATTCGCCGACGATGGCGACGATCTCGCCCGCGTCCACCGCCAGGTCCAAGCCGTCCACGACAGGTACGGCATCGGCGTCGCCGAAGCGCACATTGAGATTGTTGATCTGCAACAGTGACATGGCGTTCTCCTCAGGCGGCGTTCTTGAGTTTCGGGTCCAGCGCATCGCGCAGCCCGTCGCCCATCAGGTTGATTGCCAGCACACTGAGCAAAATGGTCAGGCCTGGCAGGCTCACCACCCACCAGGCGCGTTCGATGTAGTCGCGGGCCGAGGCCAGCATGGTGCCCCACTCAGGGGTAGGCGGTTGCACGCCAAGGCCAAGGAAGCCCAGCGCGGCGGCGTCGAGAATCGCCGAGGAGAAGCTCAAGGTCGCCTGCACGATCAGCGGCGCCATGCAGTTGGGCAGCACGGTGATGAACATCAGGCGCGGCAGGCTGGCGCCGGCCAGGCGGGCGGCGGTGACATAGTCGCGGTTGAGTTCACCCATCACCGCGGCGCGGGTCAGGCGCACGTAGGACGGCAGCGAGACGATGGCGATGGCGATTACCGTGTTGATCAGCCCAGGGCCGAGGATGGCGACGATCGCCACTGCCAGCAGCAGCGACGGCAGCGCCAGCATGACGTCCATCAGGCGCATGATCGATGGGCCGAGGATGCGCGGGAAGAACCCGCCAAGCAGACCGAGGAAGATCCCCGGAATCAACGACATCACCACCGACGACAGGCCGATCAGCAGCGACAGCCGTGCGCCCTGGATCAACCGCGAAAGCAGGTCGCGGCCCAGCTCGTCGGTGCCGAGGATAAATTGCCAGGTGCCGCCTTCAAGCCATACCGGCGGGGTCAGCAAGAAATCGCGGTACTGCTCGCTGGGGTTGTGCGGGGCCACCCATGGCGCGAACAGTGCGCAGAACACCACCAGGCACATGAACGCCAGGCCCGCCACCGCGCCTTTGTTGCGCGAGAACGCCTGCCAGAATTCTTTGTACGGCGAGGGGTAGAGCAGGCTCTGGTCGACCGGGCTGGGCGGGGTCACGGAGTTTGGAATCGGGCTAGTCATGACGAGGCCTCAGCGCTGATGACGGATGCGTGGGTTGGCCAGGCCGTAGAGGATATCCACGACGAAGTTGACCAGGATTACCAGGCAGGCGATCAACAGGATGCCGTTCTGGACCACGGGGTAGTCACGGGCGCCGATGGCTTCGATCAGCCATTTGCCGATGCCCGGCCAGGAGAAGATGGTTTCGGTGAGCACCGCGCCGGCCAGCAAGGTGCCGACTTGCAGGCCGAACACAGTGAGCACCGGGATCAGTGCGTTGCGCAGGCCATGCACGAACACCACGCGGGCTGGCGACAGGCCTTTGGCGCGCGCGGTGCGGATGTAGTCTTCGCGCAGCACTTCAAGCATCGACGAGCGGGTCATGCGGGCGATCACCGCCAGCGGAATGGTGCCGAGCACGATGGCCGGCAGGATCAGGTGCATCACCGCGTCCTTGAACGCGCCTTGTTCATCGCTGAGCAGGGTGTCGATGAGCATGAAGCCGGTCTTCGGCTCGATGTCGTAGAGCAGATCGATCCGCCCCGACACAGGCGTCCAGCCCAGGCTCACGGAGAAGAACATGATCAGGATCAGGCCCCACCAGAAGATCGGCATCGAGTAGCCAGCCAGCGAGATGCCCATCACCCCATGGTCGAACAGCGAGCCGCGCTTGAGCGCGGCAATCACCCCGGCCAGCAGGCCGACGATGCCGGCAAACAGCAGGGCGGCGAAAGCCAGTTCGAGGGTGGCCGGGAACAGCGTGGTGAACTCGTTCCACACGCTTTCACGGGTGCGCAGGGACTCGCCCAGGTCACCCTGGGCCAGCTTGCCGACGTAGTCCAGGTACTGGGCTGGCAGCGGCTTGTTCAGGCCCAGGCGCTCCATGGCCTGGGCATGCATCTCGGGGTCGACCCTGCGCTCGCCCATCATCACTTCCACCGGGTCGCCGGGGATCAGGCGTATGAGCGCAAAGGTCAGCAAGGTGATGCCGAAAAACGTCGGAATCAACAGGCCTAGGCGCCGGGCAATAAAACTCAACATTGTCTGGGTTACCTCATCAGGCTGGACTTGCCAGCCGGTTAGAGCATGCCGCCGGTGCCCGTGTGGGTTGCCGGCGGTCGTTATTGTTCTACTTCACCCGGGTAGTGGCGAAGTTGTTATTGGTCAGAGGGTTGATGTGATAACCCTCCACGTTCTCACGCATGGCTGTGAACATCTTCGGATGAGCCATGCTGATCCAAGGCTGGTCCTCATCGTACACCGCCAAGGCCTTGAAATAGAGGCTTGCGCGCTCATCGTTGTCGATCACTTCACGGGCGCGGGTAATCAGCTGTTGGAACTTAGGGTTGCACCAGCGCGCATAGTTCTCGCCGCTTTTGGCCGCATCGCAGCTGAGCAGTGGGCTGAGGAAGTTGTCCGGGTCGCCGTTGTCGCCGGCCCAACCGGTGGAAACCATGTCCGCCTCGCCATTCTTGGCCCGGCGCAGCATCTCGGCCCACTCCATCACGCGGATGTCGAGCTTGATGCCGATCTTGGCCAGGTCGGCCTGGAGCATCTCGGCCGACAGGCGCGGATTGGGATTGGTCGGGCCGCCGCCATTGCGGGTGAACAAGGTCAGTACAGTGCCTTCTGGAACGCCAGCCTCCTTGAGCAAGGCGCGGGCTTTATCCAGGTCGCGAGGTGGATTCTTGTTGTTGGTATTGAAGCCGATCATGGTCGGCGGATAGGGATTGACCCCGACCAGCGCATTGCCTTTGCCAAACAACTGATCGACATGGGTCTGGCGGTCGAAGGCCATGTCGATGGCCTTGCGCACGCGTACATCGCGCAGGTACTTGTGCTCGGTATTGAGGGCGATGTAGCCGGTCACCAGGGCTTCCATTTCGGCGACCTTGAGTTTCGGGTCGGTCTTGATCGAAGGCACATCATCGGGCTTGGGATAGAGCGCCACCTGACATTCGTTGGCGCGCAGCTTTTGCAGGCGCACGTTGCTGTCGGTAGCGATGGCGAAGATCAGCGCATCGGCCGGGGGCTTGCCGCGAAAGTACTCAGGGTTGGGCTTGAAGCGGACCTGGGCGTCCTTGTTGTAGCGTTGGAAGATGAACGGGCCGGTACCGATGGGCTTGCTGTTGAGCTCGCCGGTTCTGCCGGCCTTGAGCAACAGGTCGCCATATTCGGCGGAGTAGATCGAGGTGAAGGCCATCGCCATGTCGCGCAGGAACGGCGCCTCGGGGCGATTGAGGGTGAACACCACGGTGTGCGCGTCGGTCTTTTCCACCGACTTGAGCAGGTCCTTGAAGGCCATGCTTTCAAAATACGGGTAGCCGACGCTGGTCTTGTCGTGCCACGGATGGTTCGGATCGAGCTGGCGGCGAATGCTCCACAGCACGTCGTCGGCATTGAAGTCGCGGGTCGGCTTGAAGTAGTCGGTGGTGTGGAATTTCACCCCTTGGCGCAAGTGGAAGGTGTAGCTCAGGCCGTCGTCGCTGACCTCCCAGCGTTCGGCCAGGGCCGGCTGGATATCGGTGGTGCCCGGCTTGAAATCGACCAGGCGGTTGAACAAGGTCTCGGCCGAGGCATCGGCGGTGACCGCGGTGGTGTACTGGACGATGTCAAAGCCTTCCGGGCTGGCCTCGGTGCACACCACCAGTGGCTTGGCGGCCAGGTTACTGGCGGCGCCGAGGATAACCGCTGCCAGGGCAGCGCGTAGCGGTAGAGATCTCATGGAACCTCCCTGCAGTGATGATTCCAGCGTAGCCGCCACGGCCCGCCTGACGCGAGCCGTGGCGTCAACGGTCAGAGGATGTTGAACGGAATGGTGGTGACGATACGCAGCTCGTCCAGGCTACCGTCGGCCTGGGCCTTGCTCGCCCGGTGCGCGGTGTAGGTGGCGCGGATGCTGGTGTCTTTCAGTGGCCCACTCTGCACCGCATAGCTGGTGCCGATACCCCACTCATAGTGGGTCTCGCCGTCCATGCCGCGCACATTGTAGGCATTGCCGCGGTAGTGCGTGCCGTCGATGCCCCAGCCACGAGCGTTGTACAGGTTGAACTTGAGCCCTGGCACGCCGTAAGGCGCCATGTTCAGCACGTAGGAGAGCTGCAGCGATTTCTCGTTGGGGCCGTTGAAGTCCGACAGCAGCGAGTTGGCCAGGTAGATGCCGTTGGTCTCGTGCAGGTAGTCGAAATACTCGTTGCCATTCACTTGCTGCCAGGAGGCGGTGAGGGTGTGCGCCTGGTGGGTCAGACCGAACGACAGGCTGTAGGTGTCGTTGTCGATGTCGCCCATCTTCTTGCTGCCTTCATCCACGGTCTTGTAGTAGTTAAGACCCGTGGTCAGGCTCAGTACCGCGCTGTCGCCAAGCACGTGGTTGGCGCCGAAGTAGTACTGGTTCCAGAAGTCGTCGACCTTGGTGGCATACAGGCTGGTGGTCAAACTCTTGAACGGCTGGTAGTTGACCCCGGCCGTGCTCGCGCGGTCGGTCTCTACCCCGGCGGCGCCGTACTCGCTGCGGAATTTGCTCAGGCTCTGCTCGGTGCGCGGCGAGACCCGGTCGAAGCTGCCCAGGTCGAACGACAAGTTGTCGAACTCGGCGCTGTGCAGGCTCACACCTTGGAAGCTCGAGGGCAGGGCGCGGTTGCCGATGTAGGCGATCATCGGCGTGTCGAGCGACTGGCGGCCGACGGTCAGGGTGGTATTGGAGATGCGTGCCTTGATATTGGCCAGGCCCGCCTTGCTCCATTGGCCGACCGGGTCGCCGTCGCTGTGGGTCAGGGTGCGGTTGTTGGGCCCGGCGATGGCGGCGCGGCCGCGTTCCAGGGCAATGGCGTTGTAGGCCGCGACTTCAGTGGCGAAGCCCACGGTGCCTTGGGTGAAGCCCGAGCTGTAGTTGAGGATGGTGCCCTGCACCCAGTTGTCGCGGCTGTGGGTGTCGTGGCGGCTGCCGTCGCTCTTGCTGTACTGCCACAGCGGTGCGCGGGTGGCGCGTTCGCGGGCGTACCAGTTGCGGGTGCTGCCGGTCAGGCTCTGGCCCTCGAAGAAGCCGCTTGCCTCGGCTTGTTCGCTGGACGCTTTAAGGCTCAGCGGGAAGAACGCCTGGCTGGCCGGTTCGGCCTGGGCGAGGGCGCTAAAGGCGCTGACCGACAGGGCTAGTGCGGTGGTGGTAATGGGTCTCAAGGTGAAAGCTCCCTTTCATTTTTTTAGTTATCGACCTGCCTTGTGAGCAGGCGCTGTTGCGGTGGTGCTGGGGTTGCCGCGGGGTGACCGGGCAAGTTCGGGGGGCAAGGATTCGCTGCCGGCCTCATCGCGGGGCAAGCCCGTTCCCACGTACGCGA
>NZ_JBCPSP010000074.1:0-12346 GCF_051129895.1 Pseudomonas sp. Je.1.5.c
GCGCTTTGGTGGAAGGGGTGGGGCGATGTCTCCCACGGTCTGTACTGCTGCGAACAGTCAGAATCGGGCATTTAGTCCCACCACCCCTTCAAGTCTAACCATACAAGCGGGCTTGCCCCGCGATGAGGCCCGCACCATCAGCATCACTTCCCAGAAATTGGCCGGTAACGCATGCGCGTACCAAACTTGGCCGACATCAAGATCTCATCGGCACTCAGCTGGGCAGGGAAGTAAGTTCCGGAAATCTGCGCATGGGCAATGCTGGCGCCTTCCAGGCCATTTTCGCGCAGGTCCAAGCCGCGCAGGTCGGAGGCGCGGAAGTAGGCATCGGTAAAGTCGATCCCACGCACATCCAGTTCGCGCAGATCCAAACCGCGGAAATCCCCGCCACGAAAATCGATCACTGTGTCGGTAGGTTTCTCGCGATTGAAGGCAGCGATCTGCTCATCGCGCACGAGGGCGTACAGGGTGTTGTCCAGTTGCCGGGGCTGGTTCATGGTGGCGCCTCCTTGTGGGGTGTGATGATATTGTAATGCCATCACTGAGCAGGCGCCGATGTTCAAGCGTGAAGTGTCGACTGCTTCACGTCTGGGCGCTTAAAGGCCTGGCAGGCGCTGGCGGATCTGTTCGATCAACTGGTCCATGCTGGCGCTTTCCTGGGTGTCTACGCGCTTGCTGTCGCGCAGTTCCTGCTCATTGAGCGGGTCGCGGCTGGCCTGTTGCGCCTTGACCACTTCCAGGGTGGCGTCGGATGGATCGTCGTTGTCTGCCTGGCGCTGGGCCAACCAGCTTTCGATCACTGCCTGCGGCGCGTGGCAGTCGAGGATCAGCAACGGCACGCCGGTCTGGCTGGCCACCTCGGCGGCGGCCTGGCGTTGTTCCTGCTTGAGGTAGGTGGCATCCAGCACTACCGGGAAGCCTGCGCGCAGAATCACTTCGGCCAGTTGGTGCAGGCGCTGGTAGGTGGCGGCGCTGGCGCTCTGGTCGTAGATCCCGGCTTGGAGCTGGCCCGCATTGGCCTGGGCTTGTTCACCGAACAGGCGCTTGCGTTCGACGTCAGAGCGCACGCGGATCGCGCCCAGCGCTTCGACCAGGCGCATCGATACATGGCTTTTGCCAACCGCCGATACACCATGGGTGATGGCCAGCAGGCGCGAGGGGATCGCGCTATAGCTCTCGGCCAGGTTGGCATAGTTGCGGTAAGTGCGCAGGGTGGTGGCACGCTGCACGCCATCGGCATTGGCCGGCATGCTGAACAGGGCGACCTTGGCGCGTACCAGTGCGCGATAAGCCTTGTAGAAGTTGAGCAACTCCAGGCCCTGGTAGTCGCCGGTCAGCTCCAGATATTGGCTGATGAAACGCCGGGCAAGGCATTTCAGGCCGCGGTCTTCCAGGTCCATGGCGAGGAAACCGGTGTCAGCCCAGACATCGGTCTTGCGGAACGGCTCGTTGAACTCGATGCAATCGAACACCACCACCTTGCCATTGATCAGCGTAGCGTTACCCAGGTGGATATCACCATGGCACTCGCGGATGAAGCCGTTGGCCTTGCGCGCTGCGAACAGCTCGTGCAGGCGATCGAAGCTGCTGCGTGCCCAAGCCTGCAGTGCGTCCAGCTGTTGCAAGTCGGCCTTGTCGCTGAGGAACGGACGGATTTGCTCGAAGTTCTGCTCAACCGGGGCCATCACGCTTTCAGGCGAGCCGAATGGCTGATCGGCCAGGACCTTGGGGGTCTGCAGGTGGAACTCGGCGATCTGTCGGGCCATCTGGTCGATGTGGCTGGCGTTCAGTTCGCCGTTGGCCTGCAAGGTGCTGAGCAACTGGCTCTGGGGGAACTGGCGCATGCGCAGGGCGAATTCGATCGGTGCACCTTCGCCACCGATTTGCGGCGCTTCGACGCTGCCGGTGATCGGCAGCACGTCCAGATACAGGCCTTCGGTCAGGCGCTGGTTCAGGCGCAACTCTTCGTTACAGAAATGCTCGCGCTGGTCAAGGCCAGTGAAGTCCAGGAAGCCGAAGTTCATTGGCTTCTTGATCTTGTAGGCGTACTCACCCGTGAGCAGCACCCACGAGATATGCGTCTCGATGAGCTGGAACCCGTCCACGGGATGAGGGTAGAGGGCGGGGTTCTGCAGGGCACTGATGAGGGCTTGGCTCACGGGCAATCCTTCCGGGGTAAGGGAATTCGAATGCGCCATTATGGTCAATGGTGCCGTCCCTGCATACCGCCGGGCCTGCCTTGACTAAAGTGCGTATAATCCGCCGCCATGACTCGATCCCGAAATTCCCGTACTGCGCAGAAACGCTCGACCGGCCGCTCCCGTGCCTGGCTGGGCTGGGCCCTCAAACTCAGCCTGGTAGGCCTGGTGCTGGTGGCCGGTTTTGCCATCTACCTCGATGCCATCGTCCAGGAGAAGTTCTCCGGCAAGCGCTGGACCATCCCGGCCAAGGTGTATGCCCGGCCGCTGGAGCTGTTCGTCGGCCAGAAGCTGAGCAAGAACGACTTCCTCACCGAGCTCGATGCCCTCGGCTATCGCCGCGAAAGTGCGGCCAATGGCCCGGGCGCGGCCTCGGTCAATGGCAATAGCGTCGACCTCAACACTCGCGGCTTCCAGTTTTATGAAGGCATGGAGCCCGCGCAGTTCGTGCGCGTGCGCTTCTCCGGCGACTACGTCGCGGGCATGACCGGCGCCAACGGCGGCAAGCTCGATGTGGTGCGCCTGGAGCCGCTGATGATCGGCGGTATCTACCCGAAGAACCTTGAAGACCGCATCCTGATCAAGATCGACCAGGTACCGCCGTACCTGCTGGAAACCCTGATCGCCACCGAAGACCGTGATTTCTACAGTCACTTCGGCGTCTCGCCCAAGGGCATCGCCCGGGCGGTGTGGGTCAATACCTCGTCCGGCGCCATGCGCCAGGGGGGTAGTACCCTGACTCAGCAGTTGGTGAAGAACTTCTACCTGACCAACGAGCGCAGCCTGAGCCGTAAGCTGACCGAAGCCATGATGGCGGTGCTGCTCGAGCTGCATTACGACAAGCGCGAGATCCTTGAGGCCTACCTCAACGAAGTGTTCGTCGGCCAGGATGGCCAGCGCGCCGTGCACGGCTTCGGCTTGGCCAGCCAGTTCTTCTTCAGCCAGCCGCTGCAAGAGCTCAAGCTGCATCAGATTGCCCTGCTGGTCGGTATGGTCAAGGGGCCGTCGTATTACAACCCGCGGCGCTACCCTGAGCGGGCCCTGATCCGCCGTAACCTGGTGCTCGATCTTCTCGCCGAGCAGGGTGTGGCGAGCAAGGAAGTGGTCGAGGCGGCGAAGAAGATGCCGCTGGGCGTCACCAAGCGCGGCAGCCTGGCCGACAGCTCGTTCCCGGCCTTCCTCGACCTGGTCAAGCGTCAGCTGCGCCAGGATTACCGCGACGAAGACCTTACCGAAGAAGGCCTGCGCATCTTCACCAGTTTCGACCCGATCCTGCAGATGAAGGCCGAAACCGCCATGAGCGAGACCTTCAAGCGTCTGGCCGGGCGCAAGGGTTCGGATGCGGTCGAGTCGGCGATGGTGGTGACCAATCCTGAGACTGGCGAAGTCCAGGCGTTGATCGGCAGTCGTCAGTCGGGCTTTGCCGGCTTCAACCGCGCGATCGATGCCGTGCGCCCGATCGGCTCGCTGGTCAAGCCGGCGGTGTACCTGACCGCGCTGGAAAAACCGAGCAAGTACACCCTGACCAGCTGGGTGCAGGATGAGCCGTTCTCGGTCAAAGGCGCCGATGGCCAGGTCTGGCGTCCGCAGAACTACGACCGCCGTCCGCACGGCACCATCTACCTGTACCAGGGGCTGGCCAATTCCTACAACTTGTCCACCGCCAAGCTCGGCCTGGAAGTGGGCGTGCCGAACGTGATCAAGACCATCGGCCGCCTGGGCGTCAATGTTGACTGGCCGGCGTTCCCGTCGATGCTACTGGGCGCCGGTGGCATGTCGCCGATGCAAGTCGCGACCATGTACCAGACCATCGCCAACGGCGGCTTCAACACGCCGATGCGTGGTATCCGCAGCGTACTGACCGCCGAGGGCGAGCCGCTCAAGCGGTACCCGTTCCAGATCCAGCAGACCTTCGATCCAGGTGCCATTTATCTGGTGCAGAACGCCATGCAGCGGGTCATGCGTGAGGGTACCGGGCGTTCGGTTTACAGTGTATTGCCGAACAACCTGACCCTGGCGGGCAAGACCGGCACCAGTAACGATTCGCGCGACAGCTGGTTCTCCGGCTTCAGCCAGGATCTGCTGGCGGTGGTCTGGCTGGGCCGCGACGACAACGGCAAGACGCCGTTCACCGGTGCTACTGGCGCCCTGCAGGTATGGACCAGCTTCATGCGCAAGGCCGATCCGTTGCCGCTGGACATGCCGCAGCCGGATAACGTGGTGCAGGCCTGGATCGATCCGTACAGCGGCCAAGGCTCCGACAGCAGCTGTCCGGGAGCGGTGCAGATGCCGTATATTCGCGGCAGCGAACCGGCCGCAGGGGTTGCCTGTGGCGGTGAGCAGAATCCGGCTGAGTCGGTCATGGACTGGGTCAAGGGTTGGATGAATTGAGCACTGCTGGCCTGGGCGGATCAACCCCCAGGCCAGCAGCCGCATTTAAAGAGGGTGTGAAGTGAACAAGTGGTGGTTTCCTGCCTTGACGGCATTGGCCATGCTCCATGGCTGCGCCAGCGTTCCACGCGGCAACATTCCGGTGGTCGACTCGAGCACCCGGGTATCTAACAGCGAGCGCGTTACCGCCAACCGTGCTGCGACCCAGGCCGGCAACGGCACCTCGCAGGCTCAGGCACTGACGGAAGATTCCGGGGTTACCGTGATGATCCCGCAAGGGGCGGGCGCGTCGTCCATCCAGACCTTCCCAGCGGGCAATGGTGCAGCACCCATCAGCACTGCGCCGATCAGTACCGGTCCGATCACCACCAACCCCAACCCGATCGCTGACGAGCCGTTCGACATCGCCTCGATGAGCAGTACGCCAGCTGCGAGCAGCGCGCCGACTGGGATTCCGCGTAGCAATACGGCCGCCGGCAGCCTGTCGGCCGACGAACAGCTCGATGGCCCGGTGCTGGCGCTGCTGACCACCGCCCAGCAGCAACAGGGCAGTGGCGATTTCAATGGCGCCTCGTCGAGCCTGGAGCGTGCCCAGCGCATCGCCCCGCGTGAGCCGCAAGTGCTGTTCCGCCTGGCTCAGGTGCGTTTGTCGCAAGGCGATGCGGCCCAGGCCGAACAGCTGGCGCGTCGTGCCCTGACCTACGCCAATGGCCGTCCAGACCTGCAAGCCGAACTGTGGAACACCATCGCCCAAGCCCGCGAGAAACAGGGTGACAGCGCAGGTGCAGCGCTGGCGCGACAGAAGGCACGGGTCAATCTGTGATGGTCGAGCAACGCATTCTCGATATCGCTGATCACTTGTTGCTGATCGAACACGAACTGCGCGCACAAGGCTGGTGGAGCGAGCAGTCGCCCAGTGCCGAGGCGCTGGCCAGCGTGGTGCCGTTCGCCGTCGATTCGATGGGCTTCGAGCAGTGGCTGCAGTGGATTTTCCTGCCACGAATGAAGCTCATTCTCGAACACGGGCATCCCTTGCCAAATGCCTCGGGCATCCTGGTGATGGCTGAAACGGTTTTCGTCGATCGCCCAGAGCAGAGTCGCGCGCTGCGTCGACTGCTGGCGGAATTCGATCAATTGATCAGCCCATCCGCCTGATTTCTTCTCTTTTTCTTTCAAGAGCCGCAGATTGCGGCTCTTTTTTTGTGTTTTGTTTGTTTTTCTGCTGCTGTCAGATCTATTCGTGGTGGAACGAATTCATCCTGAGGAAAAATTGGCAATAATTTTTCTTGACTTAATCGCGGCGAATCACAAGAATCCAGTTTCCGCTTTAGAGGGACTGCCAGAAGCAGACCCGCTAAGCAGATCATGAGGCGCACACCCGCGCCGACTTGTTACACCCCGCAACGCGTTACCTCGCGCTGGGTGGGAAAACCCCGCAACACTCTGGGGTGCTCCCAATACTTGCTCAGTCAGTGCTGACGTTCGCTCATGCTCTGCTTGGCAGTAAACCTATTAAGACCCGTCCACTAGGGACGGTATTCTGGCGTTTTAGAGGTGAACAACGTGGAGCTTTTATCTGGCGCTGAGATGGTCGTCCGCTTTTTGCGTGACGAAGGCGTTAAGCACATCTACGGGTACCCTGGCGGTGCTCTCCTTCATGTTTACGACGCGCTGTTCAAAGAGCCGGAAGTCGAGCACATCCTGGTTCGTCACGAGCAGGCGGCAACCCACATGGCCGACGGCTATGCCCGCGCTACCGGCAAGGCTGGTGTAGTGCTGGTAACCTCAGGTCCGGGCGCCACCAATGCCATTACCGGCATTGCTACCGCGTACATGGATTCGATTCCAATGGTCATCCTGTCGGGCCAGGTGCCTAGCACCATGGTCGGCACCGATGCCTTCCAGGAAACCGACATGATCGGTATCTCGCGGCCGATCGTGAAGCATAGCTTCATGATCAAGCACGCCTCGGAAATCCCGGAAGTCCTGAAAAAAGCCTTCTACCTGGCGCAATCCGGCCGTCCCGGCCCGGTCGTGGTCGACATTCCAAAAGATATGACCAACCCGGCCGAGAAGTTCGAGTACGTCTATCCGAAGAAGGTCAAGCTGCGTTCCTACAGCCCGGCCGTACGTGGCCATTCGGGGCAGATCCGCAAGGCAGCCGAGATGATCCTCGCCGCCAAGCGTCCGATCGTCTACTCCGGTGGTGGCGTGATCCTCGGTGGCGGCTCCGAAGCGCTGACCGAAATCGCCAAGTCGCTGAACCTGCCAGTCACCAATACCCTGATGGGCTTGGGCGGCTTCCCGGGTACCGACCGCCAGTTCCTCGGCATGCTCGGTATGCACGGCAGCTTCACCGCCAACCTGGCCATGCACAACGCCGACGTGATCCTGGCGGTCGGTGCGCGTTTCGATGACCGTGTGATCAACGGCCCGGCCAAGTTCTGCCCGAACGCCAAGATCATCCACATCGATATCGACCCGGCATCGATCTCCAAGACCATCAAGGCCGACGTACCGATCGTAGGTCCGGTCGACAGCGTGCTCAGCGAGATGCTGGCAATCCTCAAGGAAATCGGCCAGCAGCCTGACAAGGCCGCGCTGGACGCCTGGTGGAAGCAGATCGAAGAGTGGCGCGGTGATCGCGGCCTGTTCCCTTACGACAAGGGCGACGGCAGCGTGATCAAGCCGCAGACCGTGATCGAGACCCTGTGTGAAGTGACCAACGGCGACGCGTTCATCACGTCCGACGTTGGCCAGCACCAGATGTTCGCGTCGCAGTACTACCGCTTCAACAAGCCAAACCGTTGGATCAACTCCGGCGGCCTGGGCACCATGGGCTTCGGCTTCCCGGCGGCGATGGGCGTCAAGCTCAACTTCCCGGATGACGATGTCGCCTGCGTGACCGGTGAAGGTAGCATCCAGATGAACATCCAGGAGCTGTCGACCTGCATGCAGTACGGTTTGCCGGTGAAAATCGTCAACCTCAACAACGGTGTACTGGGCATGGTTCGCCAGTGGCAGGACATGTCGTACAACGGCCGTCACTCGCATTCGTATGTCGAGTCGCTGCCGGACTTCGTCAAGCTGGTCGAGGCCTATGGCCATGTCGGTATCCGCATCACCAGCCTGAAGGACCTCAAGCCCAAGCTTGAAGAAGCCTTCGCCATGAAAGACCGGTTGGTGTTCATCGATATTGCGGTCGACAGGACCGAGCACGTCTACCCGATGCAGATCAAAGACGGCTCGATGCGTGACATGTGGCTGAGCAAGACGGAGCGTACCTGATATGCGGCACATCATTTCCCTGCTGCTGGAAAACGAACCCGGTGCCTTGTCTCGCGTGGTCGGCCTGTTCTCCCAGCGCAACTACAACATTGAAAGCCTGACCGTGGCGCCGACCGAGGACCCAACCCTCTCGCGCCTGACCCTGACCACCGTTGGCCATGACGAAGTGATCGAACAGATCACCAAGAACCTGAACAAGCTGGTGGAAGTGGTGAAGCTGGTCGACCTGTCGGAAAGCGCTCACATCGAACGCGAACTGATGCTGGTCAAGGTCAAGGCCACCGGCGCCCAGCGCGCCGAGATCAAACGCACCACCGACATTTTCCGTGGGCAGATCGTCGACGTAACCGCCAGCGTGTATACCGTGCAACTGAGCGGCACCAGCGACAAACTGGACAGCTTCATCCAGGCGATCGGCACCGCATCGATTCTCGAAACCGTGCGCAGTGGAGTCACCGGCATTGCCCGTGGCGACAAAGTGCTCAGCATCTAACTTCAAAAATTAGCGATGGCTCCACTAGGGCCGAGATATAACAGGGGTATTTCATGAAAGTTTTCTACGACAAAGACTGCGACCTTTCCATCATCCAAGGTAAGAAAGTCGCCATCATCGGCTACGGTTCGCAAGGCCACGCCCAGGCGTGCAACCTGAAGGACTCCGGTGTAGACGTTACCGTCGGTCTGCGTAAAGGTTCGGCTACCGTTGCCAAGGCAGAAGCTCACGGCCTGAAAGTTGCCGACGTGGCTACCGCTGTCGCTGCTGCCGACCTGGTCATGATCCTGACCCCGGACGAGTTCCAGGGCGCTCTGTACAAGAACGAGATCGAGCCGAACATCAAGAAGGGCGCTACCCTGGCCTTCTCCCACGGCTTCTCGATCCACTACAACCAGGTCGTTCCGCGTGCCGACCTCGACGTGATCATGATCGCGCCGAAAGCTCCGGGCCACACTGTGCGCTCCGAGTTCGTCAAAGGCGGCGGTATCCCTGACCTGATCGCGATCTACCAAGACGCCTCGGGCAACGCCAAGAATGTTGCTCTGTCGTACGCCGCTGGCGTCGGTGGCGGCCGTACCGGCATCATCGAAACCACCTTCAAGGACGAGACTGAAACCGACCTGTTCGGCGAGCAGGCTGTTCTGTGTGGCGGTACCGTCGAGCTGGTCAAAGCCGGTTTCGAAACCCTGGTTGAAGCGGGCTACGCGCCAGAAATGGCCTACTTCGAGTGCCTGCACGAACTGAAGCTGATCGTTGACCTCATGTACGAAGGCGGCATCGCCAACATGAACTACTCGATCTCCAACAACGCCGAGTACGGCGAGTACGTGACTGGCCCAGAAGTCATCAACGAAGAATCCCGCAAGGCCATGCGCAATGCTCTGAAGCGCATCCAGGACGGCGAGTACGCGAAGATGTTCATCTCCGAAGGCGCCACCAACTACCCATCGATGACCGCCAAGCGTCGTAACAACGCCGCCCACGGTATCGAAGTGATCGGTGAGCAGCTGCGTTCCATGATGCCTTGGATCTCGGCTAACAAGATCGTCGACAAGGCTAAGAACTAAGTCTTTGCGATGAGATGAAAAACGCGGCTTCGGCCGCGTTTTTTCGTTTAGGCGGCTCGCATCTGGTATAAAGCGACCAGTGGCTTGCCGTCAGAACCTGTTTCGCAAGCCCGTGTCGAAACATTTTCCACTCAGTTGCAAGGTGATTTTCATGAGCGAACGTCCCGAAGAGCCGAACAAGCCCTCCGACGCCGAAAGCCTGCTACCTGTCGATGAGCATGTTGAAGAGGGGCATGACGCCGAAGGGCGCAAGGTGCGGCATCGCGGCATCTACCTGCTGCCCAACCTGTTCACCACTGCCAACCTGTTCGCCGGCTTTTACTCGATCATCAGCTCGATCAGCGCGCAGAGCGCCATGAGCGCAGGTGATCCACGCGAGGCGAGCAAGTATTTCGCCTTTGCTGCCATCGCCATTTTCGTGGCCATGGTGCTCGACGGCCTCGATGGTCGTGTAGCGCGCATGACCAACACCCAGAGCGCCTTTGGCGCCGAGTACGACTCGTTGTCCGACATGGTCGCCTTCGGCGTCGCTCCGGCACTGTTGGCATTCGGCTGGGCGCTGGGCGACATGGGCAAGGTCGGTTGGATGGTGGCCTTCATCTATGTTGCGGGCGCGGCGTTGCGTCTGGCCCGTTTCAACACCCAGGTCGGCACCGCCGACAAGCGTTACTTCATCGGTCTGGCCAGCCCGGCTGCGGCAGGTGTGGTGGCCGGTACTGTCTGGGCGTTCAGCGATTTCGGCATCCAGGGCTCCAAGCTGTCGTTCCTGGTCGCGCTGCTGGTCGCCGCTGCCGGCATGCTGATGGTCAGCAACGTCAAGTACAACAGCTTCAAGGAGCTCGACCTCAAGGGGCGCGTGCCTTTCGTGGCGATCCTGGCCGTGGTGCTGGTGTTTGCCGTGGTGTTCAGCGATCCACCGCGCATCCTCCTGCTGATCTTCCTCGGCTATGCGATCTCGGGCCCGGTGCAGTACTTGCTGCGGGTGCGCCGTCGAAAGGCCTGAAGTTGATTTAATGCTGGAATAACCTGCCGGCTCTACAGTCTTACGGGTACATCAGTTGCCCGTACTGTGGAGCCGTTATGCTCATCAAGATCCCTCGTTCATCCGATTGCCAAGCATCGGAGATCACCCCCGAAAGCCTTTATCTATCGCGTCGAGACGTACTGGGTGCCTCTCTGGCGGGTATTGCCGTGGGTGCGCTGCCAGGCCTGGCTAGCGCGGGTGAGTCGTCGCGCTATGCCGATGTCGCGCCTGGTGCGCCGCCGCAATGGTTCAGCGACAAGCTGGGCGCCGCTCGTTGGCAAGCGGTAACGGTCAAGGATGAGGCGATCACTCCGTTCAAGGATGCAACGCACTACAACAACTTCTACGAGTTCGGCACCGACAAGGGCGATCCGGCGGCCAATGCCGGTAGCCTGAAAACCGAGCCGTGGAGCCTGGTGGTCGATGGTGAGGTGGCCAAGCCCGGGCGCTATGCGCTGGAGGACTTCGTCAGGCCGTATCAGCTGGAGGAGCGCATCTATCGACTGCGCTGTGTCGAGGCCTGGTCGATGGTCATCCCTTGGCTGGGTTTTACCCTGGCGGATGTGCTCAAACAGGTGCAGCCGACCTCGAAAGCGCGTTACCTGCGATTTGAGACGCTGCACGATCCCAAGGTCATGCCGGGTCAGCGCTCCTCATTCGCCTTGATCGACTGGCCGTATGTAGAGGGCTTGCGCCTGGATGAAGCGATGAATCCGCTGGCGATCCTTGCAGTGGGTATGTATGGCCGGGAGTTGCCCAATCAGAATGGCGCACCGTTGCGCCTGGTGGTGCCCTGGAAGTATGGCTTCAAAAGCATCAAGTCGATCGTGCGGATCAGCCTGGTCGCCGAGCAACCCAAGACTACCTGGGAAAGCCTGGCGCCGACTGAGTATGGCTTTTATGCCAACGTCAACCCGAATGTTGACCATCCGCGCTGGACCCAGACCCGCGAGCGGCGTCTGCCCAGCGGGCTGTTCAGCCCTAATGTGCGCGATACCTTGATGTTCAATGGCTACGGCGATGAAGTCGCCTCTCTATATAGTGGGCTCGATCTGCGGAAGAACTATTGATGCGCTATCCCTGGTTGCGCCTGGCTATTTTTCTGCTGGGCTGCCTGTTTCCGGCTTGGTGGCTGTACGAGGCGGCGATGAATCTGCTGGGGCCGGACCCTGGCAAGATCCTGGTCGACCGCCTCGGGCTCGGTGCGTTGATCTTCCTGCTGATTACCTTGAGCATGACCCCCTTGCAGCGTTTGACCGGTTGGTCGGGCTGGATCGTGGTGCGTCGGCAGCTGGGGTTGTGGTGCTTTGCTTATATAGTGCTGCACATGACTGCCTATATGGTGTTCATCCTCGGTTTGGATTGGGGCCAGTTGGGCGTCGAACTGCGTAAGCGCCCGTACATCATCGTTGGCGTGCTGGGCTTTATTGGCTTGCTGGCGCTGGCGGTCACCTCCAATCGCTACAGCCAACGGCGCTTGGGCGCGCGTTGGAAGAAGCTGCATAAGCTGGTGTATCTGATCCTTGGGCTGGGATTGCTGCATTTTCTATGGATTGTGCGCTCGGATCTCAAGGAGTGGGCCATCTACGCATCTATAGGTGCTGCCTTGCTGGCACTACGTATTCCGGCCGTCTGGCGGCGTGTGCCGCGGCTTATGGGTGGGCGGGGCAGGGCGGTTTGAAACATATTTGAAATAAAGTGTTGACGGCCTTTCGAAACCCCTTATAATGCGCCCCACTTCCAGCGTAGTTGGAACGGAAAACTCCTTGAGTATCAACGAGTTAGATGTTTCAGGCAGTACTGGAGGTGCTTCGATCTTCTGATCGGCAGCGGTGAAAAAGGTAGTTGACAGCAGCTTGTAACGCTGTAGAATTCGCCTCCC
>NZ_JBCPSP010000075.1:0-11587 GCF_051129895.1 Pseudomonas sp. Je.1.5.c
CGTCGAGCACCATCTCAGCAGCCCGGATTTTCTGTTCTTTCGAGTATGACTTTCGCACTGATTTTGCCTCCAATTGGGCGCCATCATAGCGCCCGTAGAAGGTGTCCAAAATCATTAGGCCAGATCATAGGCCCTCACTTCATTCTGGAGATACGAACATGGGGTATGTCACTACGCAAGACGGTGTTGAAATATTTTACAAAGACTGGGGGCCACGCGATGCCCAGGTAGTCTTTTTCCACCACGGATGGCCGCTTAGCGCGGACGATTGGGACGCGCAAATGCTCTTTTTCCTGGCTAACGGTTTCCGGGTTGTAGCACACGACCGGCGTGGTCATGGGCGATCCAGCCAGGTCTGGGATGGACACGACATGGATCACTATGCCGATGACGTCGCGGCAGTGGTTAATCATCTCGGCGTGCAAGGCGCTGTCCATGTCGGTCATTCCACCGGCGGAGGTGAAGTCATCCATTACATCGCACGCCACGGCGAAGACCGCGTGTCGAAAGCAGCCATCATCAGCGCTGTGCCGCCGCTGATGGTTCAGACCCCGAGCAATCCTGGCGGCCTGCCTAAAACAGTTTTCGACGACTTGCAGGCACAACTACAGGCGAATCGCGCACAGTTCTATCACGACGTTCCAGCAGGGCCTTTTTACGGCTATAACCGCCCGGGTTCAAAACCGTCCGAGGGCATCGTCTGGAACTGGTGGCGACAAGGCATGATGGGCTGTGCAAAGGCACACTATGACGGGATCGTGGCGTTTTCTCAGACCGACTTCACCGAAGATTTGAAGAGCATCAAGATTCCTGTCCTGGTGATGCATGGTGATGATGACCAGATCGTTCCTTATGAGAATGCCGGTGTTCTGTCAGCCAAACTTCTGCAAAACAGTACGCTGAAAATCTACCCGGGCTTCCCGCACGGAATGCCTACAACCCATGCCGATACGATTAACGCCGATCTGCTCGCATTCGTGAGGAGCTAATCAATTATAGGGCGGTGGGTAACCCCGCCCTATATTTTTCAACGCCACCAAATTGGCGCTTTTAAATTCAGCGAGATGCCGTCAAAACTGTGCAATATGGATAACTGCTTTTTTAGCCGAAAGCGGTGGTTGGCAAGCGTCTCCTTTGGGTCGGAAGCGGCCGTCGGGCGTTTACGAAACCAGGAGCAACTCACCATCTTCGGAAATAGCGTGCTGCTCGTCGCCTCAGATCGCACGCTCAAACGTCGATGATGGAGCTTAAAGAGCTCAGGGGGCCAGAACTCTGACGTACGCTTGGCACGCCCGCAGCGCAATCAATCCTTGGTCGCCGGCGTCGGTGATGGCGATAATTCGTTGAGCATGCGCTGGGGCACATTGAGTAGTGCGGGCTACTCGAGTAACGCTGACCATGCCGTGGGCAGTTTCGGCGCGCAGCTGTGAATCAATGACTCTCGCCAAGCCAGGAGCACTTGCTTTTCAAGTATCCTGCTCAACGTGATCATCTACAAATAGGATGCGTGATGAAGTACTTCGCCATATTGTTGTCGACTGCAATTGCTTTCTCAGTAACATCGTTGGCGTCAGCCGCTGAACCATCGCTGCGTCTGCAACGCGCTTCAGGTTTGTGGAAGGTTACTCCGTCCACCTCGCCGTTTTCGTGGGAAATATGCGTCGACCATGAGAAAGACAGGCTTATAGATGACGACCTGTGGAGTGACTTCGAACAGGAGTGCAAAATCGAATCTAAAAGCGGTAACGTCGATAGCTATAATTTCAAATCACGCTGCCCTGAAGCGATTATGGCCGGATCTTTCAAAGGCGACCTTGCGAAATCCTATGTACTGACGGCCGATACGTCGTTTGAGCTAAATGGAAAAACTGAAAGACAACACACAGTGATTAATGGCATCTTTCAGGGCGCGTGCCCGGCGGATATGGAGCCGGGTGTAAAAAAATGCACGGGGGAATGAAGATTAATTCCCCATACTCTAATAGATGAAAGGTTTAAAGCGTCATCGCTTGACAGACCTCGAATGCAGCTACATCGCTTGCCACGTATAACGCTCAATTGTGGCTAAGGTCAGTGCCGTCGCGGCTTCCAGGCGTTGCATATATCCTTCGGGATGATCTTGAGCTCGCTTTCTTAAGCGTTGGTCTGTTGGGGTGACTCCATCGTAAGCGAGTCTTCAGTCTTGGCTTTTGGCCGATTGCTGCCCTTCGCGAGAGGCAGCTATGGGTCGAAAACAGCCGATCGGCCAGAAGCAGCTGTCCGCCAAAAGACAGCATCCGGCAAAAGCAGACATCAACCTGCCGCGATGCTACGCTCGCCAGCCCCACTCAAGGCAACCTGATGGACATACCGTCTCGGCTCATCATCCATGAATCCAGGCACTGGATTGTCAACCACCGCATGGACAGCGCGTTGCCGGGCTACCTGATGCTCAGTGCAAAACAAATGACCAACTCGCTGGCGGCGCTACCGCCCGAAGCGCAATCGGAGTTGGGGGTATTGCAGGCGCGCATCCAGAAAACCATTGAAACGCATCTCGCGCCCAAACGCTTGTATATCGGGCGGTTTGGGCATGACGCCGGCCACTCCATTCACTTCCACTTCATTCCGGTGTATGACTGGGTTGAAGCGGGTTTCTGGCAGGACGAAAGGTACAGGCTGCTGCAAACCTTCGGCTCGCTCGACAGTGCCCTTGCGCAAACCGATGGCGCCGAATTGATGCTATTCGTCTGGCGAGAGTTTTGTGAACGCCCCCTGCCGCCACCGGTACAAGGCCCTGGCGTAGCTGAAGTCGTTGCCACCCTGCGCAGCGCGTTCGACTCAAAGCTGCCCGGCTAGGCTGCGGTCGGAATGATAAGCGGGTCGCAATTTCACACTATTGTGCAATGCGAGTGAACCTATTGATCCCATAGCGTTCTAGGATACCGGCCCGGGCTGGTGGCAATGTGGCAGCAACTGTCCCAGCACGCCTCGCCACGTCGCGAAATCAGCCTGGATGGCATCGTTCCACTCAACTCTACAGGGATGTAAAACCCTCATGCAGCAGACTTCTACTGAAGTGCCAGTGACCGGTCAATTGGTCGGCCCTTACCGCTACGGCAAGGGCCTGAAAATCTTCACGATAGTTTTCAGCCTGGCGCTACTGATCCTGGCCGGCCTCATCGTTTACTTCGCCACCACCTTGCCGGTGAACAGCAGCGGGCCTGTCACGTTCACCACCCCGTCAGGCTCGACGATGCGCTTCAATGGCAACGTCTCGATGCTCTATTACACCGGCGCGTTGCTGGCGTTCATCGCGGTGGGCATCGCGGCGCTGTATGCGTGGCACAGTCGCTATCGGCACAGCAGCTACGAGCTGTATGAACAGGGCATCGCCTACACCACCAAGGGCGTGCGCACCTACGTGCCGTTCACTGAAATCGAGCATTTGTACCTGTTCGCCTCGGGGCAGACGATGTTCAGCGGCATGATCACCAACCTGGCGTTCCGTCGCAATGCCAGCGAGCCGTTCCACCGGGTGATCGAACCGCTCAAGCGCTTCTTCGAATTCCAGCAACTGTTTCGCGAGCTCTACCTCGACGCCAGGCAACCTGCGGTCCTGCAGACCTTGCACAGCGGTGGCACGGTGACGTTCGAGTACGCCGACACCAGCCAAGTCTGGCGCAAGCGTGTGAGCGGCAACTTCCTCGATATCAAGACCCTGCCGATCGTGGTTTCACGAGATTACCTGCAGGTCCAGGGCAGCCAGGTATCGATGGCTTCGCTACGCAGCGTGGACACCAGCGCCTGGAGCGAGAAGGTGGTGATCAAGGATGCTTCTGGCAAGCCAGTACTGTCGACCGTCGCCACCGGCATCCTCAACATGGACCTGTTCCTCAACACGTTAGCCCTGTTGATGGAAACGTCTGTCGAGCAGACCGCTGAACACACTGCCTGAACACACGGGGGGTAGGGCTCAACGCCCTGCCCCCCGTGGTTATAAGTGCCCTACCCCGGATCGTCCCCTCTGACAGCAATTCCCCGCCAGCCCCTGAACATACCCCGCACCTCCCGAACACGCCGAAAACTCTCGTTTGAGTGCGTAAAAGCGCGCGCCAGCTACACATCATCATTCGCTTGAGCCTGGACCGTTCGGGTTTTGCACATGAACTTTGCCCGGTGCTGATGGGCCTCCTACTTCAGGTCTACTGATAAAGGAGCTAACCCCATGAGTGCACAATTGAACGGTAAGCGCGTGGCGTTTCTGGTCACCGACGGGTTCGAACAGGTGGAACTGACCGGCCCGCGCGAAGCCCTGGAACAAAACGGCGCGGTCGTCGACATTCTGAGTGACAAGCCAGGTACGGTCCGCGGCTGGAATCATGACAAGCCCGCTGACCCATTCACGGTAGATGCCACATTCGACAACGCCCAGCTCGACCTATACGACGCGCTGGTGCTGCCAGGCGGGGTGCAGAACTCCGACACGATCCGGCTGGTCCCCGGCGCGCAAAAACTGGTGAAAAGCCATGACTCAGCCGGCAGACCGCTGGCGGTGATCTGTCACGGCGCATGGCTGCTGGTGTCCAGTGGCCTGGCCAAAGGCAAGCGCATGACCAGCTACAAGACCTTGCAAGACGATATTCGCAACGCCGGTGGCACCTGGGCCGATGAGCAGGTGGTGGTCGATGGCAACCTGATCAGCAGCCGCCAACCTGATGATATTCCGGCCTTCAATGAGCAGTTGATCAAGGCCTTGGCAGGCTGATTTTTACTCTTCCAACGAATACCACTGCAGGAGCCTTGTTCCATGAGCGACTACCCTACTCCGCCATTCCCCTCACAAGCGCAAAGCGTTCCAGGTTCACAACGCAAGATGGAGCCGTACCCGGACTGCGGTGAACAGACCTACACCGGGCACAATCGGCTCGACGGCAAGATCGCCCTGATCACCGGTGCCGACAGCGGCATCGGCCGAGCGGTTGCGATTGCCTATGCCCGCGAAGGCGCAGACGTTGCCATCGCCTATCTCGATGAACACGACGATGCCCAGGAAACCGCGCGCTGGGTCGAGGCGGCGGGTCGCCAATGCCTGCTGCTACCCGGTGACCTGGCGCACAAACAGCACTGCTACGAGATCGTCGACAAGACCGTGGCGCAGTTCGGTCGCATCGACATCCTGGTCAATAACGCCGCGTTCCAGATGGCCCATAAGACCCTGGACGAGATTGACGATGATGAGTGGGTGAAGACCTTCGACACCAACATCACGGCGATCTTTCGCATCTGCCAACGGGCATTGCAGTCGATGGGCAAAGGTGCTTCGATCATCAATACCAGTTCGGTCAACTCCGATGATCCGTCACCTAGCCTGTTGGCGTATGCCGCTACCAAGGGTGCCATCGCCAACTTCAGCGCAGGCCTTGCCCAGTTGCTGGCCAAGCAAGGCATTCGGGTCAACAGTGTCGCGCCTGGGCCGATCTGGACACCGCTGATCCCCGCCACCATGCCGGATGAGGCAGTAAGGAACTTCGGCTCGGGCTACCCGATGGGACGACCAGGGCAACCGGTTGAGGTTGCCCCGATCTACGTCCTGCTGGCTTCTGATGAAGCGAGCTACATCTCCGGCTCGCGCTATGCGGTAACCGGCGGCAAACCGATTCTTTGAGCACGACGCTGAGGCCCGCGGGTGCGGGCCTCAGTGCTTTTTCGACGGTTCTTGGCGAGCCGTCTTCTGCGCGGTCGAATCATGCGCGGTACCTGACGAGCCATCCGGTCGATGGGCATCGTTGTCCCGCTCCTGTTCACCCTGCGGCTTGGCCGGTGGCGGTGTTTCAACGCTGTCTTCGCTATGCTTTTTCATCGCTTGCCCTGCTCCCTCTCGGTGTCCCGTTGAACAAGTGATGCCTGACAGTCAATAAAGTTCAGGCCACAGCGCAAGCCGGCATTACCAGGTTTTTCCTGATTCAAGCAGCCGTCAGCGGCGCTCGCGTGTAGCCACTGTCGACGAGCCGCATGATGCCCAGCGGATTGGCATCCTTGAGCGCATCCGGCAACAGCGCATCTGGGTAGTTCTGGTAGCACACCGGGCGCAGGAAACGGTCGATCGCCAGGCTGCCAACCGAGGTGCCACGGGCGTCCGATGTGGCCGGGTAAGGCCCGCCGTGAACCATCGCATCGCACACTTCAACGCCAGTTGGGTAGCCGTTGAGCAGCAGGCGCCCGGCTTTGCGCTCGAGCTCCGGCACCAGCATGGCGAACTGCTGCAGGTCCTCGGGTTCGGCAATCAAGGTCGCAGTGAGCTGGCCATGCAGCGCCCGCACTATCGCTAGCAACTGTTGCTCATCGGCCACTTCGACGACAAGGGTGCAAGGGCCAAAGACCTCTTCCTGCAACCTGGCATCGCCATCGAGCAGCAGCTGCGCATCCGCCTGGAACAGTTGCGGCTGCGCCTGCTGGCCTTGTTGCGCGCGGCCGGCCAGATGGCGAACGCCAGGATGGCCGTGCAACGCGGCGACGCCGTTGCAATAGCTGTCCAGGGTACCGGCATTGAGCATGGTCTGCGCCGGCTGGTCGGCCATGCGCGCGGCAAACTGCTCGAGAAACTGGGTGAAGGCCGGAGCGCGGATGCCGATGATCAACCCTGGGTTGGTGCAGAACTGCCCGCAACCTTGCACCACCGAGGCAGTCAGTTGCGTTGCCACCGCCTCGCCGCGCTGGGCGATGGCAGCGGGCAGCAGCAACACCGGGTTGATGCTGCTCATCTCGGCAAACACCGGGATCGGTTGTGGCCGCGCCGCCGCCATGTCACACAAGGCGCGCCCGCCTTTGAGCGAGCCAGTGAAGCCCACGGCCTGAATCGCGGGGTGCTTGACCAACTGCTCGCCCACGCCAGCGCCGTAGATCATGTTGAAGGTGCCGTCGGGCATGGCGCAACGCTGCACCGCCCGCATGATCGCATCGGCGACCAGCTCGGCTGTGGCCATGTGCCCGGAATGGGCCTTGAATACCACTGGGCAGCCGGCGGCCAAGGCTGCAGCGGTGTCGCCCCCGGCGGTGGAGAACGCCAGGGGAAAGTTGCTGGCACCGAAGACCGCGACTGGCCCGACGCCGGTTCGGCATTGTCGAAGGTCGACGCGCGGCAGCGGTTGGCGATCCGGCTGGGCACGGTCGATGCGTGCGCCGAACCAGTCACCGCGGCGCAGCACCTCGGCGAACAGGCGCATCTGGCCGCTGGTACGCGCCCGTTCGCCTTTGATACGCGCCTCAGGCAGCGCCGTTTCGCGGCAGACCACACTGACGAAGTTGTCGTCGAGCAGCTCGATTTCCTCAGCGATGGCCTCAAGAAATGCTGCACGTCGATCGGGTGATGTATTGCGGTAGGCGGCAAATGCGGCGGCTGCCGCCTGTGCAGCGGCATCCACCTCTTCAGCGGTGGCCTGGGTGAAACGGTACGGCAGCGCCTGCGCGGTATGCGCGTCGAAGCTTTGCAACACCACAGCACCGGCGGCGCAGCGCGCGCCGCCAATGTAGTTGTAACCGAGCAAGTTGAGCATAACGACCTCATAAGCGTGAGCCGGCCGAGCCCGAGCCGGGCCGGCTTTCTGGCAAGCAAGATAACCCTAGAGACGAGCGACAGACCCCGGCAGGATCGGCACTTCGCAAGCGACGATGCCGTTGCGCAAAGGCGCGCCAAATTCATCCATGGCGATTTCGAAGGTGTCGCCAGGCGCCGCCTTGATGCCGTCGGCGAAAGACAACGTGGCAGTGCCGAAGTAATGCACGTGGACATCCCCGGGGCGCAGGAACTGGGCGTACTTGAAGTGATGGAACTCAAGGTTGGCCAGGCTGTGGCACATGTTGCCCTCGCCCGAGAGGAATTCACCCTCCCACAGCACTTGCGCGCCGCGCAGGATGCGGCTGCGACCTTGCAGGTGCGCTGGCAACTCGCCGACCCGCAGCTCCGGGCCAAAGGCGCAGGCACGTAGCTTGGAATGGGCCAGGTAGAGGTAGTTGCGCCGCTCCATCACATGGTCGGAAAACTCGTTGCCCAAGGCATAGCCCAGCCGATGCGGCAGGCCGTCATCGCCGATCACATACAGCCCGACCAACTCCGGCTCCTCGCCAGCGTCCTCGGCGAACGCCGGCAGCGGCAGGTCACCCCCGGGGCGGACGACGATGCTGCCGTCGCCCTTGTAGAACCATTCTGGCTGCGCCCCGACCTGCCCCTGCGCAGGCTTGCCGCCATCGAGCCCCCATTTGAAGATGCGCATGGTGTCGGTCAGGGTCGCCTCGTCTGGCTCGCCCTGCTGGTGCATCTTGTCGCGTGTCGCGGCGCTGCCCAGGTGGGTCAGGCCAGTGCCGCTGACCAGGCAATGGGCCGGGTCTTCATGGTCCAGCGGTGGCAATACCCTGCCCGCCTGCAGCAGGCCGGCATAGTCCGGGCCGGCGTCACTGCCACGGGCCAGCACTTCTTCGACCAGGCCATGGCCGCTGCGGATCGCCGCCAAGGCCAGTTCGCGGGTGCTGCTGGTTGCTCGCAGCGTGCGCACCTGAGCACCTTCGATTACCCCCACGCGGCGCTGGCCGGCCTGGTCTTCGAATTGAATCAACCGCATGTGTCATTCCCCTTGCGCAAGGCCGGGCGCCAGCGCGTGGCGGCGCCCGACGCGATCATTCGATGATGTTGAAGTCGTTGAGGTATTGCTCGGAAATCTCCAGCCCCAGGCCCGGCTTGTCATCGTCCAGCTGGATGTAGCCGTTGACCGGTTGCGGCTCGCCCTTGAACACGTAGTAGAACAACTCGTTGCCGACCTCGACGTCAAACACCGGGAAGAACTCGGCCATCGGCGAGGCGGTGCTGGCCATGGTCAGGTGATAGTTGTGCATCTGCCCGGCATGGGGAATGACCGGCACCGACCAGGCTTCGGCCATGGCGTTGATCTTGCGCGCAGCGGTGATGCCGCCAACGCGGTTGGTGTCGTACTGGATGACGTCCACGGCGCGGCGCTCGAGCAAGTCCTTGAAACCATGGCCGGTGAACTCGTGCTCGCCGCCCGAGATCGGCATGATGCCCATCTTCTTCAACTCGATATAACCTTCGATGTCATCGGCGATCACAGGCTCTTCCAGCCAGCGCGGCTCGAATTCGGCCAGCTTGGGCAGCATCCGCCGGGCGTACTCCAGGGTCCAGCCCATGTAGCATTCGAGCATGATGTCGACATCCGGGCCGGCCAGCTCACGCAGCGCGCGCACCTGCTCGATGTTGCGGCGCATGCCGGCCGGGCCATCCTTGGGGCCGTAGCCAAAGCGCATCTTCAGCGCGGTGAAACCTTGGTTCAGATAGCCTTGGGCTTCTTCCAGGAACAGGTCGAGGTTGTCATTGGCGTAGAGCTTGGAGGCGTAGGTCCAGATCTTTTCCTTGGTGCGCCCGCCGAGCAACTTGAACACCGGTTTGTTGACCGCCTTGCCCATGATGTCCCAGATCGCCAGGTCGATCGCCGAAATGGCGGCCATGCCGATGCCCTTGCGTCCCCAGGCATGGGTGCGGCGGTACATCTTCTGCCAGATGTACTCGCTGTCGAAGGGGTCTTCGCCGATGCAGATCGGTGCCAGGTACAGGTCGATGATTTCCTTGGCGACTCGCGGCGCCAGAGCGCAGTTACCGATGCCGACGATGCCGGTGTCGGTTTCGATTTCTACCACCAGCCAACCATGGAAGCGGAACGAGCCCATGGCATCGCCACGCTCGAAGAGGATGTCGCTGGCGTTGGTGCAAAAGTGCGCCTGGGGCGGCACGACCTTGCCCTTCCATTCAAAGACACGGGTGCGGACAGATTTGATTTTCATGGGTGAAGGTCCTCTCACTACAAGGGATGATCAGCCGGCCCGGGCAACTTCGAGCGGGGCTGGGGTGGGTCGGGAAGCTTTCAGTCGAGACAGCAGGCAGGCCCCCAGCACGCCGACCACGGCCAAGGCGAACATGCCAGCGCGGGGGTCGGCGAACAGGGTTTCGGTCAGGGTCTTGAGGTTCGGCGCAACGAAACCGCCGAGATTGCCCAACGAGTTGATCAAGGCAATGCCACTGGCGGCGGCGGCGCCGCTGAGGTAGCCGGTGGGCAGGGTCCAAAACAGCGGTTGCACGGCAACGAAGCCGGCGGCGGCGAAACAGAAGGCGACAATCACCAGTGCCAGGCTGCCAGCCAGCGCCGAGGCGGCAATACCCGCCGCAGCCATGGCCAGCATGACCACCGCCAGCTGCCGATGCAGTCCGCTACGGTCGGCGTAACGGGTGACCAGGCGGGTCACCACCAAGGCGCACGCCCAAGGGATGGCGGTGTAGAGGCCGACATTCAGGCTGACCTGGCCGTCGAGGAAGCTGGCGATGCGGGTCGGCAGGTAGAACACCACGCCGTACACGCTCATCTGCACGGTGAAATACACCAGGCAGAACTTCAGTACCTGGCGATTGCGCAACGCACCGAAAAATCCATGTGGTCCGTGGCCCTGTTTCTGCGCATCTTCTTCGGCCAGCTGCTGCTCCAGCGCCTGTTTTTGCGCGTCATTCAACCAGCGGGCCTGGGCTGGACGATCAACCAGGTAGAAATAGGCCGCAATCCCGACCAGCGACGCCAGCAGCCCCTCGACGACGAACAGCCACTGCCAGTTGGCCATGCCGAACACCCCCTTGAACTCCAGCAGCCAGCCCGACAGCGGCCCGCCCAGCACCAGCGCCAAAGGCAGACCGAAGTAGAACAAGCCCAGGGCCTGAGCACGGCTGCGGGCCGGGAACCAGTAGGTGAGGTACAGGATTATCCCGGGGAAGAAGCCCGCCTCGGCAACCCCCAGCAGGAAGCGCAGCACATAGAAGGTGGTGGCGTTGTCGGCGAACATCATCGCCGCGCTGACCAGGCCCCAGGTGACCATGATCCGGCACAGCCAGACGCGGGCGCCGAGACGGTGCAGCATCAGGTTGCTGGGCACTTCGAAACAGGCATAGCCGATGAAGAAGATGCTTGCACCGAAGGCGAACGCGGCGTCACTCAAGCCGGTGTCGGCTTGCAGGTAGGCGCGGGCATAACCGACGTTGGCACGGTCGATGAAGGCCAGTACGTACATCAGGATCAAAAAAGGCAGCAGCCGCGCACGACTGGTGGAAATGGCCGAGGCCAGAGAGCTGGCAGGGTCGTTCATGGAGGAATCTCCGCGTTTGCCTGGAGCGCTGGGTGCAGCGGCCAGGCAGGTTGTTATTGTTGGTGTTGGGGGCGACTTTAGAGGGGCCTTGCCGGCCTGGATAATCACTTATGCGTATCCATCGATAGCCTGAGGTAATACCTTTCGCTTGGTTGGTCGCGTTGGGGTTATCACCTGGACGTGCGGGTAGCAGGCTGTGCAGCCAACTGGCTGGAGAAGTTAGGAGCGTTGTTAGAGGCGGCCCTCCACGGGGCCGCCGGATGATTAGCTGGGAGGGGGTGGTGCGGCCTTCGCGGGCAAGCCCGCTTGTATGGTTAGACTTGAAGGGGTGGTGGGACTAAATGCCCGATTCTGACTGTTCGCAGCAGTACAGACCGTGGGAGACATCGCCCCACCCCTTCCACCAAAGCGCCGA
>NZ_JBCPSP010000076.1:0-9745 GCF_051129895.1 Pseudomonas sp. Je.1.5.c
TCGGCGCAGCCGAAGGCGCGAGATGTAGATTTGCGCAGCAAATCGTAGGCCGCGCGGGCCCGGAAGGCACCGAAGCGAGGGGACCCGAAGCGCAGCGTAGGGCCGGATGGTGGAGCGCAGACCTTTTTGGTTACTTTTGGCTGGGCCGGCACACCGGGCGTTTGCCAAAAAGTGACCCGCCGTAAGGGCGGAAGGCGCCAGTGGCCGCGCCACAAAGAATGGATAAGCTCCCAGACCAAAAAACCAAGAAACCAAGAAACCAAGAAACCAAGAAACCAAGAAACCAAGAAATCAGCCCAACACAAAGATCACCCCGCAACCCCCTCATCCCCATCAATCATCTTGCGCAACAAAAACAAAATCGCCACCCGCTCAGCCGCATTCAGACACCCCATGCTCAGCTCACTGATCTGCCGCGCACAGGGAATCATCGCATCGAGCAACGCCGCCCCACTGTCGGTCAGCTCGCAAATCACCTTGCGCCGATCCCCCGGATCAGGCGACAGCTGAATCAACCCGCGCGCCTTGAGCCGATCGACGATGCCCCGGATGGTCGCCTGATCCACCGCAGTCGCCTTGATCAACTCAGCCTGGGAACTAGGCCCATGATCGCGCAAGGCGCACAGGGTAACGAACTGGATCGAGGTCAGCTGCGGGTCGCACGCCTGCTGCTGGAAGATCGCCGTATGCCGCTGATAGGCCTTGCGCAGCAAGTGGCCGACCTGTTCGGTAACGTCGTAGGGCGCGGTATCAGGTGCAGCAGTAGCGTTCGGAGTTTTGTTCGACATGTGATGGCTTGGGCTGTGAGGATTGGGCTGGCCGGGACTCCGAAGAGCGGAGCGCCGGGCCAGTATAACCACTAACGCGCCTTGGACTGCTCAGGCGCAACCACATCCCCGGCCAGGACCACAGCAAGGTCGTCCAGATAGATATCGCAATTGCGCAGCGGTATATCCAGGTGGCACGGGGTCTTGCGCTTGCCGCCGACCTCGGTGTTGGGGCCTGTGGAAAACAGGAAGTTGCCATAGAACGCGCGAGCGTCCATGCACATGCCGTCGTTGCGGTCGTGCAGGCCCATCGCCGTCCACTGCGCACGCGGCTGCAAGCCCCAACCGATGTGGGAGATGCCGTAGACCTCAGGGTCGTTGAAATACTTCATGTAGTCACGCAGGTATTCGGCCTCGAAGCCGCCATGGATGCCGGTGATGAAGCCCTTTTCGATCTCCAGGGTAATGCGCTCGCGGCAGTAGTTCTTGAACGGCAGGATGATGTCGCCGACATCCAGCACCAGGGTGCCCTCGGCGCTGTCTTCGTTCGGCCAGGTGAACAGAAAGCCACTGGGCCAGTGGTCCCAACGGCCTGGCTCATCGGCATAGCCGTATTCAGTGACGGCCGGGTACTGGCCAAGCGGCGCATGGAAATCACTGCCTGCCTTGGAACGCACATGCAGGCTGCGCGCCTGTTTGAGCAGGGTTTCAGCGGCCAGCACGCGACGCTTGTCGTCCTCGCTCGGCAGCATGCGCGCCAGGACTTCCGGGGGCTCGACCGCCAACAGGATGCGCGTGCCGGTCTTGAGGATCTGCTCCTGCTCAGGGGAATGCAGCAGCATCATGGTGTCGACGATCAGGTCGGCAGCCTCCAGCGCCCGCTGCGCGGCCAGGTTGCCGGTCAGGGCGGTGTCGCCGCAGTAGGCGGTCATGTCGTTGCCCATCGCCGTGGGGTGATTAAACGATGGCAGCTCAACCGCATACACCTTGGCCTTCAGGCGCTGAGCGGCCTCCATTGCCGCGTTCACCGTACGCGGGTCGGAATAGTGGCTTTTGAGCACGGCGACGCTCTGCGTTTCATCCACACGAGACAGCTTGAGCACGTGTTCGAACATCTGGGTCAGTTCTGCATTGCTAACCGGCATCGGTTTTCTCCTGAGCATGCCTGGATGGGCTCGAGATGCTGCACTGGCGTAGTGCGCGGCGCTTCATCTCGGTGCGAATTATGAGTGTATACACCCTATTTACCTAGATGAAAGCGCATCCAGTCGACAAGCGCAAGTGGCGCACCAAAACGTTACCATTCCACACAAACCCCAGCATTTACGGTGACAAAATGCTGAATGCCACTTTCGATCACTTGTTTGAAATTAATTCATTCGCGCTCTTCCCATTGAAAATTTATAGCGTATACACTCAATTTCATCAGACGGCCGAGCCGCTGAGCACATCACAGAACAAGAGGAGAGATACCTATGCGGGGCAGGCAGAAAATCGCAATCGTCGGTGCAGGTCTGGGTGGCGCGGCTGCCGCCACGTTGCTGCAGCAGGCTGGTTTTGAGGTCGACGTGTACGAGCAGGCGCCGGAATTCACCCGCCTGGGCGCGGGCATTCATATCGGCCCTAACGTGATGAAGATCTTCCGCCGCATGGGGCTGGAGCAAAAGCTGGAGCTGATGAGCTCACATCCGGATTTCTGGTTCAGCCGCGACGGCGTCAGCGGTGACTACCTGTCGCGCATTCCGCTCGGCGAGTTCGCCCGCCGCGAGTACGGCGCCTCGTACATCACCATCCACCGCGGCGACCTGCACGCCCTGCAGATCGATGCGATCAAGCCAGGCACCGTGCACTTCGGCAAGCGCCTGGAAAAGATTGTCGACGAGGGTGACCAGGTACGCCTGGACTTCGCCGACGGCACCCACACCGTGGCCGACATCGTCATCGGCGCCGACGGCATCCACTCGAAGATCCGCGAAGAGCTGCTGGGCGTCGAAGCGCCGATCTACAGCGGCTGGGTCGCCCACCGCGCATTGATTCGCGGCGAGCACCTGGCGCAGCACGCCGATGTGTTCGAGGACTGCGTGAAATGGTGGACCGAAGATCGCCACATGATGGTCTACTACACCACCGGCAAGCGCGACGAGTACTACTTCGTCACCGGCGTGCCGCACGAAGCCTGGGACTTCCAGGGCCCATTCGTCGACAGCAGCCAGGAAGAAATGCGCGCGGCCTTCGACGGCTACCACCCCACCGTGCAGAAGCTGATCGGCGCCACCGAGTCGATTACCAAATGGCCGCTGCGCAACCGCAACCCACTGCCGCTGTGGAGCCGTGGTCGCCTGGTACTGCTGGGCGACGCCTGCCACCCGATGAAGCCGCACATGGCGCAGGGTGCCTGCATGGCGATCGAAGACGCGGCGATGCTCACCCGCTGCCTGCAAGAAACCGGGCTGTCCGACCACCGCAACGCCTTCGCCCTGTATGAAGCCAACCGCAAGGAGCGTGCCTCCCGAGTGCAGTCGGTATCCAACGCCAACACCTTCCTCTACACCCAGGAAGACCCAGCCTGGGTCTACGGCTACGACCTCTACGCCCAAGAACTCAAGAGCGGGGAGGCAGCATGAGCAGCTTTATCGCTGGCGGCAACGTCAGCGCCAACGGCATCCGCCAGCATTACCTGCGCTACGGTGGCAAGGGCCCAGCACTGATCCTGGTGCCGGGTATCACCAGCCCGGCGATCACCTGGGGCTTCGTCGCCGAGCGCCTGGGCCAGCACTTCGACACCTATGTGCTGGATGTACGGGGCCGCGGCCTGTCCGCAAGCGGGCCTGAACTGGACTACGGCACCGATGCCTGCGCGGCGGATATTCCGGCCTTCGCGGCGGCGCTGGGCCTGGACCGCTATCACCTGGTCGGCCACTCGATGGGCGCGCGCTTCGCCATCCGCGCCGCCGCCCAGGGCGCGCCTGGATTGCAGCGATTGGTGCTGATCGATCCGCCAGTGTCCGGCCCGGGCCGTCGCGAGTACCCCAGCAAGCTGCCCTGGTACGTCGACTCGATCCGCCAGGCCACGCTCGGCATGAGCGGCGACGACATGCGCGCCTTCTGCGCGACCTGGACCGACGAACAGCTGGCGCTGCGCGCCGAATGGCTGCACACCTGCTATGAGCCGGCGATCGTGCGCGCCTTCAACGATTTCCACGAAGTCGACATTCACCAGGACCTGCCCCACGTGCATCAGCCGGCGTTGCTGATGGTGGCCGGGCGCGGCGGTGTGATCCAGCCGCAGGACATCGCAGAAATCCGCGAGCTCAAGCCGGACATCCAGGTCGTCCAAGTGGAAAACGCCGGACACATGATTCCCTGGGATGACCTGGAAGGCTTCTTCGCTGCCTTCGCTGACTTCCTCGACCACCCTCTCGTCTGAAGGAGCACAAGACATGACCAAGCTGTACCGCATCGGCCAGATCGTGCCGAGCTCGAACACCACCATGGAAACCGAGATCCCGGCGATGCTCCTGGCCCGTCAGGCGATTCGCCCTGAGCGCTTCACCTTCCACTCCAGCCGCATGCGCATGAAACAGGTAAAGAAAGAAGAACTGGCAGCGATGGACGCTGAGTCCGACCGCTGCGCGCTGGAGCTGTCCGACGCCAAGGTCGACGTCCTGGGCTACGCCTGCCTAGTGGCAATCATGGCGATGGGCCTGGGCTATCACCGCCAGTCGGAGAAACGCCTGCAGAAAGCCACCGCCGACAACGACGCGCTAGCACCGGTAATCACCAGTGCCGGGGCGCTGGTGCAAGCCCTGCATGTGATGAAGGCCAAACGCATCGCCATCGTCGCGCCCTACATGAAGCCGCTGACCGAGCTGGTGGTCAACTACATCCGCGAAGAAGGCTTCGAAGTGCAGGATTGGCGCGCGTTGGAGATCCCCGACAACCTCGCCGTGGCCCGCCACGACCCAGCCAACCTGCCCGGCATCGTCGCCGGCATGAACCTTGAAGGCGTCGATGTGGTAGTGCTTTCGGCCTGCGTGCAGATGCAATCGTTGCCGGCGGTGGCCAAGGTCGAGGCACAAACCGGCAAGCCGGTGGTCACCGCCGCCATTGCCACCACCTACGCCATGCTCAAGGCATTGGACCTGGAGCCCGTGGTTCCAGGTGCCGGCGCCCTGCTGTCGGGCGCTTACTGAATCGGGAGACGCACATGAGCGACGCACAAAGCGCCAGTGACAACTACCAGGGCGTATGGGGCCAGCGCATCGGTTTCGGGCGCAAGGCGGCCCTGCTGATGATCGACTTCATGCAGGGCTACACCACCCCCGGTGCGCCGCTCTACGCCCCTGGCGTGGTGACGGCTGTCGAGCAGGCCGCCGGCCTGCTGGCCCTGGCCCGTGACTGCGGTACGCTGGTGGTGCACACCAACATCCGCTACCAGGCCCCCCACTTCGCCGATGGCGGGGTGTGGGTACGCAAGGCGCCGGTGATGAAGGACATGGTCGAGGGCAACCCGCTGGCTGAGTTCTGTGAGGCGGTGCTGCCCCGGGCAGATGAAGTGGTGCTCAGCAAGCAGTACGCCAGCGCCTTCTTCGGCACCAGCCTGGCCTCGCTACTGCATGCCCAAGGCATCGACACTGTGGTACTGGCCGGCTGCTCGACCAGCGGCTGCATCCGCGCCAGTGCAGTCGATGCGCTGCAGCATGGTTTCAGAACCATCGTGGTGCGCGAGTGCGTCGGTGATCGGCACAACGATCCGCATGAAGCCAACTTGTTCGACATCGACAGCAAGTACGGCGATGTCATCAGCCGGCAGGAGGCCATGACTCAATTGCAGCGTCTGGCCGGCTGAAACCCGGCCGCCCTTTTGCCCATAACAATTACGCAACGGCGCGGGAAGCCCGCTGCATGACCGTCCGCTGTGCAGACGGCCGCCCCGCAGGAGCGCTCGGGGCCTTGTGACGCTGCCCAGAAACGTCGCGTATAGTGCGCGGCGCGCCTGGAGCGTCGAAAACTGCTGGCCTAAAAACAACCACAAAGTCGCCCGCCAGGAGACAGGAAATGCCAATTGCGAATGCAACCACGGTCCACGCTGAAGTCGACCAGGGTACTCAAGCGCTTTACCGCAGGATCACCTGGAGGCTCATCCCCTTCCTGTGCTTCTGCTACCTCGCAGCCTATCTGGACCGCATCAACGTCGGCTTCGCCAAGCTGCAAATGCTCGAAGACCTGCAGTTCAGCACCGCAGCCTATGGCCTGGGTGCGGGGCTGTTCTTCGTCGGCTATATCATTTTCGAAGTGCCGAGCAACCTGATCCTGCAGCGGGTCGGCGCCAAGCTGTGGATCGCCCGCATCATGATCACCTGGGGCCTGCTCTCGGCCTGCACCATGTTCGTCACCAGCACCACGCAATTCTACATCCTGCGCTTTCTGCTCGGCGCGGCCGAAGCGGGCTTTCTGCCAGGGGTGCTGTTCTACCTGACCATGTGGTACCCGACCTACCGCCGCGGGCGGATCATTGCCCTGTTCATGATCGGCCTGCCGCTGTCGAGCGTGATCGGCGGGCCGATCTCTGGCTGGATCATGGGCCACTTCGATCAGGTCCACGGCCTGCATGGCTGGCAGTGGCTGTTCTTGCTCGAGGCCATCCCCAGCGTGCTGCTGGGCATCCTGACGTTCTGGGCGTTGCCGAACAACTTCCAGCAGGCCAAGTGGTTGTCGGATGACGACAAGGCGCAGCTGGCAGCGGACCTTGCTGCCGATGATGCCGAGGGCAAGGGCAGCAAGCACAGCTTCCGCGATGGCTTCTTCAACCTGAAGGTGTGGATGCTTGGCGGCATCGACTTCTCGATCCTGCTCAGCGCCTATGCCATGGGGTTCTGGATGCCGACCTTCATCCGCGATGCCGGCGTCAGCGACACCTTCCACATTGGCCTGCTCACGGCGATCCCGAGCCTGGCCGCGCTGCTTGGCATGCTGATGATCGGGGCCAGCTCCGACCGCCATCGCGAACGCCGCTGGCACATCATCGTGCCCTTCATCATCGGCGCGATCGCCATGGCCAGCAGCACCCTGTTCAGCCAGAACCTGGTGATGACCGTACTGCTGTTCGCCATCGCCTCGGCGGCGATCATCGGTGCCGTGCCGGTGTTCTTCAGCCTGCCGGCGACCTTCCTCAAGGGCACGGCGGCAGCCACCGGTTTCGCCCTCGCCTGTTCACTGGCCAATATCGCAGGCTTGGTGAGCAACTCGCTGATGGGCATGGTCACCGACCTGACCGGCACCTCCCATGCGGCGCTGTGGGTGTTCGCCCTGTGCCTGCTGCTCAGCTGCTTTTTGGTGATCGCCCTGCCGGCGAAGCTGGTCAACCGCTAACGGTCCAGCGCTTCGCGTAACGGCAGCGCAAGCGGGCCTGCAGCCCGCTTGCCGATCCCTTTTAACGCACCCCCCGTCGTGGACGACCGCCAGGTCGCCACGCAGGGTTGCTGTTGCCTGAATTCAGGAGTAGCTCACATGCAAGGTCACACCCATCAACGCTTAGCCTGCACCGCACGCCTGACTGGCGGTTGTCTTGCCGCCGCCCTGTGCGCCGAAGCGACGGCCGAAGAAGCCGGCTTCATCGAAGGCGCCAAGGCCACGCTACAAGCACGCAATTATTTCTTCAGCCGCGACTATGCCGATATCAAAGGCAGCAGCACCCAGTCGCGCACCCAGGAGTGGGCTCAAGGCTTTATCCTCAATGCCAGCTCCGGCTACACCCAGGGCACCCTGGGCGTCGGCATCGACGTCACTGGCCTACTCGGCTTCAAACTCGACAGCAGCCCTGAGCACGCCAAGTCCGGGCTCTTGCCCAGCCTTGAAAGCGGCAAGTCTGCCGACAACTACAGCCGCCTGGGCGCGGCGATCAAGTTCAAGCTATCGCAGACCGAGCTCAAAGTCGGTGAGCTAATGCCCAACCTGCCGGTGCTGCTGTTCAGCGACCTGCGCCTGCTGCCGCCGACCTACCAAGGCGCGATGCTCGAGTCACGCGAGTTCGCCGGGCTGACCTTGAGCGCCGGGCAGTTCCGCTCGACCAGCCTGCGCGACTCTTCCAACAGCCAGAAGATGTATGCGCTGGTCAACGATCCGATCAATCCGGCACGTCTGGCACGGTTTACCAGTGACCGCTTCAACTACGTCGGCGCCGACTATACCTTCAACGACAACCGCACCAGCGTCGGCGTGTGGCAGGCGCAACTGGAGGATATCTATCAACAGCGCTTCTACAGCTTCAAGCACGCCGAGCCGCTGGGTGACTGGACAATGGGGGTTAATGCCGGCTACTTCGATGCCCGCGAGGATGGCCGCCAGATCGCTGGCAAGTACGACAACCATGCGCTGTTCAGCCTGTTCTCGGCCAAGACCGGCGGGCATACCTTCTACGTCGGCTATCAGCAGATCGGCGGCGACGACGGCTTCATCCAGGTCGGCGCCAACACCAACCCGATGGGCAACACCCTGCCCACCTACGAGTTCTCGGCGCCGGGAGAGCGCTCATGGCAGGTGCGCCATGACTACAACTTCGTCGCATTGGGGATTCCGGGGCTGACTTCGACCCTGCGCTATGTCCAAGGGCGTGATGTAGAGACTGGGCTGGGCTTCGAGGGGCGTGACCGTGAGCGCGACCTGGACCTGGCCTATGTGGTCCAGAGCGGGCCGTTGGCCGGGCTGGGGGTGCGGCTACGCAACGTTATGGCACGTTCGAACTACCGCACGGATATCGATGAGAACCGGTTGATTCTGAGTTATACGGTCAAGCTGTTCTGAATGGGGCGAGGCTGGAGCCACCCGCAAGGCGCTCCAGCCTGCCCAGCGGCGCTGATCACCAGCGCCTCCCCTTCAAACCGACACGCCGCCTTGATAAGGCGGCGGCAGGTTTCATGGCTTGAAGCCCTTGTCTTTGCTCCGATCAGGCGGGCTGATGTTCCAGAAGTTCTCGCTGGCCTCTTGTTGCTGCTTGGCCTTTTTTTCGGCTTCCGATTCCCAGCAGCCGCTGAGCGACAGAGCAGTGACGGCGACGAGGATTGCGCCGATGAGGGTGCGCTTCATGAGGTTCCTTCCTTGGAAATGGCCGGGCGTTATATCAAATATCGATTTGCAGCGCAAAACCCTGCACCAGCGCCTTGCGCTAATACACAAAAATCATCATCCCGGTATTGTCGGCACTACCGGAGAGTCGCCAGCCATCGATCAAATTGGTTAAGCTGGCGCGTTATGTGTCGCCACTAAGATGAGCTTCACAACCAGAGACCTCCACGTTTGCGCAAGAAGGACCAAGGAAATATGGATATTAAAGTTGTTCAGCTGACCGCAGCGATGGCAATGGCTGCGATTCTGGCCGGCTGCTCAGAAGAAAAAGTTCCTGAGCCAACCGCGGATAACTGCGCACCTCAGATGTACGAGCAGAACCTGGCGAGCCTTTCGAAAGAAGCCAATCGCAACGAATTCATCGCCAACTGCAAGAGCTTTCTTGCGGCCAAGAAGATGACCGAGTGGACGTTCGAGAAGAGCCCGGAAGGTAAATACTGAGTCAGCCTGTCGCCATTCGATCCGATGCAAAGAGGAGCCCAACGGCTCCTCTTGTGTTTCTGCAACGAGCGTATGTCAGTGCCCTCACCATCGGCCTGCGAGGTAGAACATACCTCCAGCAAAACAGCTGATGAAAACGCCATCGAGCACATCGCCGGCAGTACCGCACCCCGACAGATAGGCTTCGACCTGCACTGCCAGGAACAACATGGCGAGCAAAAGAACGACGCCCATGATACGCCGCTGAAGCTTGAACCTGGCCTTCTCAGTTCCGAACCACAGCATACCTGAACTGGTCAACTTATTTTGGACACCAGTTAAGGTTTCATGCCGCATCCTTGAGCTTTTTCTCCATGGCTACCGGGGTTTGATAACCGTTGTAGCTGTGGAGGCGCTTCAGGTTGTAGCGGACC
>NZ_JBCPSP010000077.1:0-9283 GCF_051129895.1 Pseudomonas sp. Je.1.5.c
GGTTCACACAGATTGCGTGGGAGCGGGCTTGCCCCGCGATAGGGCCGACGCGCTCTTCAGGCCCTGACGGCTTGACGTTTCTTCTTCAGGTGGAACGCCACACCCAGCACCGCAATCCACACTGGAATCAGCATCACCGAGATACGAATCGGCGGGGTCAGGTACATCACCACCAGAATCAACACGATGAACGCCAGGCACAGGTAGTTGGTCACCGGATGCCCCCAGCTACGGTAGAACGGCGTCTCACCCGACTCGATCTTGGCCTTGCGGAACTTCAAGTGGGTAATGCTGATGCTGGCCCAGTTGATCACCAGCGCCGACACCGCCAGCGCCATCAGCAGGCCAAAGGCCTCCCCTGGCATCAGGTAGTTGATCAGCACGCACAAGCCGGTGGCCGCAGCCGACACGCCCAGTGCGGTCAACGGCACACCGCGGCGGCTAACCTTGAGCAGCTGGCGTGGCGCATCGCCCTGGCTGGCCAGGCCAAACAGCATGCGGCTGTTGGCATACACGCAGCTGTTGTACACCGACAGCGCGGCAGTCAGCACCACCACGTTAAGGATCGTCGCCACCAGGTCGCTGTCCAGCTCATGGAAGATCATCACGAACGGGCTGCCGCCCTGCACCACTTTCTGCCAGGGGTACAGCGACAGCAGAATTGCCAGCGCGCCGATGTAGAAAATCAGGATGCGATAGACCACCTGGTTGGTAGCCTTGGGGATGCTCACCCGTGGGTTGTCCGCTTCGGCCGCGGTAATGCCGACCAGCTCCAGGCCGCCGAAGGAGAACATGATCACCGCCAGGGCCATGATCAAACCGGTGACGCCATTGGGGAAGAAGCCACCGTACTGCCACAGGTTGGCCACACTGGCATCCGGGCCGCCATGGCCACTGGTCAGCAGCCAGGCGCCAAAGCCAATCATGCTGACAATGGCAATCACCTTGACCAGCGCGAACCAGAACTCCAGCTCGCCGTAGACCTTCACCTGGGTCAGGTTGATCAGGTTGATTGCGACGAAGAAGATCGCGGCCGTGGCCCAGGTGGGGAAGTCTGGCCACCAATACTGCACATAGATGCCCACGGCAGTCAGCTCGGCCATACCCACCAGCACATACACCACCCAGTAGTTCCAACCAGAGACGAACCCGGCGAACTCACTCCAGTACTTGTGGGCAAAATGGCTGAAGCTGCCGGCGACGGGCTCTTCGACCACCATCTCGCCGAGTTGGCGCATGATGAAGAAGGCCATCAGGCCAGCGATGGCATAGCCCAGCAAAACGGACGGACCGGCCAGCTGGATGGTCTGGGCGATGCCCAGGAACAGCCCGGTACCGATCGCCCCGCCCAGCGCGATCAGCTGGATATGGCGGTTTTTCAGCCCGCGCTGTAACCGCTCAGGCGTGTTCTGGTCTTGCATGAAGTGTCCTTTGGTCAGGAGGCAGTGTTATTGGAGTTGTTTGCAGTCAGGATCTAGATCCATCCGCCCCACTGCAAGATAAAGATGCCGATATTGGTGGTGATCGCCGCCATTAGCGTGGTGATCACGATGATCGACGCCGCCAACTCATGGTTGCCATTGGCTGCGCGCGCCATGACATAACTGGCCGCAGCCGTGGGGCTGCCGATGTACAGGAACAGGATGCCCAGTTCGGCACCGCGGAACCCACACAGCCAGGCGCCCAAGGTGCCCACCAGCGGCAGCCAGACCATCTTCACCAGGCTGGCGTCGATGGCCAGCTTGCCACTGTCGCGCAGCGCCGCCAGCGACAAGGTGCCGCCAATGCAGATCAGCGCCAGCGGCAGGGTCATCTGCGCCAGATAGTCCCCGGAGGTCAGCAGCCAGTTGGGCAGTGGCACCTGGGCGTAGGCCATCGGCGTTGCCAGCAACACGCTGATGATCAGCGGGTTGCTGAAGATGTTCTTGCAGATGCTCCACGGATCGGACTTGAGGTCCGGGCTGTACACCGCCAGCACCACCGCCGACAGCGAGTTGTACATGAGGATCACCAGGCCCGCGAGCACCGCGCCCAGCGAGATGCCGTAGTCGCCGTAGAGGCTGGCGGCCAGGGCCAGCCCGATCACGCCGTTGTTGCCGCGAAATGCGCCTTGGGTATAGATGCCGCGCTCGGCCAGCGGCGCCCGCCAGATAGCCAGGCCCCAAGCCATGGCGAAGCCGACCAGGGTAACGGCGATGAAATAGAGGATGACACCAGGTTTGATCGCTGCTTGCAGGTCGGCGTGGTAAATACCAAGAAACAGCAAGGCAGGCATGCAGACGTTGAACACCAGCGAAGAGGCGACCTTGCTGAAGTTATCGTCGATCAGGCGGATGCGCTTGAGGAATACGCCCATGAACAGCATGGCGAACACCGGTGCGGTGATGTTCAGCGTCTGGATGAGAAGGGCGAGCATTCGCGAGCGGTCCTAGGGGTTGCCGTTAGGGCGCTAATGATACGCGAGCTGCGCAAGGTGCGGGCATTTGCCTGCAATAAAAGGAAATATCCTTCAGATTCGGCTGGTTTTGTGGCACCTGATCGGCTTGCAGGCGGGACAAGGCCCTCTGCAAACCGATCCAAGCTATCCGCACTCAGCGGCGAACCGGGCGCTTTTGCAGCTTGCGCTGCAACGTGCGCCGGTGCATGCCCAGCGCTCGTGCGGTGGCAGAGATATTGCCCTCGTGCTCACCCAGCACGCGCTGGATGTGCTCCCACTGCAGGCGATCCACCGACATCGGGTTCTCCGGCACCAGCGAATCCAGGTCGGCATGCTCAGACAGCAACGCCGCCAGCACATCATCGGCATCGGCCGGCTTGCACAGGTAGTTGCAGGCGCCACGCTTGATCGCCTCGACTGCCGTGGCGATGCTCGAGTAACCGGTGAGGATCACCACGCGCATTTCCGGATCCATCTCCAGCAGCTTGGGCAGCAGCACCAGCCCTGAGTCGCCGTCCATTTTCAGGTCCAGCGCGGCGTAGTCCGGCAGGTCGTTCTGGGCCAGGACCAAGCCCTCCTCAGCGGAGGATGCGGTGCTCACGCGGAACCCGCGGCGGCTCATGGCACGGGACATGACCCGAGTGAAGGTGGCGTCATCGTCTACCAGCAACAAATGCGGCAGCTCTTCGCCTTCAACCTGAATTTCATCGCTCATCGTTCATCTCCTCGCTTGCCATAGGGCAGGCGCAGCTCGGTAAGGGTGCCGCCCTGCTCATGACTATAGAGTTTCACCGAGCCGCCCGCACGGGTCACGCTGGCCTTGCTCAGGAACAGGCCAAGGCCGAAGCCCTTGCCCTTGGTGGTAAAGAAGGGTTTGCCGATTGCCTCGGCAATGGCTGGGGGAATCCCCGGGCCATGGTCGCGGATGCTGATAATGATGTCCTGGTCGTCCCAGTCCAGACGCACTTCCAGGTCATCCGGGCAGGCATCGGCAGCATTGTTCAACAGGTTCAACAGGGCCTGGGTGAGGTCTGGCGGTGGCGTCAGCTGCGGGACCTGGCCATCTTGCAAGCGCTGGAAGCGGTAGCTGGCTTCCGGGCGCATCAGGTGCCAGCGGTTGAGTGCTTCGTCCAGCCAGGCGGTGACATCTTGCTTGACGATGGCCATGCGCCGATTGGCCTCGGCGGCGCGCACCAGCTGCTGCAGGGTCTGCTTGCACAGTTTGACCTGGTCCTGCAGCACGGCGAGGTCTTCCTGCAACTGGGCGTCGTGGTGATCCTGGCGCATCTCGTTGAGCAGCACGCTCATGGTCGACAGCGGCGTACCCAGCTCGTGGGCAGCACCGGCCGCCTGGGTGGCGACCGCCAGCAGTTGCTCGTCTCGCAGGCTTTCTTCGCGGCGCTCACTGCGCAGTTGCTCCTGGCGGCGCAGCTCTTCGGCCATGCGCGCGGCAAAGAAGGTAATCACCGCTGCGGCCAGGGCGATGCTCAGCCACATGCCATAGACCTGCATCTTGTCGCGCGCCAGCGGCAAGGTTTCCAGCGGGTAGAACTGCACCAGCAACAGGCTGTAGGCCGCCAGGGCGAGGCCGGAAAGCACCAGCGAGTAGATCCACGGCAAGGTCACCGCAGCGATCGCCAGCGGCACCAGGTAATAGGACACGAACGGGTTGGTCGAGCCACCGGAGTAGTACAACAAGACACTGTGGATAAATAAGTCGCAGGCCAGCTGGAAGGCGTATTCAAGCTCGGTGACCGGCAACGACAGGCGCAAGCGCAAGGCGGTGAAGGCACACAGCAGCGAAGACAGGGCGAGCGTTACCACCAGCGACAGCCAGGGCAGCGGTAGCAGTTCGGTCCAGTAGGCAACACCTACCGAGCCTGCTTGAGCGGCCAGGACCAGCACGCGAATGACGGTCAGGCGCCAGAGGTTCTGACGAGTAGCGGACAGCGGTTGTGCGGCAGCGAGCATGAGCTCTCCTGATGAGTGCTCCAGGAAAATCGGCTGGAGTATACCGAAGCCGGGCCCCTCGCTGCAGTGATGCGGCAAAGCGCCACACTTTGTCACAGGTTGATGATGGCATTTGTGAACCCACTACACTGTTGCCGGTCTGATGGGCCATGCGTGGAATGGAACGCCAATCTCCACGCCTTCAATTCGCCAAGGAGTCACTCATGCAAATCCCTCGTCGCGGCACTGCCCTGATCCTGTCCTGCGGCCTGCTGGCCAGCCTGCCTGCATTGGCAGCCGATGAGCCGCGTTACAACCAGGTGTCGCTGCGCGCTGAAGTGAGCAAGGAAGTTGCCCGCGACCTGATGGTCGTGACCCTGTACAGCGAAGCCCAGAACAGCGACCCGGGCAAGCTGGCCAAGGAGATCACCGAGACCATGAACAAGGCCGTGCAACAGGCCCGCCAGGTCAAGGAAGTGAAGATCAGCCAGGGCAGCCGCAACAGCTACCCGGTGTATGACAGCAAAGGCCAGAAGATCACCGGCTGGCGCGAACGCGCCGAGCTGCGCCTGGAAAGCGCCGACTTCCCGGCCCTGTCCAAACTCACCGGCGATTTGCTGCAAGAGCTGAAGATGGGCGGCATGGACTTCTCCATCGCGCCGAACACCCGCAAGACCAGCGAGGACGAGCTGCTCAAGGATGCGGTCAACGCCTTCAAGGCTCGCGCACAACTGGCCACCGAAGCGCTTGGCGGCAAGGGCTATAAAGTGGTCAACCTGAACCTCAATAGCAGTGGCTATCCCCGCCCGTACCTGCGCAGCGCGCCGATGGCGATGAAAGCGATGGGTGCTGACGAGGCGGCGCCGGCACCGGATATCGAAGCGGGGACCAGTGAAGTCAGCATGAACGCCGATGGCTTGATCGAAGTGCAGATGCCTTGATCGGCTGAGTCTTTGGTATTTTTTGGGGCTGCTGTGCAGCCCTTCGCGGGTAAACCCGCTCCCACAGGGTTAGCGCTGTTCTGAAGAGAAGTGCTGAACCCTGGGGGAGGGGCTTGTTAAGGCACCGCCCCTAAAGCAATGGTCGCAAAGGGCCTGCTTACAGAGTTTTAAGATCCTTCCTACGCACCTTTAGGGTGCATCCCTAATGCATTCTGCCCTCGAAATATTCGGCAAAATGCCAGCATTACCCCCTCGCAAACGATCAACTTCGGCGAAACTTACATCGATGCGACATTGATGTACGCCCGTACCACTTTTTTGACGCCAGCTATCCTTCATGGTGTAGCATTGGGAACACCCCCTGCATAAGTATCCGCAGGTCGGCTCACGAGGCCACCTCAAATCCAAAAATGACAACAATGAGGCCACCATGCTCAAACACGCAGTCATTCCGTTCCTGGTCGGCGCAGGCTTGCTTGCCAGCGCACCGTCTGCCCTCGCTGCAAGTAACCTGGTGTTCTGCTCCGAAGGCAGCCCAGCCGGTTTCGACCCAGGGCAGTACACCACCGGAACCGACTTCGACGCCTCGGCCGAGACCGTGTTCAACCGCCTGACCCAGTTCGAACGCGGCGGCACCGCGGTGATCCCCGGGTTGGCCACCCAGTGGGACGTCTCCGACGACGGCAAGACCTACACCTTCCACCTGCGTGAAGGGGTCAAGTTCCACACTACCGATTACTTCAAGCCCAGCCGCCCATTCAATGCCGACGACGTGCTGTTCACCTTCAACCGCATGCTCGACAAGAACGACCCGTTCCGCAAAGCCTACCCCACCGAATTCCCGTACTTCACCGACATGGGCATGGACAGCAACATCGCCAAGGTCGAGAAAGTCGATGAGCACACCGTGCGCTTCAACCTCAATCAGGTTGACGCAGCGTTCATCCAGAACCTGGCCATGAGCTTTGCCTCGATCCAGTCGGCCGAGTACGCCGCCCAGTTGCTCAAGGACGGCAAGGCCGCCGAGATCAACCAGAAGCCGATCGGCACCGGCCCGTTCGTGTTCAGCAAGTACCAGAAAGACGCGCAGATTCGTTTCAAGGGCAACAAGGACTACTGGAAGCCTGAGGACGTGAAGATCGACAACCTGATCTTCGCCATCACCACCGACGCCTCGGTGCGCATGCAAAAACTCAAGAAGAACGAGTGCCAGGTCACCCTGTTCCCGCGCCCTGCCGATATCGAACCGCTAAAGGCCGACAAAAACCTGCAAATGCCGCAACAGGCCGGCTTTAACCTCGGCTACATCGCCTACAACGTGATGGACCAGATCAAGGGCAGCAACCAGCCCAACCCGATGGCCCAGCTCAAGGTGCGTGAAGCGCTGGACATGGCGGTCAACAAACAGCAGATCATCGATTCGGTGTACCAGGGCGCCGGCCAGTTGGCAGTCAACGCCATGCCGCCGACCCAGTGGTCCTACGACACCAGCATCAAGGACGCCAAGTACGACCCGGAAAAAGCCAAGCAGCTGCTCAAGGAGGCCGGGATCAAGGAAGGCACCGAGATCACCCTGTGGGCCATGCCAGTCCAGCGCCCATACAACCCCAACGCCAAGTTGATGGCCGAGATGCTGCAATCGGACTGGGCCAAGATCGGCATCAAGGCCAAGATCGTCAGCTATGAGTGGGGCGAGTACATCAAGCGCTCCAAGGGCGGCGAGCAAGGCGCCATGTTGATTGGCTGGAGCGGTGACAATGGGGACCCGGACAACTGGCTGGGCACCCTCTACGGTTGCGATGCGATCGACGGCAACAACTTCTCCAAGTGGTGCTACAAACCCTACGACGACCTGATCAAGCAAGCCAAGGCCACCTCCGACCAGGCCAAGCGCACCGAGCTGTACAAGCAAGCGCAGCACATCCTCAAGGAGCAGGTGCCGATCACCCCGATCGCCCACTCCACCGTGTACCAGCCCATGAGCGCCAAGGTTAAGGACTTCAAGATCAGCCCCTTCGCCTTGAACGCCTTCTACGGCGTGAGCGTGGAGAAATAGACCCGCCTGCCCCTCTCGCCTGATCGGCGTGGTGGGCTCGGGCTGTCGATAGTTCATCAGACGCTTCGTCGCGAGCTATCGGAAATTTCCCGCAGCACTAAGCGAATTCGCAACCTGTCATCCCCTTCCTGACGGCCGTACCGTCAGGAACGGGTTTCTGTTGCCGTCATTCATCCCTGCTGCAGCTGACATCGTTCAGGAAAAGGACTTGCCATGCGCCAGACTCCGCTGTGTTCCGTTGTGCTTGGCCTGGGCTTACTGACCCAGGCCCCAATCAGCCAGGCCAACAACCTGGTGTTCTGCTCCGAAGGTAGCCCGGCCGGTTTCGACACCGCCCAATACACCAGCGCCACCGACAACGATGCCGCCGAGCCGATCTATAACCGCCTGGTCGAATTCGAGCGCGGCGCCACTGCGGTGCAGCCAGCCCTTGCCGAGAAATGGCAGGTCTCGGCGGACGGCCTGCAATACACCTTCCACCTGCGCCCTGGGGTGAAATTCCACAGCAACCAGACGTTCACGCCGACCCGAGACTTCAATGCCGACGATGTGCTGTTCACCTTCCAGCGTATGCTCGATAAACAGCAACCCTTGCGCAAAGCCTACCCAACCGAGTTCCCGTACTTCGTCAGCATGGGGTTGGACAAGACCATCGCCAAGGTCGAAAAAACCGATCCAATGACCGTGGTATTCACCCTCAACAACGTCGACGCCGCTTTCATCCAGAACCTGGCAATGAGCTTTGCCGCGATTCTCTCCGCCGAGTACGCCAACCATCTGCTGGCGGCGGGCAAACCCAGCGACATCAATCAAAAACCGATTGGCACCGGCCCCTTCGTATTCCAGCGCTACCAGAAGGACTCGCAGATCCGCTACAAGGGCAACCAGGACTACTGGAAGCCCGAGGACGTGAAGATCGACAACCTGATCTTCTCGATCAACATCGACCCGTCGGTGCGCATCCAGAAGCTGCGGCGCAATGAATGCCAGGTGACCCTGCACCCGCGCCCCGCTGATCTGCCCAAGCTCAAGACCGACAAGCAACTGCAGGTGCTGAGCAAGCCAGGCTTCAACCTCGGCTACATCGCCTACAACACCCGCCATGCGCCGTTCGACCAGCTGCAGGTGCGCCAGGCGATGGACATGGCAGTGAACAAGCCGGCGATCATCCAGGCGGTGTACCAGGACGCCGGGCAACTGGCGGTCAATGCCATGCCGCCGACCCAGTGGTCCTATGACGACACCCTCAAGGACCAACCCTACGACCCCGAGAAAGCCAAGGCGCTGCTCAAACAGGCAGGGGTCAAGGAAGGCACCGAGATCACCCTCTGGGCGATGCCGGTACAACGCCCCTACAACCCCAACGCCAAGCTGATGGCCGAGATGCTCCAGGCCGACTGGAGCAAGCTCGGCTTCAAGGTGCGCATCGTCAGCTACGAGTGGGGCGAGTACCTCAAGCGCATGAAAAGTGGCGAGCACGACATCGCCCTGATCGGCTGGACTGGTGACAACGGCGACCCGGACAACTGGCTTGGCACCCTCTATAGCTGTGGCGCGATTGGCAGCAACAACTACTCGCTGTGGTGCGATCAGCAGTATGACCAGTTGGTCCAGCAGGCCAAGCAGGTCACCGATCGCGAACAACGCAGCGCGCTTTACCAGCAGGCCCAGCAGCGGCTCAAGCAACAGGTGCCGATTACACCGGTGGCGCATTCCACGGTCAACCAGCCGATCAGCGCCAGGGTGCACGACTTCAAGGTCAGCCCGTTTGGGCGCAATGCGTTTTCCGGTGTGAGCGTCGACTGATTTAGCCAGTCGGTGCCGGCCTCATCGCGGGGCAAGCCCGCTCCCACGCAGCCGATGCCCACGCGTCTCGCGTACGTGGGAACGGGCTTGCCC
>NZ_JBCPSP010000078.1:0-8756 GCF_051129895.1 Pseudomonas sp. Je.1.5.c
CGGCGCTTTGGTGGAAGGGGTGGGGCGATGTCTCCCACGGTCTGTACTGCTGCGAACAGTCAGAATCGGGCATTTAGTCCCACCACCCCTTCAAGTCTAACCATACAAGCGGGCTTGCCCCGCGATGGCGTCAGTCAATCCACCCAGGTTACGCAGCCCCCACCAACACCGGAATCTGCACCCGATCAATCACCTTGGCGCTGATCGACGGATCCAGCAGCCGGCCCAGCCGCGACAGGTGGCGGTGGCCGATGATGATCAGTTCGCAGTCCAGCGCCTTGGCCTTGTCGACAATGGCCTCGACCGGCTCAGCGGCGATCATGCAGCCTTGCGCATTGAAACCTGCGTTGCGCAGGGTTGTCAGCGCCTCGGACACGGCCTGCTCGGCCAGTTGTTGTTCCTCGCAGGCGGCGGGGTATTCCTCCAGCTCGCCTGCGCTGAAGGGAAGGGGTTTGTCGTGCACAGCAAAGCTTGAGTCGATGGCCATCAGCACGTGCAGTTGCTGCTCGTCCGGGCGGCAGTAGCGCAGCGCCAGGTTCAGCAGGGCGCTGGCAGCGGGGGAGGCGTCGATGGCGATCAGGACGGGGCGGGGCATGCAGGCTCCTCGGTCTGGGGCAGGTATTGATGCAACAACTGCCGGCCTCATCGCGGGGTAAGCCCGCTCCCACGCAATTTCTCTCACACCGATAACTGCGTGGGAGCGGGCTTGCCCCGCGATGAGGCCGGCAAAGTCTCTACAGCATTCTGAGCCGATCCACCGATCAGGATAAATAGCCCCCCACGCACGGCGCCGTTGCGTCTGGCGCAATCGGCGACCTGTTAACATCGCGCTTCCCCCAGCCGCCACGGACCACGGCCATGCAACTCCCGGACATGAACCTGCTCGTCGCCCTCGACGCCCTGCTCGATGAAGGCAGCGTGGTTGGCGCAGCCCAGCGCATGAACCTGAGCCCGGCAGCCATGAGCCGAACGCTGGGGCGCATCCGCGATGCACTGGGCGATCCGATTCTGGTGCGTGCGGGTCGCGGCCTGGTCCCCACGCCACGCGCCCTGGCCCTGCGCGAGCAGGTCAGCCTGCTGGTCGAGCAGGCCGGGCAGGTGTTTCGCAGCGCCGAGGATGTCGACCTGCTCAACCTGGATCGGGCCTTCAATATCCGCACCAACGACCTGTTCATCGCCCTGTATGGCGCCCAGCTGTTGCGCATGATGCACGAACAGGCACCGCGCACGGTGCTGCGCTTCGTGCCCGAGAGCCCAGGCGGTGATGATGACAGCGTGCTGCGCGACGGGCGCACTGACCTGGTGATCAGCTCAAGCATCGACCTGGCGCCAGAGATCAAGGTGCAGAGCTTGTTCCATACCTTTTATGTTGGCTTGGCGCGCCGCGATCATCCGATCTTCGATGCCGAGATCACCCCGGCGCGCTTTGCCGCTTATCCGCAGATCAGCGTGTCACGGCGCGGCCGGGCCAATGGCCCGATCGATGTCGAGCTGGCCAACTTCAAGGTGCAGCGGCGGGTGGCGCTGATTACCCCAAGTTTTCACTCGGCGCTGTTCTCGCTGCCCGATTCGGACCTGATCCTGCCGATGCCGGCCAATATCCTCAACAGCGTTACCAAGCTCGGGCTGCCGCTGCGTTCGTTCGAGATCCCGGTGCCGTTGGAACGGGTCAATGTGATGCAGGCGTGGCACCCACGTTTTCACAGTGATCCGGCGCACCGCTGGTTGCGCCAGACCTTGAAAGCTTGTTGCAGTGTCGATCCGTGACATCGGCGGTGTCTTCTTCGCGGGCAAGCCCGCTCCCACACTGAGCGCGCCGGACACAAACAGTGAGTACACACCCATCCCTGTGGGAGCGGGCTTGACCGCGAAGAAGGCGACGCGGTTAAAGCGGATTGCGCCTGACGCAACTTAAAACTGCCAATAAGTCAGTTTTCGTAAGCATTCGACCTTCTTAGACTTGCTCCAGCCCCGATTATGTTGCTGGAGATGTCCGTCCATGAGTTCTTTGACCGCGCCTACCGCCGCGCTCGCTACCGCCTCGGCGCCCGCTGCGCCTGCGCAAACGGCGTTCGGCCTGCGGGTGGTGGTCGGCTTGTTTGGCGTACTGCTGGCAGTGCTCTGCGCGGGTCTCAACGAAGCGGTGACGAAGATTTCCCTGGCCGATATCCGCGGCGCCATGGGCATCGGCGCCGACGAGGGCGCCTGGCTGCTGGCGGTGTACGCCGCGGCTTCGGTGTCTGCCATGGCGTTTTCACCCTGGCTGGCCACGACCTTCTCGCTACGCCGCTTCACCCTGACTGCCATCGGCTTGTTCGCTGTGCTCGGCTTGCTGCAACCCTATGCACCCAACCTGCACAGCCTGATGCTGCTGCGCGTCGTGCAAGGCCTGGCCTCAGGCGCCTTGCCGCCAATGCTGATGAGCGTCGCCCTGCGCTTCCTGCCGCCGGGGATCAAGGTCTATGGCCTGGCCTGCTACGCCCTGACTGCCACCTTCGGCCCTAACCTTGGCACGCCGCTGGCGGGGTTGTGGACCGAATATGTCGGCTGGCAGTGGGCGTTCTGGCAGATCATCCTGCCTTCCCTGCTGGCGATGGCCTGCGTCGGCTGGGGCCTGCCGCAAGACCCGCTGCGCCTGGAGCGCTTCAAACAGTTCGACTGGCGCGGGGTGCTGCTCGGTTTACCGGCGCTCAGTTGCATCGTCCTCGGCCTGTCGCTGGGTGACCGCTGGGGCTGGTTCGACTCGCCGCTGATCTGCTGGCTGCTCGGTGGCGGCCTGCTGCTGTTGGTGCTGTTCATGTACAACGAATGGTCCGAGCCGCTGCCGTTCTTTCAACTGCGCATGCTCTCGCGGCGTAACCTCAGTTTCGCCCTGGTGACCTTGGCCGGGGTGCTGATCGTGCTTTCCGGTGTGGGCACAATTCCATCGGCGTACCTGGCGCAGATCCAGGGCTATCGGCCGGCGCAGACCAGCCCATTGATGATGCTGGTGGCCATGCCGCAACTGCTGGCCCTGCCGCTGACTGCTGCGCTGTGTAACATCCGCGCAGTGGATTGCCGTTGGGTGCTGGCGGTTGGCCTGGCGATGCTGGCGCTGTCGTGCGTGGGCAGCAGCCTGCTGACCTCGCAGTGGATTCGCGACAACTTCTACGGTTTCTACTTGCTGCAGGTGTTTGGCCAGCCGATGGCCGTGCTGCCGCTGCTGATGCTTTCCACCAACGGCATGACGCCGCAGGAGGGGCCGTTCGCCTCGTCCTGGTTCAACACCGTCAAGGGCTTGTCTGCGGTGATCGCCACCGGCCTGCTCGATGCCCTTGGGACCCTGCGCCGGCATTTTCATTCCAACCACCTGGTGGACAGCCTGGGTAATGCGCCGCTGATCGATGATCGCGCCGCAGGCCTTGCGCAACGCATCCATCAACAGGCCCTGGTGCTGACCTCGGCCGATCTGTACCTGGTCATGGCGGGCATCGCCGTGGCCCTTATCTGCCTTATTCCTTTCGTGCCCACTCGGGTCTATCCACCGCGTGCGGTGGCCTGAACCCCTGGATGAATTCGAGAACACAGAACATGACCAACAATCGCAAGACTCTCGTCATCGGCTCGGTGCTGGCCGTGGCCGTCCTGGCCGGCCTGATTGGCCCGTGGCTGCTCGGCAGCGACCATCAGCAACGGACCAACGATGCCTACGTGATCGCCGACTACACCGTGGTCGCGCCAAAAGTGGCAGGTTTCATCAAAGAGGTCTTGGTCGAGGACAACCAGCAGGTCAAGGCCGGCCAGTTGCTGGCGACGATCGATGCGCGCGACTATCAGGCCGCCCTCGATGCTGCGCAAGCGCAGTTGCTGGTAGCCAAGGCGCAAAGCGCCGATGCCCGCGCCACGCTCGACCGCCAAGGCTCTCTGATCGCCCAGGCCGAGGCGGCGGTGAAAGCGGCCCAGGCTGAGATGGCCTTCGCCGAGCATGAGGTCAATCGCTACAGCCGTCTGGCCGAGCAGGGCGCCGGTACCGTGCAGAATGCCCAGCAAGCGCGCAGCCGGGTCGATCAGGCCCGTGCGCGCCTGGCCAACACCCAGGCGGCATTGGTCGCCACCCGCAAGCAGGTGGACATTCTCAGTGCCCAGGTCGCCAGTGCCGATGGCCAGCTCAAGCGGGCCGAAGCCGGGGTGGAGAAGGCCGAGCTGGATCTGTCCTATACCCGCATCACTGCCCCCGTCGACGGCATGGTCGGCGAGCGCGCCTTGCGCGTCGGTGCCTACGTCAATCCGGGCGCACGCTTGCTGTCGGTGGTGCCGCTGGAGCAGGCCTATGTCGTGGGCAACTTCCAGGAAACCCAACTGACCCACGTGCAACCCGGGCAGCCGGTGAGCATCAGCGTCGACACCTTCGCTGGCGAAACCCTCAAGGGCCATGTCCAGAGCATCGCCCCGGCCACGGGCGTGACCTTCGCTGCGGTCAAACCGGACAACGCCACCGGCAACTTCACCAAGGTGGTCCAGCGCATCCCGGTGAAGATCGTCTTCGATGACGGCCAGCCACTGTTGCAGCGCCTGCGCGTGGGGATGTCGGTGGTAGCCACCATCGACACCCAAGGCGACACCCTCGCAGGCAAAGAGGTGACTGCCCGATGAAACCGCTATTGCCCTTGAGCCCACTGCTGCTTGCCGTACTGCTGGCAGGCTGCACCCTCGGGCCGGACTTCCAGCGCCCTGACAGCCAAGCGCCGCGGGACTGGGCGGCGCTACAAGGCCAGGCTGCGGCTAGCCAGCCGGTGGCCGAACCGCTGGAGCTGCGCTGGTGGGACAGCTTTCACGATGCCCAGCTCAGCGCCCTGATCCAGCGCGTCGCCGAGCGCAACCTCGACTTGCAGATGGCCAGTGCCCGCCTGCTGCAAAGCCGCGCCCTACGCAGTAGCGTGGCGGCCGAGCAGGCGCCGTCGGTGGATGCCAATGCCGGTTACAGTCGTGCCCGCAATAGCGCCGAAGGCCTCAACGACCCGTCCGGTAAGGCCGGCAAGTCGGCGTTCAACCTGTGGCAGGGCGACTTGGTCGCAGGCTGGGAGCTGGACCTGTGGGGCCGGGTACGGCGGCAGGTGGAAGCCGCCGATGCGACAGTGGCCGTGGCCGAGAATGATCGGCGCGGGGTGCTGCTGGCGTTGCTCTCGGAAACTGCCGGTAACTACATTCAGCTGCGCGCCGTACAGCACACCCTGGAGGTCACCCAGGACAACCTCAAGGTCGCCCAGCACAGCCTGCAGCTGTCCCAGGATCGCCAGGCGCAAGGCGTTGCCACCCGTTTGGATGTGGCCCAGGCCGGGGCCCAGGTGGCCTCGATGGAAGCGCGCCTGCCAACGCTGGAGGCGCGCCGCGATGACCTGATCAACGCCCTGAGCCTGCTTGCCGCCGAGCCACCGCGCAGCTTGCAGAGCGAGCTGCTGAAGACCGGCGAGCTGCCGGCGCCGCAGGAGAAATTCGCCATTGGCGTGCCATCTGAGCTGGCTGAGCGCCGCCCGGATATCCGCCAGGCCGAAGCGCGCTTGCATGCTGCCACCGCCAGCATCGGCGTGGCCAAGGCCGATTTCTACCCCAGTATTCGCTTGTCCGGCAGCATGGGTTTCCAGGCCATGCAGCTGTCTGATTTTGGCGCGTGGGACTCACGCCGGTTTGCCTTTGGCCCGCAGTTGTCGCTGCCGATTTTCGAAGGCGGCAGGCTGACCGGGACTTTGCAATTGCGCGAGGCCCAGCAACAGGAAGCGGCGCTGAACTACCGCAAGGTGGTGCTGGCTGCCTGGCATGAGATCGACGATGTGTTGCGCTTGTATAACGCCAGTCAGCTGCGCCGCGATCATTTGGCCGAGGCGGTGCGGGAGAACCGGATTGCCTTGCAAACCGCTCAGCGCCAGTACGTCGAAGGGGCGGTGGACTTTCTCAATGTGCTGAGCGTGCAGTCGGCGTTGTTGGCCAGTGAAGAGCAGTGGATCGACAGCTCGGCGGCGGTTTCGCAGGCCATGGTGGGTTTGTACAAGGCGTTGGGTGGGGGGTGGCAGGCGTTTGACCAAGAGCCGCCTAGGGTGTGAAGCGGGGCCGCTTTGCGGCTGCAAAGCAAGCCCCAACAACCAAACCAACAAACGAGGAGGCCGCAGATGCACCTTCCCCTGAACGGCAAGCGCGCCATCGTCACGGCCTCCACCACCGGGCTGGGTTTGGCGATCGTGATCGGCTTGGTCCAGGCCGGCGCCGAAGTGGTGCTTAACGGCCGCAGTCAGGCCCACGTCGATGAAGCGTTCAGGCAGGTGCGCGAGGCACTTCCCGCCGCTCGCCTCATCGGCGTCGCTGCCGACCTGAGTACTGACCAGGGCATCCAGACGCTGATCGAGCGCGTGCCGCACACTGACATCCTGGTCAACGGCTTAGCCGTGGCCCAAGTCTGCGCTACCAGCCTGGCACGCCATTACGCCCAGGGAATGGTGGCGCGTAACTGGGGGCGGCTGGTGTTTCTGTGCGCTGAGCGCGAGCTGAAGACTCTAGTGCGCGGGATGGGCGAGACCTTGGCCAGCACTGGGGTGAGGGTTGATGCGGTTGTGCCTGGGGTGGCGGAGCAGGTGGCGACCAGGGTGGTTGATCTGGCTGCGGTTGGCGTCCAGCCCTTGTGCTGACTGTGCCGGCCTCTTCGCGGGTAAGCCCGCTCCCACAGGTACAGCGTCGGTCTCAGGCTCTACACACCTGGCTCAAACGACTCGGGCCCTGTGGGAGCGGGCTTGCCCGCGAAGCGGTCACCACAGTCAAAGCGGTCGCAACAACCCAAAGCGCTTGCGCAGCACCTTGTCGAGCAACCGCTGCGGCAGCAAGCGCGCCAGCAGCGGTAGCGCGGTGCTGCCATTGCCCAGGCGCACCAGCGCCGGCGTCGGCGACTTCTGTGTCGCCGCCAATAATCCCTGAGCGAACTGCGCGGCCGGTGTGGGTTTGTCCTGCGAAGCGCGCGCGCGTGCCTGGATATGTTCGCGCAGCGGCCACCACGGTGAATCAGCCGCCAATACCTGCTCGGCCTGCTGCTGGGCATTGCTGGCAAACTGCGAAGCAATCGCCCCAGGCTGGACCTCCATCACCCGGATGCCGAACGGCGCCAGCTCCAGGCGCAGGGCATCACTGAGTGCATGCACGGCGGCTTTCGAGGCGCAGTAGGCGCCGGCAAACGGCGTCACCAACACCCCGGAAACACTGCCGATATTCACCACCAGGCCGCGGTTGCGACGTAGCAGCGGGAACAGCGCGCGGGTCACGCCGACCACGGCGAATACGTTGGTCTCGAACTGCTGACGCAGCGCCTCGACCCCGCCATCGAGCAGCGGCCCCATGGCGCCGTAGCCGGCGTTGTTGATCAGGATATCCAGGCCGCCATGGCGCTGTTCGAGCTCGCCGGCCAACTGCGTCAGGCCGTGGGCATCATTGACATCCAGCTGTCGTGCGCAGAAACCAGCCGCGCTCAGTTGCTGCACATCCTCGAGCTTGCGGGCCGTGGCCCAGACTTCGTGACCAGTATCGCGGAAGGCGTTGGCCAGGGCGCGGCCGATGCCGCTGGAGCAGCCGGTGATGAGAACTGTGGGCATGGCGGGGTCTGCGCAAAAGGGATGAAGGTTCGATCATAGCGCAGCCGGGGCGATGCAGCCTTGCCAATGCCTGACGCAACGGTGCCGCGCGGCCAACGCGCACCACCTGTGCTGAGCCTCTGACCGGCAGCAGGATCTGCGAGGGGATGTAGCGCAGGTCGAGGTCCTTGAACACGGCGGTTAGCCAGCCCTCCCAGGCGGGATCTTCGAACTGGTCGAGGTTCAAGTCGTAAAAGGTGATGCCCCGCAGGCGGCGCGCCAGGCGTTTATAGACCGGCCGCAGGCTGTTGCACGGCGGGCAACTGTGCGAGCCGACGAAGATCACGCTGCGCCGCTCGCGGCGTTCGGCATCGAGCAGGTCGTCCAGGGCATCGGGGTCGCAGAGGGGATGCAGGTGCACGACAACGTCCTCCTGACAAGGCAATGCGCCTATTCAATGCCAGGTGGTGTCGCGGCGAAACTGACAAAAATGCTAGTTGGCAAACGAGCCTTGCAGGTGTTCTGGACGAAACTCCAGGGTCTGCGGGCGATAGCCTGAACGCAGCGGCGGCAAGGGCAGGCAGTCGCTCCACTCGGCGCCAGGTTGCAATTCGCCGGGGCCGCGGTAGCGCGGTGCGCTGTAGGTGCTTTCAGCGAGGTTGACGGTGTCGCCCGGCGCATAGGCGCCGACTCGCCAGCGTAGTTCGGTGAGGGGGGCCTTGTTGCCGTTTTTCATGGTCACGCGCAGGGCGCGGTCGGCAGGACACTGATCAGGAGCGTAGGTCAGGCGCAATTCCAGGCGGGCCAGCTGCGAAGATTCGCGGCTGTCTTGCCAGACTACCCACAGCGCAACCAGCCCCAGGCCCAATACGGCGGCCAGGGAGATCGGCAGGGCCTTGGCCGGATAGCGCAGGAGCAGGACCAGCCAGGTGAGGATGAGCAGAGCGCCGATGATCATTGTGCAGGACATGCCTTGGTTGGGCGGGTTTGACCATCGTAGCTGTAAAAGGGGTTCACCTCAAAAAGCAACGTTGGCGCACGCAGGATGGCTGCGTGGACCTGTTGGTTGATAGACCTGTTGGTTGATGGAACTAATAGGCGGGGGGGCGTGGGAGCGGGCTTGCCCCGCGATAGCGATCTGACAGAGTGATTGCGTTGTCTGCCATGACG
>NZ_JBCPSP010000079.1:0-8650 GCF_051129895.1 Pseudomonas sp. Je.1.5.c
CCCACGTAGTTTCCTGCTGAAGCTAAATTACGTGGGAGCGGGCTTGCCCCGCGATAGCAGTGGTACTGACACTCAGCGGTAAGTCGGCAGCGCAAACCGCTGCTGGCTCTGCAGCATCGAGATCACTGGCAGCTCACTGGCCTGTTCCGCCAGGTCACGGCGAATCGCGCTGATCGCCCACGACAGCTGCTCGGCACTGTGCAGTTGGCCGTAAGTCAGTACCCGGCGGGTGACCACGCCATCAGCGGCACGCAGGGTCAGCAGGATGCCGCCGTCCGGGCGGGCCTGGGTAGCGACCTGGTAGGCGGAAAACACCGAGGCGAACTTTTGCTGAATGAGATCCATATCAACTCCTGACTGTTGTGTTGGCAGACGTGAGTTGATCGTTGCAGTGACCGTGCCAGTCTTCGTGATCTATTAAATTCCTTTAAAATCAGTGACTTAAAGGATATTGAAGAGGAGGTCTTCGTGCATAGTGCATGGTCGTGCATTTTGCACAGTGCATTTTGCATGGCCATAGAGCCAGCCTCTGGGCCCAATAGAATCTGAACCTTTGACCCATCAGGGGTGCCTGACAAAGACTTGGGCTCTAAATTTTGCCAGGAGGTTCAGAATGTCCGACCAACAGCCCGCCACCATGAACGACGACGAAGCCGCAGCCTTTGCCGAAGAGGTGTTCGAGCGCGCTCGCCGCGGTGATGCCCCGATGCTGGGGCGTTTGCTCGCCAGCGGCCTGCCGGCCAATCTGCGCAACCACAAGGGCGATACCCTGCTGATGCTTGCCAGCTACCATGGCCATCATGATGCCGTGCAGGTGCTGTTGAGCCATGGCGCCGATCCGTTGATGGCTAACGACAACGGCCAGTTGCCCATCGCTGGCGCCGCGTTCAAGGGCGATCTGGCGATGATTCGCCTGCTGCTCGAGCACGGCGTACCGGTGGATGCCGCCGCCGCCGATGGGCGTACAGCGTTGATGCTGGCGGCGATGTTCAATCGCAGCGAAATTGTCGACTACCTGCTGGCCCAGGGCGCCGACCCTGCGCGTCAGGATGCCCGGGGCGCCAATGCCCTTGCCGCCGCCCAAACCATGGGCGCGGTCGACACCGCTGCGCGCTTGCAGGCGCTGGTCGGCTAACCCTCAGGGGGCGTTTGCAGCTATCCTTGGTGACTTTTTCACCATTGCAGAGCCCCCTCATGAAAGACCAATTGCGCGAATTCATCAGCCTCGTCGGCGCCGGTTGCATGCCCGATGACGAGATCGAGCGCATTGCCGACGAGGCCGCTCAGGCCTACGCCGACCCCGCCGCGTTTCTGGCCGCCAACCCGGATATTAACTACGACGACACCTTCCCGATCCCGCTGGGTGAGTGGATCGTGCTCGGTAGCCTGCCGGATACCGTGCTGTTCCAGGCCGACAGCTATCAGGAGCTGTTCCAGAACATCACTGATTCGTTCGACAAGAGCGTGCCGTTCAACCTCAAGCCCAAGCAGCTGGCGAAAACCGAGCCATTGACCGCACTCAACCGCATTCAGGTGCAGATGGGCGCGCTGAACAAGGAAGCCGGTGGTTATGTGCTGCTCAACTTCAGCCAGTTGCTCGATGACGAGTTGCAGATGGTGATGGTCGGTCAGAATGACCTGGCGCGGGTGCTGGAGTTGGGCGCTGAGGTGGGGATCGCCGTGGAACCGGCGTTGGAGGCCTTGAAGGTCGCTGTACACAACTGACAGTGGTTGTCGCCAGTGCGGCCTCATCGCGGGGCCAATCGCAGCGATGAGGCCGGCACTGGCAACCCATCAGCCCAACGCCGTATCCAGAAACATCATCACCCCAAAGCCCCCCATCAACCCCAGCGTCGCCGCTGTCTGATGGCCATTACGGTGGGTTTCGGGGATCACCTCGTGCGACACCACAAAGATCATCGCCCCCGCAGCCAGGCCCATGCTGATCGGGTAGGCGAGGGCAAAGCCGGTGGAAATCCCCAGGCCGATCACGGCCCCCAAAGGCTCCATCAGCCCTGAGCCTATCGCCACCAGCGCCGCTTTGAGATTCGACAGCCCCGTCGCCCGCAGGGCCAGGGCCACTGCCAAGCCCTCAGGAATGTCCTGGATCGCGATGGCGCTGGTCAACGGCAAGCCAATGGTCATGTCGCCATTGGTAAAGCTCACGCCAATCGCCATGCCTTCGGGCAGGTTGTGCAAGGTGATCGCCAGCACGAACAGCCACACCCGGCTGATCCGCTCCGCCTCAGGGCCACAAGGGCCGGTGCTTTCGTGTTCGTGTGGGGTAAACCGGTCCAGGCCAAGCATCAACAGCACGCCCAGGCCCATCCCGAGGACCACGGTGAACGCTGCGGCCGGGCCGTTGCCGGTGATCTCGCGGGCCGCATCGAGGCCGGGCAGAATCAACGAAAACGAGCTCGCCGCGAGCATCATCCCCGCGGCAAAGCCAAGCATCACGTCCTGGCTGCGCGCGCTGACATCACGTAGTACCACCGCCAGCACTGCGCCCAGCGCGGTAGCGCCAAAACCTGCCAACCCGCCGAGCAGTGCCAGGTGCAGGTTGTCTGAGTGATCACCGTTGACGGCATTCCACATGCTGGCCAGCAGTAGGATAACAATCGCAAGCAGGCTCACGCCCAGGCCGGCACTGAGCCAGGGAGCATTCAGGGCTTGTTGCCGCCAGGCGCTCAGCATCGAGGCTGGGGCGGCGCTTTGAGTGTTGGCAGGTGGCATGCGGACCTCAATGACAATGAATGAAATCAGTCTAACCAGTGACCTGCGCCGCTGCCCAAGGATTCCCTTCTATCGGCGTGATAGACGCTATGCTCAGCCGCACACGGATTTTTTCAGGAGCGAAGGCATGGGCTCGACATTCAATGGCCTGGTAGGCCTGATCATACTGGCGTTGGACATTTGGGCGATTGTGAATGTTCTGAAAAGTGGTGCCGAAGTGGGCATCAAAGTGCTGTGGATCTTGCTGATTCTGTTACTGCCGGTCATTGGCCTGATCATTTGGGCGATTGCTGGCCCCAGAGGCAATATCCGCCTCTGAGCGCCCCGCCAGCAGGCATTGCTGGTTGGCGTGGGGGTGGGATTGCCCCGCGATAGGGGCAATCTCGCGCCGTCTGTCGGCGTTCGTGACAAAATTTTCACACTGGATTAACCAGAATCCGCGCCGCACAATGCTGCGTTAGTCCAACGCCATGCTTGATGGCAGGGCTCTGTGGCGATGTCGCCTTCCCGCAAACCCGCAATCCTAGGATCTCCCCATTCATGGCTAACACGGATGCCTTGAAACAACGGGCCGTGCCGGTCCCGTTCGCGCCGACCCTCAAATCGCACCTGGCTTATACCTTGCTGTGCGGCCTGGTGATCATGCTGATGCTCAGCCTGGTGCGCCTGGGGCTGCTGGTCTACAACAGCGACATGATCGGCGACACCCCTTATTCCACCGTGGCCGAGGGCTTCCTCAACGGCTTGCGTTTCGACCTGCGGGTGGTGGTGTACATCAGCATTCCGCTGCTGCTGGCGGTGCTCAGCCCTTGGGCGATGGCTCGGCGTGGCTTCTTCCGCCTGTGGCTGACCCTGGCCGCCAGTACGGTGATGTTCCTCGGCCTGATGGAGATGGACTTCTACCGCGAGTTCCATCAGCGCTTGAACGGCCTGGTGTTCCAGTACATCAAGGAAGACCCCAAGACCGTCATGAGCATGCTCTGGTACGGCTTCCCGGTGGTCCGCTACATACTGGCCTGGCTGGTCGGCACCTGGTTGCTGAGCCTGCTGTTCAAGGGCATCGATCGCCTGACCCGTGGCAGCAGCGCAAGCGCAAGCGTCAGCCCACGTGCGCCGGTTGCCTGGTACGGCCGCCTGGCGGTGTTCATGGTCATCCTGCTGGTGGCGGTGATCGCCGCGCGTGGCACCCTGCGCCAGGGCCCGCCAATGCGCTGGGGTGATGCCTTCACCACCGACTCCAACTTCGTCAACCAGTTGGGCCTGAACGGCACCTTGACCCTGATCGACGCTGCCCACAGCCGCTTTGGCGAAGACCGCAGCAATATCTGGAAGGCCACCCTCGACCCAGTGGTCGCCCAGGAGGCGGTACGCAACCTGCTGCTGACCCCTAACGATACCCTGGTCGATACCGATGAAGCGGCCGTACGCCGTGACTTCGTGCCGCCTGCCGAGCGCACCCTGCCGGTCAAGAACGTGGTGGTGATCCTCATGGAGAGCTTCGCCGGTCACTCGGTGGGCGCCCTGGGTAGCCCGAACAACATCACTCCGTACTTCGACAAGCTGGCCAAGGAGGGTCTGCTGTTCGACCGCTTCTTCTCCAACGGCACCCATACCCACCAGGGCATGTTCGCCACCATGGCGTGCTTCCCGAACCTGCCAGGCTTCGAGTACCTGATGCAAACGCCAGAGGGCGGCCACAAGCTGTCCGGCCTGCCAGCGCTGCTCAGTGCCCGTGACTACGACGACGTCTATGTCTATAACGGCGACTTTGCCTGGGACAACCAGTCTGGTTTCTTCGGCAACCAGGGCATGACCACCTTCATCGGCCGCAATGACTTCGTCAACCCGGTGTTCTCCGACCCGACCTGGGGCGTGTCCGACCAGGACATGTTCGACCGCGGCGCCGAAGAGCTGGCCAAGAACTACGGCAAGAAACCGTTCTACGCGCTGCTGCAGACGCTTTCCAACCACACCCCGTACGCGCTGCCTAAAGACCTGCCGGTGGAGCCGGTGACCGGCCAGGGCCGTCTGGATGAGCACTTGACCGCCATGCGCTACTCCGACTGGGCCCTGGGCCAGTTCTTTGAGAAGGCGCGCAAGGAGCCGTACTTCAAGGAGACCCTGTTCGTCATCGTTGGCGACCACGGCTTTGGCAACAGCCAACAGGTCACCGAATTGGACCTGGGCCGCTTCAACGTGCCGCTGCTGCTGATCGCTCCGGGGATCCAGGAGAAATTCGGCGCCGTTGACCACACCGTGGGCACCCAGGTCGACATCGTGCCGACCATCATGGGCCGTCTCGGTGGCCAGACCCGTCACCAGTGCTGGGGGCGCGACCTGCTCAACCTGCCTGAAGGGGATCCGGGGGTGGGCATCATCAAGCCCTCGGGCAGCGAGCAGATCGTCGGCCTAATCAAGGGTGATCACATCCTGATCGAGTCCAAGGACATGAGCCCGCGCCTGTACCGCTACCAACTGGGCCGCGAGTTCAAGGCCGAGCTGGTTGAAAGCGAGGATCAGCCGCACATGCTGAAAAACCTCGAGGCTTACATCCAGACTGCGACCAAGAGCCTGCTGGATAACACGGCAGGTGTAATCCACGGCACGCCGAAGTAATTCGGGTTTTGCTGTAAACGAGGCTCGCCGGGTGACCGGCGGGCCTTTTTCATGCTCGCTCGGCAGCCATGCTGAACAATGTCCTTATGCAGGGGTCAAGCTAGAACGGATGTCACTCATTGCTGTATCGAGGAGGGCTATTCAATGAAAGAGTGGGAAGTCATCTTTGCCGACCAGAAAGGCGAAACCACCACGCTGCTGCTGACTGCCGAGCAGCGTCCCAGTGACGAGGATGCGGCGCGGGCTATCCGCTCGCACCTGTTTCCAGTGATGGACGAACTGGACCTCAACGACTTCCAAGACCGCAGCCAATCCCCCACCGCACGCTGGCTCAAGGAGCAAAGCGGCGTGTCGATCACCGATATCCGCGAATTGCCGTAAAACGGCGCCGCTCTGGCGTAGTGCTCTGAGAGGCACTACGCTGGGTGAACACGTCGGTCTTTTCTGCGGGCCGGGGTGGGTTTCATTCGCGTCTTGCATCAGCTCGATCTGTCCGGCATCGCCAACACGCCGGCAGGTGCGTAGTGCACGGAAAGTCTATCCATTGCTTTATTCAGGAGGACGATTCATGAGCAGCCAGAACGACGATATCAGCAGCAGTGTCCTGCGCCAGATGAAAGCTGGCGGTTTCGACTTCACCCAGATCCACCCCATCGAGTTCTACGCGGTATTTCCCAATGAAGACGGCGCGCGCCAGGCCGCCGGACAGTTTCGTGGTGAGTCACTCAATGCTCAGGTGCGTGAACGTGACGATGGTGGTTGGGATCTTGAGTTGAGCAAGATCATGTATGCCACCTACCGGGGAATCGGTGCCTTCGAGGAAGCCTTCGAGGGGGTTGTCGTGCCCCTTGGCGGTGAGGTCGAAGGGTGGGGCGTCAAGCATGAACGACAGACTGCCTGAGGTTTGAGCAGGGGGCTGCTGTGCAGCCCATCGCAGGCATTGCCATTCAAGTCGATCACAAGAGTTATTGAATCATGCCTGCACTGAAGCGTTCTCCAAACGATGCTCACAGCCCGGTGTGATGGTGGCAACACGGGCCTCTTCGCGGGCAAGCCCGCTCCTACAGGTACCCCGTTGAGTTCGAAGCCAGCGTGGTACCTGTGCGAGCGGGCTTGCCCGCGAAAGGGCCAACGGGTGCTTCAAGGCTTGCGCTTGGCCATATGGCGTAGATACGCCAGTAACGCATCCAGCTCTTGCTCACTCAGCACACTTTGCGCAAACCCCGGCATCTTCGCCTGCGGCCAATGCCGCAAGCTTTGCGGGTCGCGAATGTACTGACGCAAAAACTCGGGCTGGAAGTATTCCGTTGGATTATGCGGCAAGTTCAAATCCGGGCCGAACTGGGCGTCACCTGCGCCATTGAGGCGGTGGCAGGCCAGGCAGTTTTGCTGGAACAGGGCAAAGCCTTGTCGCGCCGGATCGCTACTGGGCAATTTGGCATCGGGTAGCAGGGCGGGAAAACGTTGCTCGACCGACTCCAACTTGCGGATCATGGCAATCTGGAACGGCCACTGTTCCGGGCGAATGCCGCTGGCCTGTGGATCGGTCCATACCAGATAGAACGGCCCCGCACTTGGCTTACCCGGTGTTAGCGCCGGCCACGGCTGGGTGGGGTCTTCAATGGCGAGCCAGGCGCGGGCCGGACCCTGTTGCAACAAAGGCGCAGCTGGCATTTCGGCGGCAAAGCCATCCAAGGCTACGGCCTGCAGGTGGTCGGCTGGCTGGATGCCTTCAAGCAACACCGCCAGGGGCACCGCGCGATAATGCATGGCGCGTTTATAGGCAACGTCCTGGGCGATATCGAGGTTGCGCGCTTGTGGATGGCTGAGCAGCTCGGCGCTGTCCCATCGGTGCGTGCCATCACCCAGCTCCAGGTTCAATTGCGCTGCGTGCAAGGGCAGGCTGAACATCAAGACGAGCAGGGCAAGGCATCGGCGCATAGGTATTCTCCAACCATCAGGGTCGGCAGGTTACCTGTGCTCGGCCAGATAATTCCACAGATGCTGTCAGCCAAATAGCCGAGTGAGGTTCGGCAGGATCAGCAGCAGTGTAGTGGCGAACAATATGAGTCCGGCTTGGCGTACTTTCGATTGTCTGAACATGGCGGACCGCCTTCTTGTTGTTATTCCTGAATAGCCTTTGGCTTCCCTGTCTTTGCGTCGGGTCGATCGCAGCGGCGTAGTTGCACGCCAACTCCTGCATGCCTCTTGTTTTGTGGATATAAACCAACAGTAGGGCGAACGTTATCCATGTTTCAGAACCCTTTGTTCTAACTGAGTACTGATCGAGTTCCTTTGGTTTTAAGGCCACTGGCTAGCACGCTGGCATGGCGGGGCTAGACCGCTGCGCGAGGGTGGTTACCAAGGGTTACAGGGCTTACCGTTCGTCAGTGCAACCCCTTGCTTGTACGTCCCTTTCGCGTCAGTCTCTAGCACAATTTCCACACATGTCGTTCAGGACTATCGCTATGTCGTTACGCATCTGCATCCTTGAAACCGATGTTCTGCGACCGGAGTTGACGGCGCAGTATCAGGGCTACGGAAGGATGTTCGAGCAGTTGTTCTCGCGTCAGCCGGTTGCGGCCGAATTTCAGGTGTACAACGTGATGAATGGCGACTATCCCCCTGACGGCGAAAAGTTCGATGCCTATCTGGTCACGGGCAGCAAGGCTGACTCGTTTGGCACGGATCCGTGGATCCAGACGCTGAAGGCGTACTTGCTCAAACTCTATGAGCGTGGCGAGAAGTTGCTCGGTGTGTGTTTCGGTCATCAAGTGCTGGCGCTGGTGCTAGGTGGCAAAGCCGAGCGCGCCGATCGCGGCTGGGGCGTTGGCATTCATCGCTATAGCCTGGCGGCGCATGCGCCGTGGATGGATCCTGAGGTCTCTGAGCTGACCTTGCTGATCAGCCATCAAGATCAAGTCACTGAACTGCCAGAAGGCGCTACGGTGATTGCGTCCAGTGATTTCTGCCCGAACGCGGCGTATCACATTCGCGACCAGGTGCTGTGCTTCCAGGGGCATCCGGAGTTCGTCCATGACTACTCGCGGGCGTTGCTCGATGCACGTCAGGAGTATTTGGGCGATGAGGTGTACCAGCGGGCGATTGCCAGCCTGTCGACCGAGCACCAGGGAGATCTGGTTGGGAAATGGATGCTCAAGTTCATTGGGCATTCGGCGAAGGGCAACGAGAGCGCTGCCTGATTAGAGATTGTTAGTGCTTGTGCCGACGCTATCGCGGGGCAAGCCCGCTCCCACGCTGGTATGTGGATCTGGCGGGGGGGCGGGGTTGCCCCGCGATA